>CAIJWE010000089.1 GCA_903824295.1 uncultured Chlorobiaceae bacterium
GCCGACGCGTCCCTGTGCCAGACCTGAGGCCTCGGTCAACAGGAGGGTCAACTGGTCACCATGATGGAGGGGATCATTAATGGAAACCATCGCATTGCCGCGCCAGGTGCCGACATAGCGGTTACCCTCGTTGTCGCCATAGAGCATTCCTGAAAAGAGGGGGCCCTCTTTTACATCAATTTCAACACCACTGGTACCGGTTGCACTGCCGGGAAAAAGAGAGGCTTTGGCCGATACACCGGGCAGATCGTTTATCAGCAGGAGGGCGCGCTCCAGCTCCTGCTCTTTGATTGGCTTACCTGTATGCAGGGGTGACTTGGCAATACGGTGCAGATAATCAGGGCAGACTCTTGCGCTCTTGTCGCGCTTGATGGTGAGTGTGCCGTCACTTTTAACCTGTGAAATGGCAATGATGATGATGCCGGAGGTGATATCCTGCTGCGGGAGGTAAGCCCTCGCATGCAAATATCCCTTTGTTTTCAGCCGTGCGGAAACCTTGTCGGTAAGGCCATTGAGCTCGCCGAAGGTGACGCTTTTTCCGATGAAACCAGCGACCACTCCCTGAAGCTCGGCTTCACTTGCCAGCCCCCCGTATCCGCTGAAGGTAAATCCCCTCACCACGACCTGAACCGTGCTCCCTGCTTGTGACACCGGTTCTTTTGCGCTGTCAGGAGCGGGTAACTGCAGTTGCAACGCTTTTTGCGGCTGCTGCTGATCGCGCAAAATGCTGCCCGCGTCAGGAATTGGTGCGGCTGAAAGCTGCGGAGCGGGCTGTGAAATCGAGAGGATCAGCAGGAGTCCCGTCAGGGAGATCGCTTTGGCTGTAATTGAATTTCGCACAGTGTAGGCAGTTTGTCAATGATTGAGGAACTGATGAGCCTGCCCTATTCACACGGTACAGGACCATGACATGAATTAATTTTACAGCAAGCTACACTATCCAGAGAACAGAAACAGCTCATTTATTGTCATATTATCAGAACAGTTACCGATGCATTGCGTACGTAAAAAGACTATAGTACTGGCGAACAACAGGTAATTTTGTGACAATGCTGCGAGGGGCTGTTCACTGCATCACCGTTATGGCACAATTACGCAGAGGTCAGGCGGTAAACAGGGATGCTATCGAGGGCATTGGTGAAGATGGGATGGTGCGCAACATCACTCGATGGTGATGTCGCCGAGAAACGCATAACCGATACCGTGGAATGTCTGGATGGGAAATTGCGTTTGGTCGGGAGCTATTTTTATGCGCAGGCGGTTGACAAGGGATTGCAGAGTGTGATTGCCAGCTTCATCGTTGAAGTAGTCGAGTTTCTTGAGCAGTTCTAAACGAAGTGAAACTTTGCGAGGGGCTGAGGCGAGTTGAGTCATGAAGTCGAGCTCTTTGAGGGTAAGTTTGATCACTTTCCCCACGGGGGATAGCAACAGCCGGCTACGGTTTATGAGCCTCCACTGTTCCAGCTCTTGTGATGGCTGCTGTTCACTGAGGAGCTTCTGTGCTGTGGCAGGTGCTGCCATGCGGTTGAGGAGGATGGCTATAGCGCCTGGGAGTTGGCGAAAATCGACTGGTTTAACCAGATAGAGATCAGCACCCGCCTTTTGAGCAGCAAGCTGGTCGTCGATGGTGTCGTGCCCGGAAAAGATGATGATACGCATCTCGGTGTTCTTTCGGGCATATTCGGCGAGCACCAGACCGCTCTGGTCGGGAAGGCCAATGTCGATTATGGCTACCGCATAAGATTCTGAGCGTATCTGGTAATAAAACTCATGTGCCGTAGTGACGGCTGTAACATCGTAACCCTCTTGCGTCAAGAGACTGTGTACGCATTTCAGTATGGCTTGATCGTCGTCGACAAGGATGATTCGGCTGACTGAGCCGCTCTGCTCTGGGTGTTGTGTCATCGGTGTATCATATTGTGCACATCGCTTTTGATCAGCGGATGAAGTGGGTATAAATCTTTACAACAGGCTGCGGAGCAGGTAGCCGATCTTTTGATTGCTCACGCATCTTCAGCAGCCACGCCATGTTTTCGCCGAGACGATCCATGATCTGAACACCTTCAGCGTCCTGTAATACTTCGCCTGGGGTACGGCCATGGGTTATATTCCAGTAGTTGGAGGTTGCAAGAATCATTTCCGAATAGGTCAGATAATGGTTCAGGCTGTCGAATGTGGAGGAGCCGCCTGTACGGCGAACGGCGACAACTGCTGCGGCTACCTTTTGACGGAACAACCCTCCGTTGCATCCAGCAACATAAAAGGCTCGATCGAGAAAACATTTCATGGTTCCTGCAATGCCTGCATAATAAACCGGAGAGCCAAGAATCAAGCCATCAGCCGCTTTGAGTTTCTGGATCCATTCATTCACCGGGTCGGTGGTGATGGAGCACTTTTCATCCATATTTTTTGCGCAGGTTCCGCAGGCGAGGCAGCCCCTGACGGCCTGATTGCCAATGTGCAGAATTTCAAAATCGATGTTGTTCTCCTGTAATTGCCTGCCAACTCCCATCAGTGCATGAAAAGTATTGCCCTCCTTGCGGGGGCTGCCGTTAATTGCTACAACGTTCAATTTTTTGTGTGGTTTATGGTTACATGCTTCAATAAAAACTGTACGGCTTTCAGTCCAGCAATGGAGTGTCTGTTGCCTGAAGCAACTCTGCAAGCTCGGCACTTATACGCATCGACTTTCGGGCGGCCTCGATAGCGGCGAGTGCCTCCTCTTCATTGAAAAGTTCCCAGGGAAGCTGGTAGGACGATTCATTGCCATATTTTGCCAGCATCTTTTCGTGTGAGTCATATTTTTCGAGCTCCGGCAATATCTCTTCAATCAATGCAGCAACCTCTTTGGTGACCGTCCCTTCCATCATGAGCTGCGATAAATGGCGGGCGGGCTTGTGTGTCAGGGGAGAGACGCCAAAGAGCATCAGCACGGCAAGACCGCTATTTTCAAGAACAAGTATGGAGCCTGACACACATGCCCGCCATCGCTTGAGGGAGCAATCCTGTTCTGCTTCATTCAAAAAGCCACGAGCAAGTTCAAGTCGATATGCAACATCCTTGTGTAATCCCATAACAATCTCCTTTAATGGTCCCTGCATAGGGCAGGCTTTACATTGCAAGTAACGAAAAAAGAACAATCACCGAATCCGTCATGCGGCGATTTTACCACCCGGAAACAACCTGGTCAAAGATCTGATCAATAATCTGGCCAACGCAATGCCGAACGGCCTCTTGCTGAGCGATGTAATTTCCGGTTCGATAATCGGAAAATCCGACAAACGATTGGTCAAAAATTGGCGTTTTTTTCAACCGGTCAACCATTCTGACCTGCACAACAAGCGTCACCCTGTTTGTCATGGCTCGCTCGGTTGTGCTGGAGAGCTGGCTTGGCGCATCAGCAAAAGAGACAATAGTCCCTTCGAGCAGCGCGTCGGCACGGGCCATGGAGGGAGTGAGGCGAAGTACGCTTTGCGCTTCGATTTTGTTGGCAAGCCCGCCGGTAATCTCTCCCCTGAACTGTGCAATGCCGGCACCGGAACGGTCTTCAAATACCGGGATGGCAATGGTTTTGAGATGCGCAGGGAGCGATGATCCGGTAAAGCTGTAACAGCCCTGCAGAGTCGCAAGAACAAGAGCAAAAAACAGGTATACGGTTATGGCGGCTTTCGGCATGACGATCCTTCGGCGTTAATAGGTTCGACGATCAATCCTCTTCGCTATTTTACGGAAGGGATAGGTCAGGAGCAACCATTTTTTTTTCTTTCCGTTCAGTGCTGAAAGGTAGAGTCCGGTTTTAGAGTCGCTCCAGTCAGAAGCGAGTTGTACGGCAAGCATGGCGGCAACTGATGGTGGTTGGGCAAAAATATCAAGAACCGTGCGGAAGGTGGTCAACTGCCGTGAAAGTTCTTGCGTAGGATTTTCGGAACTGACCATACCGGTACGAACCAGACCAGGATGGAGAAGCATGACTGAGATACCGGTATGGCGATACTCACGGGCAACCGCAGAGGTAAAACGGGCGATGGCTGCCTTGGAGGAGCCGTATGCACTCATCCAGGGGGTGTTTGAACCGCTGTCGGTGCCGGAACCTGCCATATTGATAATCTTTCCCGGAATATTTTCCCTGAGGAAATAGCTGATTGCCGCACGGCAGCCGTTGTAGGTGCCTTTAAGATTGGTATCAATGACCTTGCCCCAAACTTCCGGATCGCTTTCTGTAATGCACTGGAAGGGATCGGAGATTCCTGCGTTATTGATAAAACAGTCAATACGTCCAAATTTTTCGACTGCCGCAGCAACCAGGTGCTCCATATCGGCAAGAGAAACAACATCGCAGAGGCAACCATAAGCGGTACCAGGGGGAAATTCAGCCACAGCATCCTGAACATTGCGTTCCGAGGAGGAGGTTATCACCACCTTTGCTCCCTGGCGCACAAACTCATGCGCAATGGCTTTACCGATGCCTCTTGTGGAGCCGGTAATGACCGCAATTTTATGATCCAGTTTACCCATATAAGCAGAGCTTTTTCTGTTACTGGCGCTTATTTGTTCCTGTTAGCCCCATCAACCATTACCTGAAGTTCAGGGCGGCCGACGGCATAAGTTTCAAGCGCAATACCCTGTTCAATTGCCTCCCATGCCTGACGGATACTCGCAGCTCCGGCTCTGGGGCCCATTGGATGACCAAAAACTCCTCGACCAGGCACAAAACCAAAGTCAACACTTCCGACCTTGCGGTAGACCGTTTCAAGTGTCAGCGCTGAATCGCTCCCTCCAGGGACGGGAAGCGAGCGTTTGAGATCGCCCAAATCCTGCAGACACTCCGCAATGTTCTCTTTTACCTCCTCTTCAGGAGTCATCATACGGCTGCCGAAGCCGGGCATGATGATTGAATCAAGACCGGCAAGCCGCTGAAGCTTGGTCATCACCCTTGAGTGAACACCATATTTTTCCATCCGGCTGAAAGCGGCGATAAAGGGAAAATGGCCAATCAGAGGCACTTTTGTATGACGGGCAAGCATTCTAACAGCACTGAGCCCAACCGGAAAGGCGTTAACCAGCAGCGCATTTGCTCCATTTCTGACAGCAATGTCGTGCTGCTCAAGGAGCCGGTCAACCTCATCGGTGATGTTGGCAAGATATATTTTTGGCGTACCAGTCTCTTTTTCCGCCCGCACTCTGGCTTCTCCGAGGACGAGAGAACGTTCGATAAGGGTTGACCAGTCAACATCGGCAAGCATTTCGTCATCTTTGGCAATGTCAAGCCCGCCGAGCCAGCTCTGATAGGCGATGTCTGAAAACTGGAGCGGAGTGAGGCCAATATTTGGCTTCACCACCCCGAAAAAGATCGGACGGTTATAGGCTTGCAGGATGTCGCGAATACCATCAACACCAAATTTCGGGCCATCAAAGTCCTTCAGATAATTGTCAGGGAAGCCGATATCAAGCAACTTGACCACCGGCACGCCGGGAGTAAAAAAGACTCCCTCCCCGCAAACAGCGGAGAGCAGATTAGGCAGTTTGGTGCCGAAATTGCAGTGAGGATGTGCAATGGTGACACGGCAGGCGTGAATCGGGCCTGATTCAGAATGGTGTACCGGATAACTCAGCGCTTCAAGCTCACCCTCTACCGTCAAGCTGATCACCTTGGCGGCATACCTTGGACGAAAATCTTCATCATGGTCAACGCGTTTCCACTGTGCCGTCGATTGTTCACTGCAGAAATGGGCAAGCGCGGTCTCAATATCTCCGACACACTCCAGATAGTAATCAAGCGTCAGATAGTCAGCCATATCAAGCTGCTCTTTTGAAGAAAAGAACCCTCTTATATCCTCACTGTTCATAGAATAACATCATCTCCCCCCCACTCTTCCGGGTTGGCTGGATAGAGTGGAGAGATGCCCATTAAAAAAATCGAACTTTTTAAAAAACACCGCAGCAGGTACGCTTAAACAGGCTGCAGTGAAGTACATCACATTTAGTTATCCTTCAGCCTTGATGGTATTGAAATAATCAAATGCATCCTCGGCACTCAAACCCTCATGCACCACCTTGTTGACGGCCTTCATCATCGCAAGAGGAGTATCGCTCTGGAAAATATTACGCCCCATATCAACACCTGATGCGCCTTCATCAATGGCACGGCGGGACATGGTGAGCGCTTCGAGCTCGGGAAGTTTTTTGCCGCCAGCCATGACTATCGGTACCGGACACGAAGCGACAATCGTATTGAAATCTTCAGGCACATAGTAGGTCTTGACAATCTGTGCGCCAAGCTCGGCAGCCATGCGACAGGCAAGCCTGAAGTATTTGGCATCGCGCACCATATCCTTGCCGACTGCGGTCACCGCCATAGTAGGAATCCCGTAACGCAGACCCATGTCAACAAGCCTGGTCATATTGTGTATAGAGCGGGTCTCATACTCTCCACCAATGAAGATCTGGAGGGTTATTGCGGCAACGTTCATGCGGATGGCATCCTCAATATCAACAGCCAGCTCTTCGTCTGAAAGCTCCTTGAGAATGCTCGGGCCACCGCTGCAGCGCATCACGACCGCTCTGGTAAGGCTTGGTGGAACGGTGGTGCGCAGAATGCCCCGGGTGAGCATAATGGCGTCGGCATAAGGCATGAGCGGAACGATGTTGACATCAGGACGCTCAAGACCGGTGGTAGGCCCCTGAAAGTAGCCATGATCGATCGCAAGCATGACCGTTTTTCCGGTATCGGGACGGAAAATCCTCGACAGGCGATTTTTCATTCCCCAGTCAAGGGAGTGGGCCCCTTTCAGAAAAAATCCGTGCGTGTTGACCGGAGTGTCGAGATAGTACTCTTTTGCCTGTTTGTCTTTATCGTATTCCGCCATGATAGGTGCTCTCCGCTTTTTTCAGTTGTGGTTGTTGTTCTTGGTAACTCTCTCTTTCGTTCAGCGAAGCGCGGCTGCAATGTTGCCGCCATCCACTGTGGTAATTGAACCGGTTGTCCTGATTTCGAGCGCAAGATGGACAAAGGCCTCTGCCACATCTTCGGCGGTCACCTCAAGCTGCAGAAGGTTTCCGGCCATGTACTCTTTTTCACTCAAGCCGCGCGCTGTTGAGCGGGCCTTTATCATCTCTTCGGTCAAGAGGCCGCTACGGATGCGGTCGGCATTGATTCCGTTTGAACGAATGCCGTCACGCCCGTGGTCGAGGGCATATTGGCGCACCAAAAAGAGCGTTGCCGCCTTGGCCAGACCATAGGGGCCAAAGTCGGGACCGGGATTAACGGCCTGTTTTGAAACATTGAAAAGCAGGACGCCGCCGGTACCCTGGAGCTTCATCACCCTGACCGCCTCCTGGGCAATGGACTGGTGCGAAAAGAAGTTGATTTCAAAGCTCTTGCGCAGCAGATCGTCAGAGACTTCACCAATTCGACCCTGTATGGCTGCACCGACGTTGGAGACGATAATATCGACACCACCAAAGCGGCGGCAGGCTGCGTCAAAAGCGGCACGGATATCGCCCCTTGAGGTGACGTCGCAGGTGAGGGCAAGGAGGTTGCCACCAAGCTCCTCCGATGCACGATCGAGGGCTTCACGGGTCAGATCCAGAATGACCAGCTCAGCCCCTCTCTGCCGAAATGCTTTAGCGGTGGCAAGGCCGATGCCGCTTGCAGCTCCAGTGACCATGACGATTTTACCGGCAAAAACATCGTGGTGAACCTTGGTCATCTTGGCCTGCTCCATGTCCCAGTATTCGATCTCAAAAGCCTCGCGGTCGCTGATGGATTCGAAGGTGCCAACCGATTCGGCATCAAGGATGGCCGAGGCGGTACCCGTTGCAATGTCGGCGCTGACTGCCGCCAATTCGGCGGTTTTACCAAGGCCGAAAAGCCCGAGACCGGGCACCAGCACCACTCGCGGCAAGGGGTCGAGCATGGTGACCTGCATGTCGGCAGCTTGCTGCTGGATAGTAAAATAGTCGATGTACTCCTGACGGTAGCGTTGCACGGCCTCATGCACCGACGCCTTGAATCCCGGCATGTCGGCCGCATCGGGCGCTGGAACAACAAGAGGGCAATTTTTTGTGCGGATAATGAAGTCGGGCGTCATGGCGCCCTTTTGACTCATAGAGAGGATATCGGCACTGTTGACATAGTCAAGAATGGCCGGAGAAGTACGAAAATCGAGAATAAACTGATGATACTCACGCATACCAAATGCCTTTTCATCAACACAGGCTCCCCTGATGACGGGTGCTGTTTCCTCAACCGAAGCAATGGTGGCTGGCAACGGTGCTGATGGAAAGAGTTTTCGGCCTGCTTTGGCAATCCGCTCTTCAAGCGTCGTGACCGCTTCTATCATGCGGCTGTAACCCTCTCTGGCCGTTGAGCCGAAAGTGACCAGACCATGCTTTTGCAGCACAAGTCCCTTTATTTCAGGATTTTCCTCATAGACGACGGCGGCCGCGCGTGCAAGGCCAAGACCAGGCTTGATATAGGGCACAGAACCAAAATCCTCACCCAGCGTTTCACCTATAAGCTTGGTGCCATCAGGCTGATTGCTGAGGGTAAGCAAGGCAAACGAGTGCGTGTGAAAAATAAAGCGATGCGGCAAAAATGCGTGCAGAAGGGTCTCAATCGAAGGAGTAAGCCGGTGCTCGTCCATGTGGTCCGTAAGACTGAACATGTTCAGAAGCAGAAGGTGTTTGAACTCTTTGGTCGAAAAACGCCGGAGAGCCTCTTCGCTTACAGTATCATTTCGGCTGAAGAGTTCACCCAGTTTGCGTAGCGGGCCAAGCCGGAGGGGCGTGTAATCACACCCGGAAACTCGGCTCAAATCGACACCGCTTGCCTTGATCAAAAGGACATCAGCCCGGTTGCCAACCAGATCGACCAGTTCACATTTGACTGAGGTGTTACCACCACCATGCATCACCAGCGAGCTTTCGCGTCCAAGCAGGCGCGAGGCATAGACCAGCTCGGCAAGTTCCGGCTGCATATCGGTTGAGCTGCACTGCTCTCTGACGGAGCATTGAAGATCTGCTTCATTCCAAAGATTCTGCATAAGAGATGATACTTCTCACACCGGAAATGCGGCGTGTATTGTTAAAAAATAACGATAGCAATAAATGCCCCCCCCCGGTCACACCCTGCCTTTCTTTTTCTTTTCATGCCAACCCTCAATCAAAAAACCGGAGCCGTAGATAAGCAGAAATCCAGGAATCACCACACCAAGAAAAACGAGCTTGTCATCAACCGAGGGCAACTGACCGGAAGACCAGATCATCCAGACCAGCAAAAACCAGATCGGGCCGACAAAAAGAAACGTGGTATTCCAGAGCCTCTTGAAACTATGTTGCATGACCATTAAAGTATCTTGAGAAAAAAAAATGCGGAACCCCCCGCTCAGATTTGGCCGTCAATGCGCAGCTTGCGTTCATTACGTTTTTCAAGGATGATCCTGACCAGGTACTGCAGGGCATTGAGCACGTAAGTGAAATAGGCCAGAAAAGCATCGAACAACAGCACCTGTTCAGAATAACGGCGATAAGCCAGAAAAAAATAGAGCAGATGAAAAAATGCGGCTATGGTACTGCCGATATCCTCCCAGAAAAACTCTTTTGAGTAGACCCATTTATTGAAAATTTCCTTTTCAAAAAACATCCCTGTTATAAAAAGGAGGGCAAAAAAGAGCGTTTTAAAAAGAATAGCTATGCTGACCCAGTAAAAACTGGTGACAAAGAGGGAGTTGGCATAGAGCGCTGTTGTGGTGAGGCCGACAACAAAAAAGAGGAACTGGATCGGAGCAAGGATAATCTGGATATCGGTCCAGACGGAAGCGTTTCTTTTGACAAGCTGTTCAGGGGTATAACGAGCCATCTCTGTTTTACGCTTAACTGATAAAAAAAACTTCATGAGCCAGCCCGTCGCCGCCTGCCGGACCAACACGCTCACCGTGAGCGGAAGGGAATATAGTAAAATTGAAGAGAGAGAAAAAAAATCCTGAACGAGTCACTCTCTATCAGGAGCGTATCGTTGTGGTAATCGTAGAACTCATTGTCAAGATTTTTTTTGATCAGCGGCTCCCTGCCGGTTAGATTACCGTATCAATCCTGAAGCTCGACGCTCTGCGAAGCTGTTCAACAATTCATAACCGTTCACCCCTTTATCATGGCAGACAACAATGCACATCCCGCAATGGCATTCGCCCTCAAACTGCTTGGGCTGCGCAATCACAGCCGCCGGGAACTTGAGCGGAAACTTCTGAAAAAGGGATATGACGCAAAGAGCACTAATGAGGTGATGGAAAAATTGACGAGCCGGGGAGTGCTTGACGACCGGGCATTCGGCATGGAGCTGATCAGAAGCCGCTCAAGAAGAAAGCCGTCAGGGAAATTGAAGCTCGGTGCGGAACTCCGCAAAAAAGGGGTTGCTGAGGCCATTATCGGTGAGCTTCTCAAAGAGTATGACAGCGCTACACGCTGCCGTCAGGCGGCAGAAAAAAAAATCGGGTCACTGCATGAGGCAACCGAGGCCGATCGCAAAAGAAAACTTGAGGTTTTCCTCTGCAACCGGGGGTTTGAGTGGCATGAAATTCAAGCCGTACTCAAGCTGCTGTTGCAATCCGGTATGGATTTTGAGGAACCCTGTTAGGGCCCCTGCCGTTACCCGTGTACCAGCGAACCAATCTTCTCGCCACGCAACAACCTGGTAAAGTTCCCCTTTTCGTTCATGTTCATGACCACAATGGGCAGTGCGTTTTCGCTGCAGAGTGTGATAGCGGTCATATCCATGACTCGCAGATTTTTGCGAATGACATCGAGATAGGAGATATCAGCATAAAACTCCGCATTGGAATTTTTTTCCGGGTCAGAATCATAGACTCCTTCAACGCGTGTGCCTTTTACAATAATATCGGCTTCAATTTCTATTGCCCTCAGCGATGCGGCGGTATCGGTGGTAAAATAGGGGTTCCCTGTGCCAGCGCCAAAAATAACGACCCTTCCCTTTTCGAGATGACGGACAGCTTTGCGCCGGATGAACGGTTCTGCCATCTGCTCCATTTTTATGGCCGTCTGCAGGCGGGTAAAGACCCCCTTACGTTCAAGCGCATCCTGAAAGGCCAGCGCATTGATCACCGTGGCAAGCATACCCATGTAGTCAGCCTGTACACGATCCATCTTGGCGGCAGCTTCGGACATCCCCCGAAAAATATTGCCTCCACCGATTACCAGAGCAATCTGGGCGCCCATGTCACGGGCCTCCCTGATCTCCTCGGCATATCGTTCAAGCATCTCGGGGTTAATGCCGTAGCCATCCTCTCCGGCAAGAGCTTCGCCGCTTAATTTGAGCAAGATGCGCTTGTAGTGAAGCATATCCTTATCCTCAGGAAGAAAGGGTTAACAAAAACAACATCGTTACCAACATATCTACAAAAAAAAAGCCTCGCAACAACGAGGCTTTTTTTTTACTCTCCCAATTTACAACGGGCAAATTCTATCACATCAACCTTGGCTTGATGCTTTTTGCAGAACTCAACCAGCACATCAGAGACCTTTGTGGTACTGTCTTTGATGAAGAACTGCTCACTGAGCACGACATCCTGGTAATACTTTTCAAGCCTGCCGATAACAATCTTGTCGACAAAAGCCTCTTTCTTGCCCTGTTCAAGAGCCTGCTGACGATATATTTCGGACTCTTTTGCAATATAATCGGCCGGAACAAAGGAGCGGTCAACAACAATCGGAGCGGCTGCGGCAACCTGCATGGCAAGATCTTTTGCCAGTTCGCCAACCACACCCGGCTGGTCTGTAGCAAGATGAATGATTGCGCCAAGCTGTGAACCCGGATGAAGATAGGCTTCGACAATGCCGTCCTGGGCATCAAGATAGACGAGGCGCTTGAGGCTGATCTTTTCGCCAAGTTTGCCGGTCATGGTCTTGATGGCGTCGTCCACTGTTACTCCGCCCCAGGCTTCGCCGAGCGTGAGCGTCAAAAGCGCTTCAGGAGAAGCCGTGCGGGTTGCAAGCGCGAGATCTGCAAGTGCCGCGGTAAAAGAGGTAAAATCGTCACCTCGGGCAACAAAGTCGGTCTCACAGTTCAGTTCAAGAATAATTCCTGCCTTGTGGTCAGCAGTCATTCTGATACCAACCATACCCTCCTTGGCATCCCTGTCGGCACGCTTTGCAGCAAGGGCTGCACCTTTTTTGCGCAGATAGTCGATAGCCTGCTGCATATCCCCGCCTGTTTCGTCGAGGGCTTTTTTGCAGTCCATCATACCTGCACCTGTTATATCACGAAGACTTTTAACGTCTTTTGCTGAAGTCTGGCTCATTGAAATTTCACTCTTATTAATTATAGACTCTGTTTATTCGCTGATCTCTTCCTTTTCGTCGCTGCCAGCCTCTTCGACTTCATCCATTTCGGCAAGCACCTCATTTTCGACCTTGAGTTCACGTGCCTTGATGACGATATCAGCAACGGCCTTGACCATCAACTGAATGGAGCGGATGGCATCGTCATTGGCCGGAATGACGAAATCAACAAGTTCAGGATCACAGTTGGTATCAACCATGGCAATGATGGGAATACCAAGCGAACGCGCCTCTTTGATGGCGATATGCTCTTTTTTGATGTCAACGATAAAAAGTGCGGCTGGAAGGCGGTTCATGGTAGCAATACCACCGAGAATCCTCATGAGCTTCTCTTTTTCACGACCAAGCATGAGTCGCTCTTTTTTGGTAATCATGTCGTAGGTGCCATCAGTCGCCATGCGGTCAATCGAGTTCATGCGCCGGATGCTCTGGCGGATCGTCTGGAAATTGGTCAGCATACCACCCAGCCAACGCTCGCAGACGTAAGGCATCCCTGCGCGCTCTGCCTGTTCGGCTATAATATGTTTGGCCTGTTTTTTTGTGCCGACAAACATGATTTCCCTGCCTGTCTGCGCGATTGCTTCAAGCGCCTTGAATGCCTCATCGGCAAGAACGACGGTTTTCTGCAAATCGATAATATGAACACCGTTCTTTTCCATGAAAATGTACGGCTTCATTTTTGGGCACCAGCGACGTGCAAGGTGACCAAAGTGGACTCCTGCGCGGAGCATCTCTTCAAGCTGAAAATGTGACATCTGTGCTTTTTTGTGATTAAGTTGTCCCTCTACCATGCTTCTACCATCCGGTATCCGGCGCAAGGCGTCGGACACTTCCGGAAAGCTTCATCTGAATGAAACTCAGAATAGCATGATATGTGAAGTTGTGTTCTGAAATAGCGTGTAAAATGTGACAAGAGCACCACCAGATTAACGTTTTGAAAACTGGAAGCGTTTGCGGGCCTTTTTGCGACCGAATTTTTTGCGTTCAACCATACGGGGATCTCTGGTAAGCAGCCTCTCTGTTTTAAGAATGGCACGGGCAGCTTCATCAAACTCGGTAAGAGCACGGGCAATTGCAAGGCTCACGGCACCTGACTGACCACTGACACCGCCGCCATGAACGTTGATCTTGATATCAAACTCTTCAGCTCTTTCGGTAATGACGAGAGGGCGAAGGGCTTGCTGGCGCTTGAATTCATCCCTGAAATACTCTTCAATCGGCAACTTGTTGACAATAACCCGGCCTTTTCCCGGAATCATAAAAGCTCGAGCCACCGAGGTTTTACGGCGACCTACTGTATCGATAACCTCTTTCATTCCCAATGCTTTAATATTTAGTTTACCTTCATTTCAACAGGAGACTGCGAAGCGTGCGGATGTTCTGCGCCTGCATAAACCTTGAGCTTTCTGAACAACTGACGTCCGAGATTGTTGTGCGGCAACATGCCCCACACCGCATTTTCGATAATCCTCTCTGGTTTTTTCTTCAGCAAATCCTTAACGTGGTCAACTTTGACTCCACCTGGATACTGCGAGTGCGAGAAGTAGCTTTTCTGCTCCTCTTTTTTGCCGCTGAGCGCAACTTTTTCGGCATTGGTTACCACAATGAAATCACCGGTATCGATATGCGGCGTAAACTGTGGCTTATGCTTGCCCCTGAGCACGTTTGCAATCTCGGAAGCCATGCGGCCCAAAACCTGACCTTCGGCGTCAACAACGTACCACTTGCGTTCAACTTCTGCCGGTTTTGCTGAATATGTCTTGAAACTTATCGTCTTGCTCATTCTCTTGCTCTTGATTATCTGAACTTTTGCGGAAAAATAAAGTCCGTCAATGTAAATTATTCCACTTAATTCTACAAATTATACCTTATATCTCAAAAGGAATTCCCCTGTGGGTCTCTTTCAGCTTTTTTTATCAAGACCGCGTCTGTTTTTATGAAGCCTTTAATTGCTCTGGTAGGCCGTCCTAACGTCGGCAAATCAACCCTGTTCAACCGAATCCTGCGCCAACGAAGCGCCATCGTCGATCCAACCCCCGGCGTTACAAGAGACCGCCATATCGCAGAGGGCGAATGGCAAGGCAAGGAGTTTTCGCTGATGGATACCGGAGGCTACAATGCCGAGGGTGACACCATCAGCGTGGCAATGCTTGAGCAGACTCTGACAGCCATCCGTGATGCCGATATTGTTATCTTTTTAACCGATGTTCGTGCAGGCCTCTCTTACGGGGATCTTGAACTCGGCCGACTGCTGCAGCGAACCTTCCGACACAAGCAGCTCTTTTTTGCGGTGAACAAGGTTGAAACCCCGCAGCTCACCATTGACGCTGCGTCGTTCATCAGTACCGGATTTACCAACCCTTATTTCATCTCGGCCCGAGACGGGAGCGGGGTTGCTGACATGCTTGATGAAATTCTTGAGTCGCTGCCTGAAACAGAGAGAGAGCACAGCAACAAAGCGTGTGCCACCCAACTGGCCGTGGTCGGAAGGCCGAATGTGGGGAAATCAAGCTTTGTCAATGCCCTGCTTGGTTCAAACCGTCTGATTGTGTCGAACATCCCGGGCACCACACGCGATGCCATCGACAGCCACTTTACCCGCAATCAGGAGGATTTTCTCCTGATTGATACGGCGGGACTGAGAAAGCGGACAAAAATTGATGCGGGCATTGAGTATTACAGTTCGCTGAGAACCGAAAAAGCCATTGAGCGCTGCGATGTTGCCCTGGTGATGCTCGATGCCGCTCCGGGCATTGAAAAACAGGATATGAGAATCATCAATATGGCCGTTGAGCGCAAAAAGGGAGCGCTCCTCTTGGTCAATAAATGGGATCTGATCGAGAAGGATTCAAAAACGAGCAAGATCTATGAGGAGGATCTCCGAATGCAGATGGGGAACCTCTCCTACGTTCCAGTGCTCTTTATTTCAGCGCTCACCAAAAAGAACCTCTACCGGGCCATTGATACGGCGCAGAAGATTTGCCGGAACCGCTCCCGCAAAATAAGTACCAGCGTGCTCAACAAATTTCTTGAGGAGGCTCTTTCACAGACGCACGTCTCCACAAAAACGGGCAAGGAGCTGAAGATCAAGTACATGACACAGATCAATGCCGCCTGGCCGGTCTTTGCCTTTTTCTGTAATGATCCTCTTCTTGTGCAGCCAAATTTCAGAAAATTTCTTGAAAACAAGCTGCGCGAAAAGTTCAGTCTGGAGGGAGTCGCCATTTCGATGCGGTTCATGCAGAAATAGGCGGACGGCCGCAACTCAACCAGAACGGTTTCTGTTTTTTTACAATATCAAATAAAATCACTCCATGACAACACTCCATGATGAATCAGCACCTTCATCCTGCAGCCATCACGGCGGCAACGATCACTCCGCACATGCATCCTGCGGTCATCATAACTGCAACCAGGAGCGTCCACTGAAAGAGGTCAAACAGATTATTGCAGTAGCTTCAGGAAAGGGTGGAGTCGGAAAATCGACCTTTGCGGTCAACCTTGCCCTCACCCTGGCCAAAACAGGTGCAAAAGTGGGGTTGATCGATGCCGATCTTTATGGCCCGAGCATTCCAACCATGTTCGGACTCCTCGATGCAAAACCGGAAGTTGAGGGGAAAAATCTTGTCCCGCTCGAAAAATGGGGCGTCAAACTGATGTCGATCGGCTTTCTGATCGAGAGCGATACGGCCGTAATCTGGCGGGGCCCGATGGTTTCGAGCGCTGTCAAGCAGTTTATCAATGAGGTAGAGTGGAAGGAACTCGATTACCTGATTTTTGATCTTCCTCCCGGTACCGGAGATATTCAAATCACCATTGCCCAGACCATTCCCCTGACTGGCGCCATTATTGTGACAACACCGCAGGATGTGGCCATTGCCGATGTGTCGAAAGCGGTGAGCATGTTCCGCAAAGTCAATGTCCCCATTCTCGGAGTGGTTGAAAATATGAGCTATTACGAACTGCCGGACGGAACGAAAGACTATATTTTCGGGCACCATGGAGGAGAGATTTTTGCCCGTACCCAGGGACTTGCCTTTCTTGGCTCCATACCCATCGACCGTGCGGTGCGCGAAGGCGGTGACAGCGGAACCCCCTGTATTGTCAGCCATCCTGATTCAGCAACATCGAAGGCGATCAATCAGGCTGGTATGGAGGTTGTCCGCAGGATTTCCATCATGGAAGCAGAGCGCGGCGTTGAACTATGATGAATTTCATATTGTTTTTTTCCGCAAGAGGTTTGATATTATCGTTCTGTTCTGATACCATAAAAGAGTACCGTTATTTTCAATCATTGTAAACCAAGCATACCATGAGTTCCAGCAAGGATTATCTGCCAAAAAGCGATGCACTCTACGACCAGGTTATTGCCGCACTTGAAACCGTACGCCCTTACCTGCAGGTTGATGGTGGCGATTGTCAGATTGTCGGCATTACCAAAGAGATGACCGTTGATGTAAAACTGCTTGGTGCATGTGGTTCATGCCCGATGAGCACCCTGACACTGCGTGCCGGTGTTGAGCAGGCGATCAAAAAAGCAGTTCCGGAAATTGTACGCGTTGAATCGGTGTAAAGACTCAGGCGTCCAGATTTCGCAATAAAAGTTCAAGGGAGTCGTCATTGTTGATGAGGACTTCCCTTGCTTTACTCCCGTCGGCCTCACTGACAATCCCGCTGTATTCGAGCTGATCCATAACCCGCCCTGCGCGGCTGAATCCGAGACGGAGACGCCTTTGCAGCAGCGACACACTCGCCTGCTGATGCGTTACGACGAGCCGTGCCGCCTCTTCAAACATGCTGTCCTTGCCATCTTTTTCCTGATATCCCGACGAGGAAATCCCGTTACCTTTTTGCACATCCGGAGTGGGCAGTACATACATGTTCTTCAGAGCATGTTGCGAGCCGATGAAGGAGGTAATCTCCTCAACCTCACCCGAAGAGACGTAGGGCCCCTGGATACGCATCGATTTCGGCTGGTTTGAGGGCTGATAGAGCATGTCGCCATTGCCGAGAAGCTGCTCTGCCCCTGAACCATCAAGAATGGTGCGTGAATCAACCCGGCTGGCCACCTGGAAGGCAATTCGAGCCGGAAAGTTGGCCTTGATGATGCCGGTAATAACGTCAACAGAGGGGCGCTGGGTCGCAACAATAAGGTGAATACCCACCGCACGGGCGAGCTGGGCAATCCGGATGATCGGCTCTTCAACCTCCCGTCCCGCCGTAATCATGAGATCGGCAAGTTCATCAATAACGACGACAATGTAGGGCAGCGCCTCTTCGGGAATACGGCGGTTGTGATCGCCGATATTGCGGACAGCCGCTTTTTCAAGGGTTTCATAACGAACCTCCATCTCTTTAACGACGCACCTGAGCGCATAGACCGCCTTCTGGGGATCGGTGATAATTTGCTCATCAATACCGGGAAAGCGCATGAGAAAATGGTTTTTCAGATGCTGGTACTGAAAAAGCTCCACCCTTTTGGGATCGATCAGCACAAACTTGACCTTGTCGGGGCTGCATGCATAGAGCAGGCTGGAGATAATGACATTGATGCAGACTGACTTTCCTGCCCCAGTAGCACCGGCAATCAGGAGATGCGGCATGGTGGCCAGATCGGCAATATAGACCTCATTGGTGATGGTTTTGCCAAGCACAATCGGCAGCGTCATGGTGCTGTTCTTGAATTTTTCAACCTGCAACACTGAACGAAGCCAGACCGTTTTCGGCTTGCTGTTCGGAATCTCCACACCAACGGCATTCTTGCCGGGAATGGGAGCGATGATGCGAATTCCCCGTGCTGAGAGTGCCATGGCAAGGTCATTTTCAAGCGACTTGACCCTGCTGACTTTGACGTCCGGTGCAAGCTCCAGCTCAAAGAGCGTGACGCGTGGACCGACGGTCGTGACAATCCTTTTTACATCTATCTTGTAGATATTGAGTTTCTCAAGCAGTTTCTGCTTGCTCTCTTCAAGATGGCGCTCATCAATCTGATCATTGTCGTCCGGTACTTTTTCGAGAAGGTCAATTGAGGGGAAGCGGTAGGGCTCGCGATCCTTGGTCTGCACTTTCAGGCGGCGCTCGTCAAGGTCAGCCTCTTTTTCATGAACCGCCTTGTGAATGATCATCTCCGGCTCTCCGAGCACTTTTGGCTGCGGCACCAATGGAAGCGGTTCAACAACTACAGGCTCCGGCAAAAAGAGCTCCGGCGAAAAAAGCTCATTCTGCGGAGAAGCAACCGGCAAAACCGATACCGTGGGTTCAAGTGCCTTCACTTTCTGCGCCTCTTTTTTCAACTCCTCTTTTTTCAGGGCCTCCTTTTTCAGTGCAAGCTTTCTCTGCTCCTCCTTTTTCAGCTCTCTCTCTTTCGCTTTCAGCCTCTTCTGCTCAGCCTTTTTTTTCCAACTTTCAATATACTTTGCCCTGATAGCGCTGAACGCCTTGATGCTTCTTTTTATAACGGGCAGTACGATGACCTTGCAAGCTTCAAGAAACCCTTTCCCCATATAGATGGTCAAAGCAAGAGCAATAACAGCAAGAAGAACCGATGATGCCGTAACACCAATCACAATAGAAAGAAACTCGGCAATCATCCGTCCAACCGCCCCTGCCATGAGATCACTGAATGGCGCAGAGGTAAGACCGAATATGGTTGCGACATCAAGTGAAACAAAGAGGCTGTAAAGAGAAAAAAGAATTGCCGGTTTAAGGCTTTTGGCCCGCATGAGCAACCAGCCCCAAACAAAAATTGAGGTTATCGGAAGCATGGCCGAATAACCGAGAAATGAACGGATAAAGAAGTCTGAAACCCTTGCGCCAAATAACCCGAACGGATTGTGGATACTTTCAGCCGCGCCCCTTGCCGCCTTGATAGAAATATCGTACCAGGCAAGCGTACCAAAACTTGCCTGATCATCCGGGTGAAAACAGAGAAGAGCACCTATCAAAAAGAGGGCAAGGAGCATCAGCCCCATGCCGATTATCTCTTTTTGAAGCGCCTTCATGTTCAGATTACTCACCCTGGCACTTTTGCTGTTATTTTTTATTTTCACCTGCTTGCTTACTCCTGTAATACTTTATTGCATTCACCCCAGTGAGGTTGTAACAAACGGCAGACGCCTGATAACACCTGCGTGAAAGTTTCCGCGAACTTCAACCAGAATGGGAGTGCCCACCTTGATGTACTCACGCAAAACGTTGCAGGTACCAACAGGCTCCTTGATCGTCGGCGAAAGAGTACCGCTGCAGACCCAGCCAATCTCCTCGCGTGCACTGTTATAGACCTTGAAATGCTGGCGTGGAAGAACTCGTCCATCAAGAGAGAATCCGGCGACTCCTCTCTTCAGGTCAAGCGCAACCTGCCGGCACACCTCCCTGCCGATAAAATCCCCTTTATCCATATTGACCACCCATTTCAGCCGCGCCTCAAGCGGATTCGTATCCTGATCGATCTCATGACCATAGAGGGAGTATCCCATCTCAAGGCGGAGGGTATCACGTGCGCCAAGACCGATGGGCTGAATACCACTCGCCTTGCCCGCCTCAAACAGCGCCTCCCACAAAAGCTGCGCCACCTCATTGGGCAAACAAATCTCCACCCCCTTTTCACCGGTATAGCCGGTTCGGGCAATGATCACCTCTGAGCCCTGGAATAGTACCTTACAAAAATGGAAGGATCCAAGCGCCTCTACATCAAGGTCAGGAAAAACGCTTGCCAGAATATTCAGGGCAAGAGGGCCCTGGAGGGCAATCAAAGAGAGCTGAGCGGTACAATCCTCAAGTTCAACCCCTTCAAAGGCTTCGATATGCTGCTGCAGCCACTCAAAATCTTTTGGAGCGTTGCTCGCATTGACAATAAGAAAAAAAGTTTCGCTGTCGATACGGTAGATAATCAGGTCATCAACAATACCGCCATCGGGATAGAGCATGAGATTGTACTGCGCCTGACCGTCTGCCACCTTGTCAAGATCGTTGGTGGTCATGAACTGGAGAAACTCCTTTGCCCTTGCTCCCCTGACATAAAAATTGCCCATGTGCGACACATCAAAGAGCCCGGCCGCGTTGCGTACAGCATGATGCTCAGCGATAATTCCCGTGTACTGTACCGGCATCAGGTAGCCACCGAAGTCGATTATTTTGGCTCCAGCCTCTTCATGCCAGGAGTACAACGCTGTTTTTTTCATAACGACCCTACTGCTAAATTTATTGAGTGGAGTTACAACTGACTGTAAAAAAACATTTAAACAAGAAAATCAAAGCTTTTTTTCAGGAGGAAGAAGATTTTGCCATAGAACAGCGACCATTCTGTACGATACTTTTATCTCCCAAGCCAATACGAGGGATGGCGCTTCAGATGCATCACGGCAATAACAAGCACTTCATCTGAAAGAATTTTATACAGGAGGGCAAATGGAAACTGACGAACGAGACTTCGACGAACAGCATACCTTATTTCAGGATAAGCTTCTGGGGTTTTTTCTATACGAGCGACAGCCTCATCTATCCGACCAATAAAATCACGACCAAGACCTTCGGCCTTATTATGATAATAAAACATGGCTTCAAGCATCTCATCTTCAGCCGGCTTCAAAAATCGTACCTTTTTCATTCAAGTCGTTCTCGTGCATCGTGAAGAACGTCGGCAGCAGCTCTTGCTGAAACCGTCCCATTAAGGTAAGCCTGGTACCTCCTTTCTGCCTCTTCAATCCACAAGGCTTCATTTTCCTGACCTGCCAAATCATCAAGGCTCGCAAGAAGATACTCTGCAAGTTCTGCTCGAGCCTGTAGGGGCAGAGCCATAGCCTCTCGTTTGATCTCTAAGAAATTATTCATTTCATAGCCTCCCGTACATTGGGAATTAATAATTTCACTTCAACTCATAACCTCTCGGTTCTTGACCGCTACAACCTCCCCGCTCTTATTGACCCTGACCGTTTTGAATGAGCGTTTGGTCTTCCTCCGGGCCCGGCAAGATGCATTCTGTGGATAGTCCCAGGGACGTGAGAATCCAACCGTCACAAACCATTCGCCAACTTGATCATCGAAATCTCTTCCAGGCCAAGATTACTTATCTCCTCATGTTCAAAAAGAACACGGACATGATTGACCGCAATGGTTACAACATCTTTAACATTCACAGATTTTCTCTGTTAGTATTGTGTTCACCTCCCCCGGCCAATAATCACCTCATTGCCAAGTTCATTGCGATCACCGGTTTTAAGGGGAAAATGAACGGTGAGGATTTCAGCGCACCGGTCAACCGCTGTACAAATTGCAGCGGCCTGCCCTTTGCTTTTGATGCCACGGATGATAATTCCGACAATCTCCTGCCAGAGCTCGCTGTCAACTTTGGCGTTAATGCCTTTATCGGCAACCACACGGACGTTGTGCTCAAAGAGTGAAATATAGATGAGAATGCCGGTATGATCGACAGTCTGGTTGATATCCTTGTGATAAAAGGAGTTAATGGCCGCTTCTTCGACCTCTTCCTTCATGTCGGAGGCTGTGACAAAGAGGCGTTTGAAAAGAGGCGTGCGTTTGAGCACTTCATGGAGCACAATAAAGGAGCACGCAAAAACCTCAAGAAATAACAACATACTATCTCCCCCCGCACGAAGCACCACAGCAATGCCAAGGAGCATGGCAAGAAGCGTACTGCCAATCATGCTGGCAAGAGGATAGTGATAGCTTGAGGGCACCACCATAACCACTATTTCACCCGAAGTGCGCTTTTCAGCCTCTGCTATTCGCGCCTCAATCTGAAGCCGATCCCCCGCTGCAAGGAATTTTTCTGCCGAATCTTTCATCTCTAACTTTTGTTATGCTGGCATTTACCAATCGCCTGATGCTCCACCGCCGCCAAAACCTCCGCCGCCACCACCGAAGCCGCCACCTCCACCGCCGCTTCCCCCACCAAAACCGCCTCCATAAAAGCCGCCTCCAAAGCCGCCGTTGGCCATCGGGCCGCCTCTGTGACCACGGAAAATCTGGCTGATAAAATAGATCACCAGCAAAATAAGCGTGAGGAGGGTAAATGAGGGTTTGCTGCCCTTCGTCGGGGGCTTGGCCTTGTACTCGCCATGAACCGCCGCAATAATTGACGAAACCCCTTTGGTGAATCCGGCATCGAACTGGCCCGCCTTGAAGGCCGGGGTAATCTCGTCTTGAACAATTCGCCCGGAGAGAAGATCGGTCAATCTCCCTTCCAGACCATAGCCAACCTCAATGCGCGTCTTGCGATCAGCACGTGAAACAATGAGCAACACACCGTTGTCGGAGCCTTTATGACCTATCTTCCATGTTTCGGCCACCCGTATCGAAAAGTTTTCGATTGGCTCGCCCTGGAGCGACGGAACCGTCAAAATGACAATCTGCGTCGACTCGGCCGTTTCAAACTGCTGAAGCCGAGCCTCAAGCTCCGCACGCACTGGTGCGGAGATCATGGCACCATAATCGTTGACCCGCCCTGAAAGAGCGGGTACCGGAATTGCTGAAAAACCGCTGATGGGGAAGAACCCAATCAGCGCGAACAGCAGAAAGAGCATAACCCTCAGCCGGGATTGCATCAAATTGTTCATGACAGGCTGCAACATCAAAATTTGACTGCTGGTACCGCTTTTGCGGCTAAATCAGCCTTGAAATACTCCTTGGCTTTCAGCTTCAGCAGCACACTGTTGGTCATGGAGTTCGGAAACTTCCTGATTGAGAAGTTGAACGTTGCAACGGCCTCGTTATAGCGCTGACGGGCAACGCTGATACGGTTTTCGGTTCCCTCAAGCTGATTCTGCAGATCGCGGAAATTCTGAGTGGCCTTGAGATCAGGATAGCGTTCAACCGCAACAAGCAGGCGCGAAAGGCTTGAGGAGAGACCGCTCTGGGCACTGCTGAATTTTGCCATGGCCGCAGGATCGCTGAGCATGGCGGGGGTGAGCTGAATGGAGGTTGCTTTTGCCCTTGCTTCCACTACAGCGGTGAGGGTCTCTTTTTCAAAGTTTGCCGCACCCTTGACCGTTGCCACGAGGTTTGGCACCAGGTCACCCCTGCGCTGCAACTGCGACTCAAGATCACCCCACGATTGGTTCACCGCCTCTTCATTCTGCTGTATGACGTTATATCCGCACCCTGAAAGTGTGCTGAAAAAAAGAAAAAATGCGACAAGCCTTGCCATTGAGACCTTCATAACCCTCTCCTTGTTCTGGTTTTTACTGTTAATCATATCAATCCGAAAAAAATATACAAAATTTCTACCCTTCGTTTCACAAAAGCGCCACGTTACCCTGGTTTACGCCGGGCGCTACCCACCTATCGACCTGGTCGAGGGCTTCAGTTTACAAGCCGTTCAACAGTGAAGATTCCCTGAACTTTTTTCAGTTTTTCCATCAGTATGTTCAGTTTTTCAGCATTGCGAACGTAGATCATCATGGTGCCGATAAACATCCCGTCATGGGCATTGAGCGAAATGGTGCGGATATTGGTATCAAATTTCGAGATAACCGTTGTGAGCTGGTTCATGATACCGAGACGGTCTTCACCGACGATCTTGATGCCAGCAAGAAAATCGGTCTCGACTTTCCGGTTCCACGATACCGAGACGATACGCTCGCTTTTCAGGAGATTCTCATTACTCACATTAACGCAATTTTTGCGATGAATTTTGACACCTTCTGCCGTGACAAAACCGATAACGTCATCACCGGGAACCGGCTGACAACAGTTCGCGTAGGCGTATGCGATATTGTTCATACCGGCAATAACGACTTCATCCTTTTTTGAAGGCAAACCATCCTGATCCCTTTCATGCCGGGCTTTCTGGAGATAATCCTCCACCTCACGTGCTTCATCACTGAGGGTTTTTGCAACCGATTCCTCTTTGCGGAAATTGGTAACCCGCTCAATAACCTCTTCTCCGCTGATTTGCTGGCTGCCGAGGGCGTTAAAGAAATCTGCCGGTGTTTTAAGTCCATACCCCTTAACCTGCTGAATGATATCACTCTCCGAGAAAAGCCGCTTGGTACCGGCAACCATTTTCTCCCATATTCCCCGCCCTTTCTCAATCTGCAACCGACGATCCTCATTGATAGCCGATCGTATTTTCAGCTTGGCCCGCTGGGTTACGACCATTTTGAGCCAATCGGGTTTCGGTTTCTGGTTCTTCGAGGTGATGATTTCGACCCGGTCACCAGATTTAAGCTGCGCATTGAGTCGGACAATCTTGCCGTTCACCTTGGCCCCGATACAGCCGTGACCGATCTCCGTATGGATCGAATAGGCAAAATCTATCGGCGTGGCATCTGCCGGCATAGTTTTCATGTCTCCTTTCGGAGTAAAAACGTAAATCTCATCCTGATAGAGATTGAGCTTGAAACCCTCCATAAAGGAAGCGGCCGAATCGGCATCCTTTATCAGCTCTCTGGCCCAGCGAAGAAACGAATCAATGTTGACATCATCCCGAGATATTTTCTCCTTGTATCGCCAATGGGCCGCAACGCCGAGTTCTGCAAACTCATGCATACGCTTTGTGCGTATCTGCAATTCAACCATATGGCCTTTCGGGCCGATAATGGCCGAATGAAGAGACTGGTATCCATTATTCTTCGGTACCGAGATATAGTCCTTGAAATGCTGCGGAACCGGAGGATATTTCTGCGTAATAAAACCATAGACCGAAAAGCAGTCGGCAATGCGCTCCGTATCGACAATCACACGCAGACCGTACAAATCGTGAATATCCTCAAAGCTCCTGTTTTTGCTGCGCATCTTATTATAGATAGAAAAGAGATGCTTGGCCCTTCCCTGCACCTCTACCTTGAATTCCTGCTGTTCAAGATCGGCTTTGATGGGTACAATCATCTTGCCAAGATAGCTGACACGATTACCCTTGCCCATGAGAAGTTTCTGCTGAAGAAACTCGTACATCTCCGGATCAATGAATTTGAGTGCGAGATTTTCGAACTCGACCCTCATTTTTCCAAGACCAAAGCGGTGCGCAAGCGGGGCATAGATATCCCTTGTTTCAAGGGCAATCTTCAGGCGCCGATGCTCCGGTAACGATTCGAGCGTGCGCATATTGTGAAGTCGGTCGCAAAACTTGATCAGAATAACGCGGATATCCTTGACCATCGAGAGCATCATCTTGCGAAAACCTTCCGCCTGGGTCGTCTCCCGGTTGATCGTGATACCGGATATTTTAGTCAGCCCTTCAACAATTTCAGCAACTTCAACACCAAGTTCAGCCACAATATCTTCGTAGGTATAGCCGCTGTCTTCGATAACATCATGCAGAAGCGCTGCCGCCACTGAGACGTCATCAAGGGGAAGCTCATTGAGCAGAATGGTGGCAACTTCGACCGGATGGAAAAAAAACGGTTCCCCCGAAGCCCGTTTTTCGCCTTCATGTGCCCGATAGCACATGAAAAAGGCCCGCTGAATCAGCGATTCATCAAAAGTTTTGAGACTCTTGCGCGCAAGCTGGAGTATCTCATTGAGTTTATTGTAATGATCCTTTTCTATCTGAGCTAACATTGCAAACGAACCAGAATAAACAGCATCTAAAAAAAGCGACGGTCACCAAACGCAATATTTGTATATAACGCATTTCTCCATAACAATACAAACCGCAGGAGCCTTAGAAAAAATCACTTCTCGGCATGTGGTCGATGCAACGCCTCTTCAAGCTTTGTTATTTCGTCTCGCAAATAAGCTGCCTTTTCATACTCCATCCCGGCAGCAGCCTCCTGCATTTCAAGGCGGAGCTCTGCGGCCATCGCATAGCCTGCTTCGGGTGTGAGCGTGTCGATAAGGCCGGAAAACACCCTCTCAGGCTTGGGCTCAAGACCGAAACGCTTCCTCCTGTAGCGCTCCTCAGCGTCAGCAACCCCGGTGGTGTCGAGAATCTGGTCGACCGATTTGGTAATTGAGCGGGGAGTAATGCCATGCTCCTCATTGTATTGCTGCTGAATGGTACGACGTCTTGTGGTTTCATCAAGCACTTCGCGGATTGAGCGGGTGATAACATCGGCATAGAGCACCACAAATCCGTCAAGGTTACGGGCGGCCCTGCCGGCAATCTGCATCAGCGAACGGGTGTTGCGCAAAAAGCCCTCCTTGTCGGCATCGAGAATAGCAACGAGGGATACTTCAGGGAGATCAAGCCCTTCACGGAGCAGATTGACCCCGACAAGCACATCAATATCTCCTACCCTGAGTTCCCGGAGAATCTGCATCCGCTCAAGACTCTTGATCTCCGAGTGCAGATAGCGCGAACGAATCCCCGTTTTCCTGAAAAAGTCGTGCAAATCTTCCGACATTCTTTTGGTAAGGGTCATGACCAGCACCTTATTGCCGTTTGCGGTGTGGATGCGGATCTCAGCCAGAAGATTGTCAATTTGACCCTCCACAGGACGAACTTCCACCGGAGGGTCAAGCAGACCAGTAGGACGAACAAGCTGCTCGACCACCACACCACCGGAACGGAGCAGTTCATGCTCACTCGGGGTGGCACTGACACAGATAACCTGAGGGACCATCTCCTCGAACTCCTCGAAACGGAGCGGACGGTTATCAAGCGCCGAAGGAAGCCGGAATCCATGCTCAACCAGAATATTTTTACGGGAACGGTCTCCTCCATACATTCCCCTGATCTGAGGCAGCGTTACATGGGATTCATCAATCACTACAAGATAGTCCGAAGGGAAATAGTCGAGCAGACAGCAGGGGCGCTCTCCGGAAGGACGGGCGGAAAGATGCTTTGAGTAATTTTCAATACCGGAACAGTAGCCAAGCTCCTTCATCATCTCAAGATCGTAACGGGTGCGCTCTTCAATCCTGCGAGCTTCGAGCAGACGGTTTTCGGCACGGTAATAGTTCAACCTCTCTGCAAGCTCATTTTCAATGGCGAGCATCGCCACCTTCAACTTCTCTTCGTCAGCAACAAACTGCCGTGCAGGATAGATGAATGCGTATGTTTCAACACCGAGAACCTCTCCACTGTGAATATCAAAGGTCTGTATACTTTCGATTTCAGAGCCGAAAAACTCAATGCGCAGAGCAAGCTCCTCATGTGCGGGCACAAGGTCGATGATATCCCCCCTGACGCGAAACTTCCCCGAAGAGGGCTGAACATCATCACGAATGTAATGCAGGGCAATCAGCTCCTTCAAAAAAAGATCCCGATCCTTTTCCATTCCGGAACGGAGTTCGATAATCTGTGCCTTCCAGTCTTCTGGAGAGCCAAGACCGTAAATACAACTGACAGAACTCACCACGATAACATCCTTCCGGCCACTGAGCAAGGAGCTGGTCGCCTTGAGCCGAAGGCGCTCAATCTCATCATTGATACGCAGATCTTTGGCTATATACTTGTCGAGAGAGGGGAGATAGGCTTCGGGCTGATAAAAATCATAGTAGCTGATAAAATATTCAACGGCATTATCAGGAAAAAACTGTTTGAGTTCCCCATACAACTGAGCAGCAAGGGTCTTGTTATGGCTCATCACCAGAACAGGCTTGTCGAAACGGGCAATAACGTTTGAAATCGTAAAGGTCTTTCCCGACCCGGTCACACCAAGCAATGTCTGAAAGGGTACACCTGAACGAACCCCATCACAAAGGGCTTCAATGGCTTTCGGCTGGTCACCAGCCGGACTGTAAGGACTGACAAGATTGTATATTCCGCTCCCGTTTACCTGCATAGACAACGCTCCACACTTATTATTATTTTTTCATTCTCACTGACATGACTCATCAAAGAACTATTAATAGTGTTTGTTAGTTCTTCCACAATGATTATCTACTATGACAGCGACAAGGGTTTCTTTCCTGTGCAAGCCTCTCCCGAACGGAAGACCTGTTCAAAGTATCTTATTTAAAAAAGGTCATTCAAGGCGGTTGCAATTATCCGCTTTTAATCCCATTATTATCTTTTTTTGATGCCGGATAATTTTCAAAGAGTTATGACGCGCCATATCCCCATATTCACCATCGGGATACTTTTTTTGCATTTAATTTCCTGTAAACCCATGATCAACGCAGAGAAGCCCTATCCATACACGACGGTTCCCGGAGACTCGCTCCACACAAGAATCTATACGCTCAAAAACGGTCTGACGGTCTACATGAGCCCGTACAAAGACGAGCCAAGAATCTACACGTCCATTGCCGTCCGGGCAGGAAGTAAAAATGACCCGGCTGAGACAACCGGTCTTGCGCACTATCTTGAGCACATGCTCTTCAAGGGAACGGACTCACTCGGCTCTCTTGACTATGCCAAGGAGCACAAGGAACTTGAAAAAATTTCCGAACTCTACGAGCAGTACCGCTCAACTGAAGATGTCGAGAAACGGGCGGCGATCTACAAGGATATCGACAGCATTTCCAATGTCGCCGCCGGCTATACGGTACCGAACGAATATGACAAGATTCTGAACTCAATTGGCGCCCAGGGCACCAATGCATATACCTGGGTGGAACAGACCGTCTATGTCAACGATATTCCCTCGAACAAGCTTGACCAGTGGCTCTCCATGGAGGCTGAGCGATTCCGCAACCCGGTGATGAGGCTTTTCCATACGGAACTCGAAACCGTGTATGAAGAGAAGAACATGACGATGGACAGTGACAGCCGCAAAATCTGGGAAAATCTGTTTGCCGGACTCTTCAAAAAACACACCTACGGTACACAGACCACCATTGGCAAGGCCGAGCATCTGAAAAATCCCTCGATCCGCAATGTCGTCAACTACTACCATACCTACTATGTGCCGAACAACATGGCGCTCTGCATTGCCGGGGACTTCGATCCGGATGCAACCATAAAGCTGATCGACAAAAAGTTTTCGGTGCTTCAGCCCAAAGAGGTGCCCCACTTTACCCCGGCAGTGGAAGATCCAATCACGGAGCCGCTGGTCATCAAGGCAAAAGGGCCTGAATCGGAAGAGATTGTTCTCGGATTCCGATTCAATGGAATCAACAACTCTGATGCCGATTACATCACGCTTGCCGACAAGGTGCTGTTCAACCAGACTGCCGGCCTTATTGACCTTAACCTGAATCAGCAGCAGAAGGTGCTCGATGCCGGTTCGATGTTGATCATGATGAAAGATTACTCCGCCCATATTCTGAGTGGAAAACCAAGGGAGGGCCAGAGTCTTGACGAGGTCAAGGAGATGCTGCTCGCCCAGATCGAACTGCTCAAAGAGGGCAAATTTCCAGACTGGCTGCTTGAAGCGGCAATCAACGACATGAAAATTGAGCAACTCAAGCTCTACGAAAGCAATCGGGGTCGCGTTGAGGCTTATGTTGATGCGTTTGTGTGGGGTATGGCCTGGCCCGATCACGTCATTCAACTCGATCGTCTCCAGAAAATCACCAAAGAGGATCTTGTCGCATTTGTCAAGAAGCACTACAGCTCGAACTATGTCGCCGTCTACAAAGAGCACGGTACCCCCAAAAGCGAAACGAAGATCCAGAAACCACCGATCACTCCGCTGAAGGTAAACCGTAACACTTCGTCACCGTTTGCAAAGAAACTTCTGGCATTGAAATCAAAAAAAACTGAACCGCTCTTTCTTGACTATAAAAAGGATATCGGGTTTTTTGATGTCAATCCCTCCATCAAGCTGAACTATCTGCAGAACAACGAAAACGAGCTCTTCTCGCTCTATTATGTCTTCGATATCGGGAAAAATAACAGCAAAAAAATAGAGCTTGCCCTCGAGTACCTCTCCTATCTCGGAGCCGGTAATCTTTCTCCTGCTGAATTCAGTCAGGAACTCTACAAGATCGGTGCAAGCTTTTCGGCATTTACCTCCGACGATTTCGTCTACCTGAAGCTTTCGGGACTGCAGAAGAACTCCGCTACGGCCATTCGACTGCTTGAAAATCTGCTTGTTGATGCAAAGCCAGACAAGGAGGCACTTGAAAAGCTGAAAGCCGGCACACTGAAAGAGCGGACCGACGCCAAGCTGGCCAAAAAGAAGATTCTTTTTGAGGCGATGACCAACTATGGCAAATACGGGCCATCTTCGCCCTTCACCAACATTCTCAGCAATGAGGAACTTGAAAAGGTCACGGCAAAAGAGCTGCTTGAAGAGGTACACAAACTCCTGCAATACAGCCACAGGGTACTCTACTACGGCCCTGCAACGTCAGCGGAAGTACTCGGTGAACTGCGCTCGGTACGCCATTACCCCGAATCGTTCAAGACCCCGCCAGTCCACGACCCGTTCCATGATCTTGAGCAGCACGATAATCTTGTCTATTTCGTCGATTACGATATGACGCAGGCGGAGGTCATTCTTATGACAAGAGATGAGTTGTACCATCCATCCATACTCCCCCTCTCCACCCTCTTCAACGAATACTACGGGGGCGGGATGTCATCAGTGGTTTTCCAGGAACTGCGCGAAGCCAAAGCGCTGGCCTACTCTGTCTTTTCGGTTTACAAAACCCCAAAACAGAAGGATGAGCACAACTATATTGTCAGCTATATCGGCACCCAGGCAGACAAGCTTCCCGAAGCGCTCGATGGTATCAGCATTTTAATGAACAAGCTGCCTGTATCACCCGAACTTTTTTCTTCAGCCCAAAACGGCATTCTGCAGAAAATTTCAACCGAACGGCTGACAAGAACAGAGATCCTTTTCAATTACGAAGAGGCTGTCCGGCTTGGGCACGACCTTGATATCAGGCGGGATATTTATCGTGATGCCGCTTTGTTCACGCTTGCCGATATTGAAAAATTTCACGACGATCATTTCAGGAACAAAAAACATGTCATGCTGGTGCTTGGCAAGAAAAAAAATCTTGACATGAAAACCCTGAAGAAATATGGAACCGTAAAAGAACTCACGCTGAAGGATATTTTCGGCTATTAAACAGTGCCTTTTACATCCACCCTGATGGTGGTTTTTACCTATGAAGATTCTCGACAAGTATATATTCAGGCAGTTTGCAAAGGCTTTTCTTTTCAGCTCCATAGCCTTTGTCTGCCTGTTCGTTCTCGTCAACATGGTTGAAAAACTTGACGAGTTCATGGACAAAAATCTCTCTTTATGGCAGATTGCCTATGATTACACCCTGTCGATACCCTCCATCATTCTCATTATTTCTCCAGTGAGCGCCCTGCTCTCATCAATCCTTGTTGCCGGAAAACTCTCCTTTTCAGGTGAACTTCCGGCAATACGATCTGCCGGTGTCAGTATGCGCCAACTGCTGGTACCTTTTCTTTTCGGTGGAATAATCATTCTTGTTCTCAATATCCTCAACGCATGGTGGATTGCGCCTGCAGCATTTACAAAACTGAATGCTTTTGAACAGCGTTATTTCAAAAACAACTCCTCGGAGCCGCATGAAAACCACAATATCCATATTCTTGAACCTGGTAAACGGATGGTATCAATAGGCACCATCAGTGCAGACTGCTCCAAACTCAGCACCGTTTCCATCGAAGAGTTCAGCGGTACCAGGCTCATATCGCGAACTGATGCAGACACCATGCGCTACAATTCCAAAAAACACGAGTGGGTAATGCAAAACGCTTCAACCCGCGTTTTTACCCGAGGGGATGAAGCATTTCATTTTGAACAGTTGATGCCGCAAAAACTTGCACTTTCGCCGAACTCCCTGGCGGAACTCAATCTTCAGCCTGATGAAATGGACATCATTCTCCACTACCAGTACCTTGCAAAAAAGCAGAAAGCTGGTTTTTCCGGACTGGAACGCTCAATGGTAAAATTTCACAACAAAATAGCCCTGCCGTTCGCCTCCCTCGTCATCATTCTCATCGGTGTACCCCTTTCTGCGAAAAAAAAGCGGGGAGGGCTCGCCTCTGAAATAAGCATCACCCTTTTTACCGGCTTCCTCTTTATAGGATTGCAGAAAACCAGCACTATCGCCGGAGACCAGGGGATGATAGACCCGATGCTCGCCGCATGGCTTCCGAATATTCTCTTTCTCGGCATCGGCTATGCCATCTACAAAAACGCTATCGACTGAACATAAAAATGGATGCTGCAAAGCCCCCGCTTATTGTCCTGATGACCGATTTTGGCCTCAGCGACACCTATGTCGGCCAGATGAAGGGTGTCATCCATTCTATTACCCCTGAGGCCCGGATCATCGATCTGACGCATGCCGTGACACCCCAGAGCATTGCTCAAGGCACCTTTCTTCTTGGCAAATCAACCCCGTATTTCCCTGAAGGCACCATTTTTGTTGCGGTTGTCGATCCGGGAGTGGGCACTTCACGCAAGGCAATTGCTGTGGAAACTGCCCGCCATATCTTTCTTGCCCCCGACAACGGCTTGCTCACCGCTATTTTTCAGGCCGGAGAGGTCAAGCGCTGTGTCACCATCACCAGTGAGCGCTACATGCTCCCCTCGCGCAGTTCAACCTTTCACGGGCGGGATGTTTTTTCTCCCGTGGCTGCGCATCTTGCTTCCGGCGTTGCGCTTATGGAACTTGGGTCAGCAATTGATATGGCAGAATGCACAAGCATCCCCCTGCCGGGATGCCAGAGCAGAGACAACGGCGCATCATGGGAGGGAACAATCATCTGCACCGACCACTTCGGCAACCTGATCACCTCGCTTGACTCTGACGTGCTTGAGCGCTCCAATCAATGGATGGTAGGTGCGGGGGAACATGAATTACCGGTTTTCGGCACCTACGGCGATGTCACCGACCAGCAGCCACTTGCTTATACCGGGAGCAGCGGCATGATCGAAATCGCCATAAGAAACGGCAATGCCGCAAAGAGCCTCGGCCTGCAGGATGGTGATTCGGTCAGGGCTTTTTTCCGATAGGACAGGAGAGCCCAGATGCGATATCGATTCGGGATGTCAAGCGGATTTCTCCGGCTTTTCAGCATAAGAGAGAATATAGTCCAAGCCGGCGTAGACACTCTCTGCAGAGCGATGGAATGCTGATTTTGCGAGCATCATGGCAACCGGAGGCAGCTTTTTGACAAACGTTTGATCTCTTGACAGATACTCATGAAGAGGCTGATAGACATCGTCGCGTATTGATTTGATGTCGATACGAACGAAGCCGGCGCTCAAGAGCTTACTGGTATAGGAGGGAATCAGATAGTAGTTTTCCTGCGGAATATTGAATTTGCCGGCTACAAGACTCCATGAAATCCATTGCTCCATCCGCCTGAAGAGATTATCGGAGTTTTTTGTCGGGACAATGTCCGCTGTCACCAACCGTCCTCCTGGTCGCAACACCCGATACGCCTCCCTGAAAAAATCCTCACGGCTCCTGTAGTGAAAAGCACTTTCCAGGGAAACGACCAGATCGATGGATTCATTTGCAATCGGCATCTCCGTTGCCGAACCTTCCCTTAAATCTATCGACGTGCGGAGCCCTGCATCGGCAACATTCATCCGCGCCCGTTCCACCTGAGACCTTGTGATATTCAGCCCGATGATTTTTTCAGGTTTCATGCTCCTGGCCCAGAGGATATCCTGGTCGCCAAAGCCGTACCCGCAATCCAGCACGATATCACCTGCCGACATACCGCCCCGTTTCGCCACAAGAAGAGCAAGCGCTTCACTGGCCTCATCGATGGTATCCACATCCCGCCAGTAACCAAGATTCAGATAGAGCCTGTGCTCGGTAAGAGAAGTGGTACCAATCAGATCATAGACTTCCGTCGTCTCCAATCCATGGAATGGATTGAAAAGCCAGTTCAGATATGCAAAAAAACGACCCGTGGTGTTGTCTGACATGATTTTTATTCTTTTCCGATGAAGAAATTGATGTCGCTTCCGCAACTCGAAAACCGGGATAGTAGTTCCTGATGTCGGGATTGTGATGGAGCGATCGACACAACGCAGTGAGCTTCCCCTCCTCCCGATACAGACAGAATAGCCTGACTTTTCAGGATACAGTTCAACGTCACTGAGTCCATGATAATGATGACTGGCTGATCGATTATTCCGGAGAAATGATTCTGACTGACGGGAAATAGGTTTGATATCTGTTTTTATCTCGTGTGATTAATTCAAGACCTGATACTGCGGCATGTGCACCAATAAAAAAGTCCGGCAAAGGAGACCTCTTTTCACCTTTATGCTTGCGGTAGTTGAGAAAAGCTTTCCCTGCAAGAAAAAGGGCCTCCTTTGGAATTTCCAGCATCTGAAATCCGCTGGACGAAATCGCCACATCCAGTTCCTCAATCTTTTTAAACCCAATGGAAATTTCGGAATAGATGATTTGATTGATGAGTAAAGGGGTATGAATGGCATATTCAGAAAGAGCGGCCTCCGACCAATCAGCCCAAAGAGGATCATCGAGAAAAACATCCAGGATGATATTTGAATCAACAAGCAGACCGTTCATACAGCTCTTGTGAGCGCCATGATTTCGTCCGTAGTCATTTTGACAGTCGCAATCCCCCGAAGCTTTTTAAATTTGCGACTCGCCGGCGTTGCGTTTTTTCGTTTTACCATCACGATGCGATCCCCCTCTTGCAGAAAATCAACTTCTGTATCCGGGGTTATCCCTAAATTTTCCCGTATGGTAACAGGTATCGTCACCTGCCCTTTTGTTGTTACTTTCATGGTACCCTCCAGTATTACGTATTACCCATAAGAATACTACATTCCTCCTGATAAATCAAACAACGTTCATGAATCGAGCGATTCCACCACTTCCCCGCACGCAACTGCCGCTTACCCTTCCCACTCAGCGCTGAGGGTTTCGGCCTGTTCGAGAACCAGCGTTATGGCCGCCTCCTGTTTTGTGGGCGGGTACTTGTATTTGCGCAGGATTCGCTTGACCAGCAGGCGAAGCCGGGCTCGGACGCTCTCTCTTGTTGACCAGTCTACGGTGATGCTTTTGCGGAGGTTTTCTGCCAGTTCATGGGCAATTTTTTTGAGGATCTCATCACCCATCTCCAGCACGGCCTCTTCGTTATTGGCAAGTGCATCGTAAAAGGCGAGTTCGTCAGTGTTAAGCCCAAGGCTCTCTCCCCTGTTTACCGCTTCCTGAAATTTCTTTGCCATTGCGATAAGCTCTTCAATCACCTGAGCTGTTTCGATGTCGCGGTTCTGGTTTCGCTGAACAACGTTGGTGAGGAGTTCGGAGAATTTTTTCTGCTGAACAATGTTGGTTGCAAAGCGTGTTTTGACCTCTCCTTCAAGCAGGCGCTCAAGCAGCTCTACGGCGAGATTGCGTTCCGGCAGGTTGCGCACTTCATTCAGAAAGGCTTCGTCGAGGATACCGATGTTGGGTTTATCGAGGCCGACGGCTTCAAAAATATCAACCACATTTTCTGAAATGAGAGCAGAACCGATAATCTGACGGATAGCCACCTCTTTCTCTTCGTCACTCCGTTTTTTGGTGCTGCTCTCTTTTTTGGTCAAGAGC
>CAIJWE010000090.1 GCA_903824295.1 uncultured Chlorobiaceae bacterium
CGTGCTTAGTGTACTGCCTTTTTTGTGCTCCGCGGGCAGGACTCGAACCTGCAACCCTGCGATTAACAGTCGCATGCTCTACCATTGAGCTACCACGGAATCTGTATCTGCATCAGCATTATTTTCGCTGATGGGGTGTTAATATACACCTGTTTTTTGAAAATACAAATCCTGACCGGCTTTTTTTGTGCATTTTGGTCAAAGTTGTGCCACAAGCGATTTTCATTTTCCATAATAATTTTTGTACATTGGTTCTCTTTTACTGAAAAGAAGGTCTATGCATAAAGATAAATCGCTGATAGAGATTGGACTGGGTGCTCTTGCGGAGGGAACCAATGAGTTCAATTTCGCCTGTAAGGCTGCGGATTTCAAGGGTCGGCAGTTGGCTGATGCCGGTTTTACAGGGAAGATTGAGGTCAATGTTGTTGCTGAAAAAAGTGATGATGAGGTAACCCTCACCATCAACACTTCGGCAGTGGCCGATTTCACCTGCGACATCTGTCTTGCGCCGGTTTCAAAAAAGCTGGCAGGAACACTTGTCCTCTCGTATCTCTTCGGTGAAGCTCTTGATGATGATAACGGAGGAGATGAGGAGTTCATTCGCCTCGACAGAAGTACCGACTCCATAGACATTACAGGAGAAGTTTGCGAGACCCTGCTGCTCTCGTTGCCCATGAAGGTAACCTGTACGGATAACCCTGATTGCAGGCTTTACAGCAGTAAGGAAAGCATTGGAAATAATGAGGAGTCTCAGCCCGACAACGTAACATCGTGGCAGGAGTCTCTTGAAAAGCTGAAAAACAAGTATCGTTAACCGACCTATAAAAGAGTAGCACCATGGCAAATCCTAAAGCCAAAATGTCCAAATCCCGAAGGGATAAAAGACGCGCCCAGTTCAATGCACGCACCAAACCGGCCACAACGGTCAACTGCCCTAATTGTGGCGAGCCAACCCTTCCGCACCGTGCATGCCGTCATTGCGGCCACTACCGCGGCAGATGTGTTGTCAATAAATTGGCAAAGAGCTGATTAACCAATAACAAGAACAAGACAAATACCCCATCATGTTGACCATTGTCGTTGACGCCATGGGCGGTGACCACGCTCCCGCCTGTGTGATCGAGGGAGTTGTACAGGCTTTGCAGGAGAGCGGTAACAGGTTTGAAATTGTGCTTATCGGCCAGGCTGAAAAAGTTGAGCCGTTGCTTGCTGACTGCGATACCAGTGCCCTTAACCTGCGATTTCTGCATGCTCCCGAAGTGGTCACCATGGAAGATATTCCTGCCACGGCCGTCAAAACAAAGCAGAATTCATCGCTTGTCAAGGGGTTGCAGCTCTGCAAGGCAAAAGAGGCCGACGCCTTTGTCAGCGCAGGCAATACCGGTGCGCAGATGGCCGCGTCTCTTTTTGTGCTGGGCCGCATTCCCGGAGTACTTCGCCCGACCATTTACGCCTATTTTCCGCGTCTTGGCGAAGGATTGACCAATATTGTTGATGTCGGCGCAAATGTTGACTGCAAGCCTGAAAATCTTGTCCAGTTTGCCGAGATGCTTACCATCTATCAGCGCTATGGCGCCGGAATAGAGAAGCCTCTGACCGGCCTGCTCAATATCGGAGAGGAAGAGGGCAAGGGCACAGAGACACTCAAGCAGGCATACTGGCTGCTGAAAGAGGCTGACCAGGCGGGAAAAATAAGCTTCCTTGGCAACATTGAGGGGAACGACATTCTGAAGGGAAAGGCCACAATCGTGGTGTGCGACGGCCTTGTAGGCAACACCATACTGAAATTCGGTGAAAGTATTCCTGAATTTCTGGGCACACTCTTCAAGCGCTCACTGGAACAACTGGTCACATCCGGCCAGATGGACCAGGAAATCGCAACATTGACAACCGGCCTCTTCAAGGGAATGTTTGAGCCTTTTGATGTCGAAAAATTTGGAGGGGTACCCTTCCTCGGTGTTGATGGTATCTCCATTGTCGGCCATGGCCGTTCTTCTTCGAGAGCGATCAAGAACATGATCTACATGGCTGAGCACATGATTGAACGGCGGGTCAATGAACATATTGCGGAAGTCCTGTCAGAAAAATAGTACGTTTCCACCCGTAGACCTCTGCAGTAAGGAGGGAACCTCCGAGCTGCAAGGGCAATTTTTGTATTATCCTGCATGAAATAACTGCATAGAACGCATGAAAGCTGCAATTACGGCAACAGCCAAATATTTACCACCCAATATTCTGAGCAATCATGACCTCGAGCGCATGCTTGAGACCAATGATGAGTGGATTCGTTCAAGAACAGGCATCAGCGAGCGCAGGATACTCAATGACCTGGAAAAACCAACCTCGTACATGTGCGGGGAGGTTGCCCGGCAGCTTCTTGAAAAAAGGCAAATCGATGCCACAGAGATAGAGCTGATCATTGTGGCCACCATGACGCCCGACATGCTCTTTCCCTCTACTGCCTGTTTCACGCAGAAAATCATCGGTGCCAGCAACGCATGGGCCTTTGACCTCAATGCTGCCTGCTCAGGATTCCTCTACGCACTGAACGTTGGAGCAAGCTTTATCGAAAGCGGAGCTCACAAAAAGGTGATGGTCATCGGTGCTGACAAGATGTCGTCGGTTATTGACTATACCGACCGCTCTACCGCCATTCTTTTCGGAGATGGTGCTGGCGGCGTCATTCTTGAACCAGCAAAAGAGGAGGGATACGGCATTCTCGATACCCGACTCTACGCCAATGGAACCAACGGCACCGATCATCTTTTCATGCTGGGAGGCGGCAGCCGCCATCCGGCAAGCCATGAGACGGTCGATAAAAAAATGCACGCTATCCGCCAGGATGGACGCCAGGTCTTCAAGGCCGCAGTCATGGCCATGGCGGAGGTCGCCGGTGAAATCATGAGCCGCAACAACCTTACGGCTGATGATGTCGATTACCTTGTGCCCCACCAGGCCAATCAGCGGATCATCGATGCCACTGCAGAGCGGATGGGCGTTGACGGGAAAAAAGTTGTTTCGAACGTCGCCCTCTATGGCAACACGACGGCTGGCACCATACCAATATGCCTGGCTGAACTTGACGAATCAGGAAAACTGCACACAGGGTCTAATCTGGTGCTGGTCAGTTTCGGCGCTGGCTATACCTGGGGCGGCATCTACATAAAATGGCAGTGAGCTGAACCATTCATTTTTATTACTGAACAATCGCATTCATGAAGGCATTCGTTTTTCCAGGACAGGGTTCACAGTATTGCGGCATGGGCCGGGACATTTTTGAAACATTCCCTGCTGCCCGCGAGTTGATGGAGCGGGCAAACACCATCCTCGGCTACCGGATTACCGACATCATGTTTTCGGGCACCGCAGAGGAGCTGCGTCAGACCCGCTATACCCAGCCAGCGATCTTTCTGCACAGCATTGCCGCGGCAACCCTGCTCGGCAGAGGCGATACGGCCATGAGCGCCGGTCACAGCCTCGGAGAATACAGTGCTCTCTGCTTTGCGGGCGCCATCAACTTTGATGATGCCGTCCGTATTGTGGCCAAACGGGGCGAGCTGATGCAGAATGCGGGAAAAGTACATCCCGGAACCATGGCGGCCATTATCGGCATGCCCGACAGCGCCCTTGAGGCTCTCCTGGCTGAAGCAAGCCAAGAGGGGGTTATTCAGGCGGCTAATTTCAACTCTCCCGGTCAGGTTGTCCTCTCCGGAGATATTGCCGCAGTCAAAAAAGCCATAGAGCTGGCACCTTCCAAAGGGGCCCGTATGGCAAAAGAGCTTGTCGTTTCAGGAGCATTCCACTCCCCTCTCATGAAACCGGTCGAAGAGGAGCTTGCGGCCGCACTTGCCGAAATTGAGATAAAAGATGCTGAAATACCGGTCTGCATGAACGCTGTTGCCACGCTGGTAACCGACGCCGGTGAAATTCGCAAAAACCTGCTCCTGCAACTGACCAGCTCCGTGCTCTGGTCACAATCGGTTGAAGCGATGGTACAGGCAGGAGCGACGGAGTTTCTTGAAATCGGCCCGCAAAAAGTTTTGCAAGGGTTGATCAAGCGTATCGACAAAACAGTCGCCATTCGTGGCATCGACACGGCAGCAGATCTTCTGCCTCTCGTTTAAGAGTTGTATTCATTTGTGTGCACGAAGCCATTAACATCAACCGACAGAAACCATGTTTGAAGGAAAAATTGCTCTTATCACCGGGGCTGCCAGAGGAATCGGGCAGGCGATCGCTTTTGATCTGGCTGCGAGAGGCGCCGATATTGTCGTGTGCGATATCAAGGCCGAATGGCTGACGGAAACCGCCGAAGGTGTTGAAAAACTGGGCAAAAAGGCCTACTGCTTTGAGCTCGATGTCACCAACGCCGAAGCAGTGCAGAAGGTTGTCAACGATATTGCTGCAGCAACCGGGAGAATCGATATTCTCGTCAACAATGCCGGCATCACCCGTGACGGGCTTTTGATGCGGATGAGCGAAGAGGATTGGGATGCCGTGCTTACGGTCAACCTGAAAGGAACATTTGTCTGCACCAAGGCGGTCAGCCGCATCATGATGAAACAGCGCTCGGGCGCCATCATCAACATCGCTTCCGTCGTCGGACTCATGGGCAATGCCGGCCAGGCCAACTATGCCGCATCAAAGGGAGGCGTCATTGCCTTCACCAAGTCCGTCGCAAAAGAGCTTTCATCCCGCAACATCAGGGCCAATGCCGTCGCACCAGGATTCATCTCCTCGAAAATGACCGACGCACTTTCCGATGAAGTTCGCCAGAAAATGCTTGATGCCATCCCGCTCTCCAGCTTCGGCACACCGCAGGATGTAGCCAATGCTGTTGCATTTTTGGCCAGCGACCAGTCCTCCTACATCACCGGCCAGGTTCTCAGCGTCAATGGCGGTATGGTTATGTGATTTGGGCAACCCTATTTTCTTTGTATATTGTCGAACTTTTTGAATTTTTTTTAGCCACGACCAACAATTAATCAGGAGAACACGCAATGACCGAAGCAGAAATCAAAGACAAAGTATACGATATTATCGTCAGCAAGATGGGCGTCAACAAAGATCAGATCAAGATGGAATCAAAATTTTCAGACGATCTCGGTGCAGATTCACTTGACACCGTTGAACTGATCATGGAACTTGAAAGCGAATTTGGCGTACAGATTCCTGATGAAGATGCTGAAAAGATCGGCACCGTCCAGCAGGCTATCGATTACATCGTCAAAAAGAAGTAAGCAACACCCCCAAGCAGGCAAACGGAAACCAGTTAAATCAGAACCTATGGCTCAGGATCGTAAAAGGATAGTTGTTACCGGGATAGGGGTCTTAACTCCTATAGGTCTTACCAAAGAGGAGTTCTGGCAGGCACTCTACGAAGGGAAAAGTGGTGCCGCGCCTATAACCTACTTCGATACAACCGATTTTTCGACAACCTTTGCCTGCGAACTCAAGGGATTTACCGCTTCGGAGCATATCGACAGAAAATCTGCAGACCGCATGGATCCCTTCTGTCAATATGCTGTTATTGCTGCTGGCCATGCACTGAAGGATTCCGGGCTTGATCTTGCGGAGATTGATCCGCTGAGAATCGGTGTGGTGCATGGATCAGGCATCGGGGGAATGACCACCTACGAGCAACAGTTCAAGAATTTTCTGGAACGTGGCCCGAAACGAATCAGTCCCTTCTTTATCCCCATGCTTATCCCCGACATCGCTGCCGGGCAGATTTCCATCCGCAACGGACTCCGGGGTCCAAACTATGCAACAGCTTCCGCCTGCGCGACATCGCTCCATGCCATTATGGACGCCTGCATGCTTATTCAGGCAGGTATGGCCGACTACATGGTATGTGGTGGATCGGAAGCGCCGATAACGCAGATGAGTGTTGGTGGCTTCAACTCTGCCAGAGCGCTCTCTACGGCCAACGATCGTCCACAACAGGCATCCCGTCCTTACGACCGTGACCGTGATGGTTTTGTCATGGGCGAAGGAGCCGGATCGCTGGTGCTTGAAACACTCGAATCAGCAAAAGCCCGTGGAGCAAAAATCTACGGAGAGATCGTCGGTGTAGGAGCAACCGCCGATGCCTATCACCTGACTGCACCGCACCCTGAAGGCATAGGAGCCGTCAATGCCATGAGAACGGCACTCGCCATGGCGGGAATTACACCCGACAAAATCGACTATATCAATACCCACGGCACCTCCACCCCACTCGGAGATGTTGCAGAAATTGCTGCCATCAAAACCGTTTTTGGTGAGCACGCCTACAAGCTCAACATCAGTGCAACAAAATCGATGACCGGCCACCTGCTCGGCGCTGCCGGAGTGGTTGAGTCGATCGCCTGCCTGCTTGCCATGCAGCACCAGATTGTTCCGCCAACCATCAATCTTGATAATCTTGACCCGTTGGTTGACCTTGACGTAACACCGAACACACCAAAACCCCGCTCTATTGAGTATGCGCTCAACAACGGCTTCGGCTTTGGCGGGCACAACGGCTCGCTGATTTTCAGGAACGGTTCATCGATCTGAGGCAGTACCGTTGCAGGCTTTGGAAAAGTTTTGGCAAAAGCTGAGATGCTTGGTTGATTTGGGTGCGGATGAGAGTGAAAAAAGTTACAGAGCAGAGTGCGCACTTTCGGATGAGACGGTTGCTTATTTGCAACAACTCATTGGAGAACCGGGCAGCAACCTGCTGCTCTACCAGACGGCGCTGACCCACCGCTCGGTTGTTCACGACCCAGCCACACCTTGCCTCATCGAATCGAACCAGCGCCTTGAATTTCTTGGCGACTCGGTGCTCGGCATGTTGATTTCCGAATACCTTTTCAAAGGCTTTCCCGAAAGTGCCGAAGGAGAGCTATCAAGCAACCGTGCCAAAATTGTCAACAGTAAATCCCTTGCCGGATTCGCCCGCAGCCTCAACCTTGGCGACCACCTCATCCTCGGCGAATCGGCTGATCACCACAAAATCCGGAACAGCGAATCAGCCCTTGCCGACGCCTTCGAATCCCTCATTGGCGCCATCTATCTCGACAAAGGCATCAAGGCCGCCTTCGATTTTGTGCTACACCACATCATTGAACATGTCAATTTCAAGACGATTGTAGCCGCCGAGCATAACTATAAAAGCCGCCTCATCGAACACACCCAGTCGAACCATCTCCCGCCTCCCCTCTACACCGTGATAACCGAAACCGGCGCAGAGCACGAAAAAAGCTTCACCGTATCAGTGAGCTGCAGCGGCCAGATCCTCGGAACAGGCACCGCCCAACGGAAAAGAGATGCCGAACAGCTTGCCGCCAAAGAGGCTATGGAGCGCATTCATCTCACCCTGAGCTAAAAATCTTCTCTCTCGGTAGGACTACTTTTGCGTAATAACGTTAGATTATGGTCATGAAGTAGTAATTTCTTTCTAACAAAGGCCATGACGAGAAGCGTCACCATAACTCTTTTCCATTAAACCGTATTAGACAGCTATGGTCCGTATTCAATAAAAGGATGAACAGATGCCAACTATCTCAATGTTTTTCGGAATCCTGATTTCAATTTTTTATGGCGACGATGAACAACACCATACTCCGCACGTTCATGCACGATACCAGGGAAAAAGTGTCTCGATAGCCATTGAGGATGGGAGTCTTCTTGCTGGAAATATCCCCCATCGGCAGCTTCGGATGGTTCAAGTATGGATAGACATTCACAGAGAAGAGCTTATGGCTGACTGGGAACTTGCATGCGCCGGTGAAGAGCCATTTCGGATCGCACCACTTCAATAAAGGAGGATATTATGGTACAACTTCTTGATGTTATAAAGGTAACACCTCATACCAACTACACCCTGGAACTTGTTTTTGAGAATGGAGAGAGGAGAATATTTGACATGAAGCCATTTTTCGACAAAAAACCCTTTACCAAGCTCTGCAACTCTCCACTCTTCTTCAAGGCTTCTGTGCAATATGGCACTGTAGTCTGGCCAGGAAATCTCGATATTGCACCAGAGACTCTTTGGAATCGGTCTGTACCTGCATAAATCCAGAGCACGACAAGGCGACACGATTGTTGCCTCTGGCCTGTACAAATAACTCGCACACTCTTCATACCTCAAGCGCCGCGCCATACACTTTCAACCAGGATACCTGTTTTTGATACTCAGGATAGTACTTGTCAACCTCATTCCAGAACTCCGCATTGTGCCTTTTGTGTTTGAAGTGACACAACTCATGGACGATCAGATAATCAATAACGCTCGCGGGAGCCATCATGATCTTCCAGTGGAAATTGACTTTTCGTTTTATAGCAGAACAGGATGCCCATCTCCTTTGTAATTCCAGCACTGCAATCTCTTCAATGGATAGCCCCATCATTTCAGCATATTTCTTGACGCGAGGGGGGATAAACTTGTAGCCACGCTTCCGGTAAAACTCCTTGAACAATCCATAAAGCGTTACACGTGATGCTTCTGGTGCATAAAAATAACGCCCTTTGAATTCGATCTCTTTTGTCTCTGCATTGAATTGCAGGTAATAATTCCGGCCCAAATAGAGAAACGATTGCCCGTTTACCGGTTCACGCTTTGTTTGTCCAGAAATCGTGCGCCGTGCCAATGGTTTCTTCGGTTCGATTGTTGAAGTTGTTCCCGAACGAACCCACTTGGCTTTTTAATTCAATAGCCGCGATCAACTCGCCCTTGTAGATGACGAGAATATCCCAGAGCTTGGTCGGTCTGAAGTAGCCGGGCAGTGTCAGCATCGCTCGGTTTTGATGAATTTCGGCATGAGCGAGCCCGTTGGATCGCACGATGTCGAGTACCAAAGCGAGGAATCCGTCCATGTTCTTGCCAGCGGTAACACCTGCACGCTCGCCTTGGTCAGCCTTGCCGGACTCAATCTGCTTTTGTCTCGCGGCCTCACGGTTTCCCCAAAAAGCTTTTATGGCCTCATGGGTCTTTTGTTCGTAATCGACAAGATTGATGGCCACTTATTCTCCATTGCCTCCAAGAGAGGCGCGTTCTTCGTTGCTCAGTTCAAAGAGTTTAAATACGGCGCGGTTGCAGGCTTGGAAATCACGCTTTGTTGCAGCTTCCGCCAGCTCTGTGAGCAACACTGTCGAAACATCCGCCCATTGCGGGATGCGGATGCGACGCAGGTATTGCGCCTGAAACCGGAGATATCCGCCGCGCATTTTGGTTGAATAGGTTGACATGAATAGACGTGTGATGTCTGAAAGCATTACAGCTTGCAATGCCCTTAAATCCCACTCGTCGGACGTAACATAGTAAAGATTGTGGTGCGGGTACAGACCCCCGCTCTCAAAAACGATATGAGCCTCACCCTTGATATCGGGAATCAGGAGCTTCGGCCTCGATGCCAGCGCCGGGGTGATGCGGTCGATCGTGCGATACCAGTTGTCCGGGGACTTCCGGGCGCAGTGGCGGCCCGCAATAACCTCTCGTCGTTCCTCCAGATAGCGGCACAAGCGCGGATAGCTCCGCAACTCAACAAGACCGCCACCCTCGACAAACGGATTGATGACGCCGAGGCCTCGCCATTGCACTTCACCGGACAGGATGTCTTTCGTTGTAACCAGCGGTAGTTTGCGATCCTGCTCTACGTCGAGCGACTCAAAGTCGCCAATATATGCCTTGTCCGCACCGGTTGCTACACCGATACCCACCTTGCAGCCCACCTCTTCCAGACTCGGAAATTGTTTTTCAAGGCGGCGAATCAGCGCGATCTGATCAGACGACTCGAACAACCACGGTTCTGACCCATTGGTGACTCTCATCAGTTCACATACCGGCCCAGCCTCTTTGGGAAGATTCTGCGCACGCAACGCGTTGGCCAAGTTCGCCAGCACGGCCCGGTCAATGGTTGGGCGATGAGCAATGCTTGTAGCACCTGAAGTTTCCCGGGTAATGATGGTGATGGCTGGGTAGGCGATCACATCAGAGTGAAACGCTGGCGTATCCATCATATCGACATAGATTTTCAGATGGAACTGATCGGCAATGAGGCTACGAAGCGGTCCACCATAGCGGTTTTTCATCCAGCGATCGGCACAGATAAGGCTCAGACTCCCACCCTGCGACAACGCTGAGAGCGAGCGCTCAATGAACGGGATGTAAATATCGGCCCGGTCATACATCGTCTGGTAGCGGCTGCGGTACTCAGCCAGTAACGGTGCTGGAATCAACTCTTGGCGAACATAGGGAGGGTTTCCGACAATAAAGTCGAATTGACCGTCAAGTGGGGCGAGCAGGAAATCCCCCTGCACAAACCAGCGATCAGCAAGTGCTACTGCAGATTGTTCCTCTATTGCTTCTTGCTTGAGCCGCTTGATTACAGCGGCGCGAGTGGCAGAAAAGGTACTGCGATGCAATTCAACAGCGCGAATTGCATCGCCTAACTCTTCGACTACGGTTTTTGCGTGTTGCGATGATCTCCACGCAGCCAGTAAGCGACCGATTGCTGGCAAGAGAAAGTCTCCGCCACCAAATGAAGGTTCCAAAAGTCGCTTTTCATGCAGCGGTTGATCCGCCGTGTAGCCTGCGAGATCGAGGATAAAATCCACTACCTCGGAGCGTGTAAAAATTGCCCCGCGAGATTCGGTTCCTGCTGCCGCAGACAATCTTTCAATCGCAGCGGCGACCATCGGCGAATGAGTACAAACCGACTCGCCAAACAAATCAAAATTAAATTGCCGTGATGCTAAGTGCATAGCCATACGTAACCTGTGCGCATTGCGACCAATGTTTAGACGAATCTATCTCATCCTGATACAACAGAACCTCCTTTCTGTATAACGCGCCTTCAATGTATTCAGAATAATACAACGCGGAAAAATAATTCACCATTCAGAATAGTATACTTATTCCTTATCTTGGGTTTTTGTAATATTTTCGCAGTAAACAGAACTTTCCCCGACCTCTAACGTTCTTGTAACGTTTACACTAAAGAAACTTTACTGGATAAAGCATTTATAAACAGCAAGATACAGGGATTTATATTAAAGAAGATGAGAGAAAAACTGATTTTTGACATTTCCCGTAAAGGACGCAAGGGGTACAGCCTCTCTGGAAACCATTTCCCGGAACTTCCGCTGGAGAGCATTCTTCCTGCAAAATTTTTGCGCACCACGCCTGCCGAACTTCCCGAGGTATCCGAAAGCGAGGTTGTGCGCCACTTTGTGCGGCTCTCGAACCTGAACTACCACGTCGATAAAAACATGTACCCGCTGGGAAGTTGTACGATGAAGTACAATCCCAAGATAAATGATTATACCTGCGACTTACCGGGGTTCAGCGCCCTCCATCCCCTGCAGCCCGGCAAAACAACCCAGGGTGCACTTCAGCTCATGTATGAACTGGCGGAGATGCTGCGCGAAATTGCCGGAATGGCCGCTGTTACCCTGCAACCAGCAGCAGGTGCCCACGGCGAGCTGACCGGCATTCTGCTTATCAAAAAGTATCATGAGTCGATTGGCTCAAAACGCCACAAGCTGCTTGTGGTTGATTCGGCCCACGGCACCAACCCTGCCTCAGCCGCTCTGGCCGGGTACGAAATTATCTCCGTCAAAGGCAATGCAGACGGACGCACCGACCTCGACGACCTCCGGAGCAAACTGGACGGGGATGTGGCTGCACTGATGCTGACCAACCCCAACACCATCGGACTCTTTGAAAAAGAGATCCAGCTCATTTCCAAAATGGTGCACGACAACGGCAGCCTGCTCTACATGGACGGCGCCAATATGAACGCCCTGCTCGGCATAGCCCGGCCCGGCGATATGGGCTTTGATGTCATGCACTACAACCTGCACAAACCGTTTGCCGCTCCCCATGGCGGCGGTGGCCCCGGCAGCGGCCCGGTCGGCGTCAGCGAAAAGCTGCTCCCCTTTTTGCCGGTACCGGTTATCGTCAAAGAGGGCGATGCTTATAAGCTCTCATACGACCGTTTGGAAAGTATTGGAAGGATGATGAATTTTTACGGAAACTTCGCCGTGCTGGTCAGAGCCTATACTTACATAAGGATGCTCGGCCCCGACGGACTGCGCCGGGTTTCGGAAAATGCCATCATCAATGCTAACTACCTGCTGAGCCTGCTGCTTGAGCGCTACGACCTCCCCTATCCGAAAACGGTGCTGCACGAATTCTGCCTTTCGGGAGATCGACAGAAAAAGGCGCACGGCGTCAAAACGCTCGATATTGCAAAACGGCTGCTCGACTATGGCTTTCATGCCCCGACCATCTACTTCCCGCTCATCGTAAGCGAAGCTCTGATGATTGAGCCGACAGAGACCGAATCAAAAGAGACGCTCGACGTTTTTGCCCGGGCACTGCTCGCCATTGCCGATGAAGCGGAGACCAATCCGGCACTGCTCCTTTCTGCCCCGGTAACGACACCCGTCAAGCGGCTTGATGACGCTATGGCCTCAAGGCAGTTGAACATTTGCTGCGCACTCTGAAAACAACTCGGCATGAGGGGGCATTGACGCAAATGGAGAGATATAATCCCGAAGCACTCCTGCCCCCATGGCTCAGCAAATTTTCTGCCGGAGACGAGGGAGCGCTCCTGTCGGACGAGGAGCGCATGAGGTTCGCCGTCGGACTTGCCCGGCAAAATGTGCTTCACGGAACCGGCGGCCCGTTTGGTGCTGCCGTGTTTGATCGCTCAACAGGTCGTCCGGTGGCTGTCGGGGTCAATCGGGTTGTCGGGAGCAACTGCTCACATGCACACGCGGAGATGGTAGCTCTTGCCATTGCCGAGCAGCAACTCTCCTCATACACGCTGAACCGGCCCGGCTTTGCCCGCTATGAGCTGGTCACCTCATCGGAGCCCTGCGCCATGTGTTTCGGAGCAATCATCTGGTCAGGAGTAAGCAGACTGGTATGCGGAGCCTGCACCGCCGACGCAGAAGATGCCGGGTTTGATGAGGGAGCGAAACCGGAACAATGGACTCAAGAACTTGAAAAACGGGGAATCGAAGTGCTCACCGGCCTCTGCCGCAACGAAGCTGTTTCGGTTCTGCAGCTCTACGTTAATCGCGGCGGCAAGCTCTATAATGGCCAGCCACGGCAATAGAACTCTTCAACGGCACCGTAATTTTTTTCAACATAAGCTCTTCCGCAATACGAAATAATGGATTGCCGGGATTTTTTTTACTTTTCACCTGTAACCCGAAGCTTTTCACCGATAAGCACCCGGGCCTGAACGAATGATATTTTATGAAAAAAAGATACTCTCACCCTTTTTACCTCCTTCTTCTTTTGCTGATCACCCCGGCAGCATCAGATGGACTGGCCAAATCAAAACCCGGCACGGAGAGGTGGTGCGCCCGACAGATTTTCAGCCATAAAGATTCCGGAATTGAGGAGAGCCTGAAGGAAATGACGCTCTCGGAAAAGGTTGGAGAGATGCTTATTGCACAAATTGAGGCCCATTACAGCGGCAGTGCCGACAAAGAGTACCAGCTTTTGAACCGTCTGGTGCAGGAGGGCAAGGTCGGGGGCATCATGTTCCTCAAGGGCGATGCCTTCAGCGCAGCCATGCTCGCCAACCACTTTCAGTCGATTGCGCCGCGGCCCTTGCTGATGAGCGCTGATATGGAACGGGGTGTGGCCATGCGGCTGAGCGGGGCGACCGAATTTCCGCCAAATATGGCCGTTGCCGCAACACAGGATACCGGACTCGCCGAAGAGATGGCAAAAGCCATCGCCGAAGAGGGAAAACTTATCGGGCTCCACCAGAACTATGCCCCGACGGTTGACCTGAACATCAACCCGCTCAATCCCATTATCAACACCCGTTCATTCGGCGACAACATCCCGCTGACCATCAGCATGTCGAATGCCATCATCAAGGGACTCCAATCGAACGGAATGGTTGCGACGGCAAAACATTTTCCGGGCCACGGGGATGTAACCACCGACAGCCACGTTGCACTCCCTGTTCTTCAGGTTGATCGCCAGCAACTTGATGCCTACGAACTGAAACCCTTCAAAGCGGCCATAGAGCAGGGAGTTATCAGCGTCATGGTTGGGCACATCGCCGTACCGAAACTGACCGGCACCATGGAGCCCGCCTCCATTTCAAAAATCATCGTCACCGACCTGCTTCGCCGGGAGCTCGGCTTTACAGGGCTGATCATTACCGATGCCCTGAACATGAAAGCGCTCTACAACGGCCAGAACGTCCCGGAAATTTCGGTCAAAGCGGTTCAGGCCGGTAATGACCTGCTGCTCTTTTCACCCGACCCCGAACTTGCTCACAGCTCCATCGTCAAAGCAGTCGAAGATGGTACCATACCAATTGGGCAGATCGACGGCTCGGTACGCCGAATCCTTCAGGTGAAAAAGTGGCTTGGAATCGAAAACAGAAAGCTTGTCGATCTGAACCGTATTGAGGGGGAGATCAACCCTGAACTGCACCGCACCCTCGCCCGACAGATTGCGGAGCGAGCCGTCACGCTGGTGCGCGACACCAACCACAACATTCCCCTCAAGAGGGATGCGTCATCAGGCAATATCCTCAATATCATTCTGCAGGATAAAGCCAATCCGGAGACCGGAAAAGGGTATATCGAAAAGCTCAATCGCGCCTACAGCGCCACCCATATCAGAATTGATCCCAATACCGACTCACTCGGCTATGCAAACACTGCTGACCTTGCAACAAAAGCATCGGCGGTGCTGGTCACCTCCTACGTCAAGGCGCTCGCCGGCTCAGGCACACTGACGCTGACCAACATGCAGCAGCAGTTTATCCACTCCCTCGCAGGACTTGTGCCAAAAGAGACTCCACTGATCTTTATCTCACTCGGCACCCCTTACATCATTAACTCTTTTCCGGAAATAACAACCTACCTCTGCACCTACTCGTCAAATGAAGCAAGTGAAGAGTTGGCGATTGAAGCTGTGAGAGGCGAACTTCTGCTCCGGGGAGTGCTCCCTGTATCGCTGCGGGGACTCTCACGCTGAACAGAACAACATTATACAACAAACGTCTATCGACACACATGGGAAAAACAATTCGGGACGAATCGACCGCAAGCGCCTACTGGGCGGCAGTCAACACCTTCTGTGCACTCCGCGATGTCCACGTCATTGCCGACGCGCCGGTCGGCTGCTACAACCTCGTAGGGGTCGCCGTTATTGACTATACCGATGCCGTCCCCTATCTCGAAAACTTTACCCCGACCAGCCTGACCGAAAAGGAGATCGCCTCCTCTGGCAGTTCTGAGATTGTGCGGGAGACCATCGAAAAACTCCAGGAACCGGGACGGCAACTCATTCTGGTCTCAAGCGCCGAGAGCGAAATGATCGGCAGCGACCACGAGCGGATGCTGACCATGAAATACCCCGACGTCCGATTTTTCCCCTCGAACTCCCTCGGCGAAAATGAGTGGCAGGGACGAGACCGCGCTCTCGTCTGGCTCAACGATACCTTCGCCAACAGCGACCCAGCCTCCATCAAAGCGGGTACCGTCTCCATCATCGGCCCCACCTACGGCTGCTTCAACAGCCCCTCAGATCTGGCCGAAATCAAGCGGCTCATTGCAGGAGTGGGAGGAGAGCTGCGGCACGTCTACCCTTTCGAAAGCTCCCTGCACGACATCGCTGACCTGAAAAACTCCGACGTTCTGGTGGTGATGTACCACGAATATGGCCAGGCACTGGCGGAAAAACTGGGTCGCCCGGTGCTCCAGGCCCCCTTCGGCATGGGCGAAACAGAACAGTTCATTCACGACCTTGGCCGCCTGCTGAAGAGAGAAGAGGAGGCCGATGCCTTTTTGCAGCAGGAGAAACGCACCACGCTGAAACCGATCTGGGATCTCTGGCGCGGGCCGCAGGCAGAGTGGTTCCCCACCATCCGCTTCGGCGTCACGGCAGCAAAAACCTACGCCCTCGGGCTCGAAACCTTTCTTGCGGGCGAAATGGGGATGCAGTGCCTCTTCAGCCACAACACCTCCGAGGCCGACAACACCCTTGTGCGCGATGAGATTCAGCAAAAACAGCCGCAGTTCCTCTTTGGCCGAATTGTCGATAAAATCTATCTGGCCGAACTTGATGCCAAAACCCGCTTCATCCCGGCAGGCTTTCCCGGCCCCATTGTGCGCCGGGCACTCGGCACCCCCTTCATGGGCCACAGCGGAGCGGTCTATCTGTTACAGGAGATTGTCAACGCCCTTTACGACATGCTCTTCAACTTCCTGCCACTCAACCGCCGCTCAACGGGAATGGAGGAACCGGCACAAAAAGTTGCCTGGAGCGCCGAAGCCAATGCCCTGTTGAACGAGATGGTCAAAAAAGCGCCCTTCATCAGCCAGATCTCCTACGGACGGGAGCTCAAACGAAAAGCGGAGCTGCTCACCCTGAAACAGGGCAAGGAGAGCGTCACTCCGGAGCTGCTCAGAATGGTCACCTGATTTGGATTATTTTGATTTTATGCGTATCGTTGAAGTCCACATTACGGAACCGGGGAAAACAGTTTTATACTGCGTAGCCCCCCCGGCCCGACAGTACTAACAGAAAGAGGCTGCATTGGTATTTTCCGGCAAGGGAAAACTCCCTTGGCACAGGAATGAAACGACAGAAACAGAATAATGTCTGACAATCAGGATATACTGGCTGTAATAGCCCTTACCCTTCCGGACGGGAATGTAAAAACCTTTCCCATCGGCACAACCGGCAACAACGTTGCGCTCTCCATCGGACGCAAACTGGCCCAGGATGCCTTGGCGCTCAAAGTTGACGGCGTTACCATTGACCTCTCAACACCCCTTACGGCGGATGCCGCAATCGAGATCATCACCTTCAACTCCCCTTCCGGGCCCGATATTTTCTGGCACAGCTCAAGCCACCTTATGGCCCAAGCGATTGAGGAACTCTACGAGGGCAGCAAATTCGGCGCAGGCCCATCCATCGAGCAGGGCTTCTACTACGATGTCGCCTCCACCCACCGCTTCCGCGAAGAGGATCTCCGCAAAATCGAAGAACGGATGCTTGAGATCGGCAAGCGCGATATCGCAATACGGCGCGAAGAGATGAGCCGCATTGACGCCATAGAATTTTTCAAAACTGTCCGCAGCGACCCCTACAAGGTTGAAATCCTTGAAGATACCCTCAAGGATGTCGAGAGTGTTTCGCTCTACCATCAGGATGGCTTCACCGACCTCTGCATCGGGCCACATATTCCTTCGACCTCAAAAGTGAAGGCCGTTCTCTTGACCAACATCTCCTCCTCTTACTGGCGCGGAGATTCGGCACGGGAACAGATGCAGCGTATCTACGGCATCACCTTCCCTTCCGAAAAACTGCTGAAAGAGCATGTTACAAGGCTGGAAGAGGCCAAACGACGCGATCACCGCAAACTCGGCGCTGAGCTGGAACTCTTTATGCTTTCGCCCGAAGTGGGAAGCGGCCTGCCGATCTGGCTGCCCAAAGGGGCCATCATCCGCAACGAACTCGAATCCTTCCTCAAAGAGGAGCAGCGCAAGCGTGGCTATCTGCCCGTCTATACGCCGCATATCGGCAATATTGAACTCTACAAGCGTTCAGGCCACTATCCCTACTACAGCGACTCGCAGTTTCCGCCGCTGACCTATCACGATGAAGAGGGCAAGCAGGAGCAGTATCTTCTCAAACCGATGAACTGCCCGCACCACCACCTCATCTACAGCTCAAAGATGCGGAGCTACCGTGACCTGCCCATCCGTCTGACGGAGTTCGGCACGGTCTACCGCCACGAGCAGTCAGGCGAGCTCAACGGCCTTGTGCGTGCAAGAGGCTTTACGCAGGACGACTCGCACATCTACTGCCGCCCCGACCAACTGGTTGACGAAATTTGCGACGCCATCGGCCTGACGCAGTTTGTGTTTGCAACCCTCGGCTTCACAGAGGTGCAGACCCGCCTCTCCATGCACGACCCCGAAAACCGGGCGAAGTATGGTGGCACCGCCGAAGTGTGGGAACAGGCGGAAAAAGATGTCAAGGAGGCGGCCGACCGCGTCGGTATCGACTACTTTATCGGCGTCGGCGAAGCGAGCTTCTACGGCCCGAAAATTGATTTCATTGTGCGTGACGCCCTCGGCAGAAAATGGCAGCTCGGCACCGTACAGGTTGACTATGTGATGCCGGAACGGTTCGACCTCACCTACACCGGCAGCGACGGCCAGAAGCATCGCCCCGTTGTCATTCACCGAGCACCCTTCGGCTCCATGGAACGCTTTATCGGCGTGCTTATCGAGCACACCGCCGGGAACTTCCCGCTCTGGCTCGCTCCCGTTCAAGCCGTGGTGCTCCCGATTGCCGAAGATGTTCACGACTATGCAAAAAGCGTACATCAGGCGCTCCTCACAGCAGGAATCCGCGCCGAACTTGACACCAGAAGTGAAAA
>CAIJWE010000091.1 GCA_903824295.1 uncultured Chlorobiaceae bacterium
CGGCGTCAGGGGTGGTCGTCGCGTGCCATATCGCTCGGTGCCGGATCGCGTGCCCTATGGCCCGTCGCCGGATCGCGTCTCGTCACATCCCTGTGCGTTTCGGCGACCCCGGTGTCCCTGGCATGTTCACGGTCGGGCGAGCCGAACGCCCGTCGTCTGCCATGCCCCGGCCCAACATGGCCTGTCGCCGACGCCGCTAACCGCTGTGTACGAACATATATTCTTTTATACCGCCGTGGCGTTCTATGAATGCCCGTTCGGCGGCGCGGCTAAGGCGAACCGTTGGGCCGCCCGCAACCCGAAAGGCTCTTGCCGAACATCCAGGTACACTTAGCATCACGCTACCCCTCCAAATCTGCAAACACTTGTTTGATTTATGGTATACTGGCGTTCTGTTACATGGTAGACCGTTAGGTAAGGGAATTATGTTTAGTCCTCGAAAGAACCAACCTATAACCCTATCGCTCTTTTCTGGTGCTGGTGGATTGGATATCGGATTCCATCTTGCAGGGTTTCATATTGTTGCCTGTGTTGAAAAAGAGCCGGTTTTCTGTGATACGCTACGTAGTAATGTCGGCAGATTCTTCGATGAACGTTGCCAAATCCTTAGCAGAGACATCCGAGATCTTGATCCTTCTGAAATCAACAACCAACAGATTGACTTCATCATTGGTGGACCTCCGTGTCAGAGTTTCTCGGCAATTGGTCGGAGAGCTGGAGGTGCTGAAGGTATACGAAATGAGCGCGGTAGCCTTTTTGAACACTACTGCCGCTTCGTTAAGCACTTTCAGCCGAAAGGTTTTGTCTTCGAGAATGTAAGAGGAATTCTAGGATCGAACAAAGGCGAGGATTGGAAGAGGATTATTAGTGCTTTTTCAGATCTTGGGTATAGATTATTCTACCGTATCCTCGATACTGCGGATTATGACGTACCACAACATCGAGAAAGATTATTAATGGTTGGTCTTAGGGAAGGTGATTTTTCTTTTCCAAGACCTACGCGTGGATCAAATTCATCTACAAATACTCCACATATGACTGCCTTGGAAGCAATCGAAGACTTGCAAGATCCAACGGAGATTTGTCACATCTATCCCGGAAAACACGGCAAACTGCTTGCCGAAGTACCTCCAGGAATGAACTATCACTACTTTACCCGAGAAATGGGATACCCTCATCCGGTATTTGCTTGGAGATCCCGATTTTCTGATTTTCTATACAAGGCCGATCCACATAAGCCAGTGCGAACCATTGTTGCACAACTGGGAGCATATTCTGGTCCTTTTCACTGGAAGAATAGAAAGTTTACATTTCCTGAGTTCAAAAGATTACAATCATTTCCTGATGATTATCTATTTTCTGGTAGTAATAATATTGCATTAAAGCAATTAGGAAATTCCGTTCCTCCGGTTTTTGCGAATCATATAGCCTTAGCAGTAAGGCAACAAGTTTTTCAATCTGATTTAGGTGTTGAATTACTTGGTTTAGAAGAAAAACTCTCGTTCGATTCAAGGAAATCCAATAAAGCAAAAACAACGCGACGCAAAAGGTTGTCCCAAGAAGTTCTTATGCTTCCTCTCTTTGATATAACCAAGGAAACCGTTGAGCGAGAAGATACCAAAGAATTAATAACATACATATATTATGATTCCATTAAAAAAGTAGTAAGAACCCCTCTGCAATCGTATCACGTAGGGCCATCATATAAGGAAGTTATTCGGCGCACGAACAGAAAATGCACTATCGATGTCTTTGATCTGGTTTTTCCGACATCAAACAACAATAAGCCATCAATTACCTACACGATCAATTTTCGCCATACGGTCGGCAATGGTCTTGAAGAAATAGAATGTTCTCTTTATTCAACCAAGGGTGATGATGTTTTTGTTGCCTGGGATTCGATAGAGTCGTATATTCAGGCAAATACATCATATCAAACAATGTTTGATATATATGGCCACTTCACTGAACCACACCCAATATTTGATCTGCAAGCCGATGTATCGGATCACAGTACACATCCAGCAATTCAGTTTGCCAAGCGATTTAGCACACGAGAATCGACAAGCAAAGTACTCCCTGCTATTGCATTAAAGGCCATTTTCGCAAACGATGGAGAAAGCAACCAAGACGATTTTGATTTCACTAAAACGGTGCGCTACTTACGACGATTAAGGTTTGACATACGCGTTAACGAAACGAATCCAAGTATTCCACCAAACTATTTTCGTTGCTGCTATCCGTTTACCATCAGCCTTCATCGGCAAGTCTCAGTAGCTTGGAAAGACAAAGAGTAAGGAAACACATACAATGGAAACGTACGAAGAGGTTCTTGCGAGAGCGTACAGCTTTGCTCAATCGCTTTCGGTGAATTTTAGTGGCGCTAATGATGGTAAATTCTCCGACGTTCGTATTATCGAAACACGCAGTCAATATAGCGTTACAAAAGACATCAATGAGTCTTTTCAACGATATGTACAGCACAATAATCTCGAAGAATTTCTGAAAACCATGAAGAACGGAGAAGTTGTTTCATTAGGCAAGAGTATTGCCCAAGGAGTATTGACCATCGTAGAAAATCTAAACAAAAACAGATCTCTTTATAGTATTCTTATAACCTGCTTAGTTGAGAAAATTGTACATCCATCTCAAGATGTCCGTTTTGCTCAATCGAATCTTCCAAATGGCTATTCTAATCGCTCGACAGATCAAAATCACATTACGCCTTTTTTGAAGATAAAGGGTTTGACTGCCTGTGCAGCGAGCGGTGCAGAGAGTGGTCGTAACATGGAGCGTCCATTTCCTTATAAATTCGATTACCCTGGGAAGCCAAAAGGTGCTGGGAATTTGGAGGCTTTCTTGGGTATTCTACATGCCATACAAGAAGAAAATTTCGATCCGTTTCCTATTTTGGTATTGCTTATGGCTCTCGATATCCACAACAAAGTTGATATATCCACGTTTGAATACCCTTCTTCTAAAGAATTGACTATACAAGAAATATTCAATGCGGTAATGCGTCATTTTGAAGAGGCAAAGGGCAATGGCAAAGCACGCCTTCCCGTTTTAGCTATTCAGGCCATCTATCAATCCCTGGTTCCCGAACTCGCAAGGTATAAAGGCACAGTTCTGAGGGATCCACCGAATCGCCATACTGGAAATGACAAAGAAGGTTGGATAGGGGATGTTCAGGTAGACCATTCTAATGGTTTGCCCTATGAATCGGTTGAAGTGAAATCAGGTAAACAGATAGATGTTGGAATGCTCCTTACATTGCCTCGTAAATTCCACGGTAATATCGTAGATCGTTATTATATTTTGTCTACTTGCACCGAGTATATTGCTCCTGATAACGAACAAGAGATAATGAAAACTGTTGAACTGATGCGATTAAAAACAGGTTGTCAAATCATTGTGAATGGCCTCCATAAAAGTATATGGTATTACCTTAGAATGATATCGAAACCTAATGAGTTTTTGAGCAACTACACATTCCAGGTCTTTTCAGATAGTGATGTGAAAGACGAACACCGTGTGCTTTGGAGTGGCATATTGAAGGATGTACAAGGCGAATCATCTGAGTAAAAAAACCGTGTTTTTTGGTATTGAAAATTCATATATAATTACCTTGAAAATTATAAACAGTACGGTTCTGTCAATCCACGGCCCAACATGGCCTGCACCTGATGCCGCTGGCACGGCTTGAAACCCGTGGCGTTTTATGTTTTTCGTCTCGTGCTGCTGCTCGTGGCGCTTTACACAGCTGCCAGCGGCACAGGTGAGGCCCAGCGTTGGGCCGCCCTCAACCCGAAAAGTGCCGAATAGGAAATGCTATGGGGTACTGATCAAAGCCAGGATCAGAGTACTATAGACGAATGTAAAAAGTTGGTAAAATAGATCTTGTTTCGTTTTAAGGTTAGTATTTCGAATAAGGGATTAAGATCATGGAAACTACGCAATGCCCCACCTGTGGGGTAACTGTTAGAACAGATCGGTTACAACGCCACATACAGAGAGTGCATACAGTAGCAGGAAGATCAAGAGACGCTCAAAGCGAGAACCTTATTAGATGTCCTAAATGTAATATGAAAATTCGCAAAGGTTTGTTCGAAAATCATTTGCGAATTATCCATGTTTCATTGTCCACACAAGAACGCTCAAATATTCTTAAATCATCCCTACTAAGTGATGCTAATGTAAGTACTGATACCAGGAAAACGATAGCTTTCGCTACAGATAAGGCGGAAGGATCACCAAAATTTGCTAAACATTTACGCAGCAAATGCCCCATGAGTGGTTCAAGAAAAATAAAAACAAGAGAGAGTAAAGTAGATGAGGAGTTGTTCTGCCGCCATTACGAAGAACTAGTAGTGTTTCTTGGGAAAAACCCAAAGAGTGAACACACTGCGAATACAATACAGAGAGAATGGCCAAATATTCACCGCGCAATTAGTTACCTGACGAAGAACAAGCAAAGAGAGCGTATTATCGCAATAATTGAGCATTTGCAACCGTTATGGATACATTCGGCAGATCTGGCAATGTTCCTAATTGAAATACGGCAATTATTACGGAAAAGGGAAGTTATTGAAGATCCTAATTCCGTTGTTAATAACAAGCGATCAAAAAAGAGGAGAGAAGAAAGCGAAATCGAAGTAGATAAAACAAGTATCTCCGCACAAAAAGTTCCATGGAAAATACTTCCAAAAGGAAAGCTGTTATTCTCGCAGGTAATAAATCATTTTCGGCAAATACAACAGAAAAACGTTCAGGTGCGATATGATATAGAACGGTTACAGAAAATGCAAGAGTTACAACCGGAGGCTATTTATATTGGACTGGAAGAATTTGATGGGTATGTGGTTTTCTATTTCGAGAAGAATAGGACTGCTGTTTTAGAGTGCCCAGTGGTAGGGAATGCGATATATGTTATTCGAGGAGACTGGAGAAAACTTTCTCAATTGACTAAGAAACAGCTATTAGAGCTAAATTCAACAAGTGCTCAAAGAATTATACACTCGGGTGATTGGTTTCTGAGATTAGAAAAAGCAGTTCGTCGTTTATAAGACCTGCTAATCAAGAGGTAATAGGTCAGGGGGTGCGATTGATCGGGGATCGGCACATCGGTGACGGGCGTTGGGACGGCGCATCCGACCGCATTCCATCGAAATCGCGCAGGAATCGGTCGCCTCGCGGCCCATCATCATGCATCATGTGTCGCACGGGTGCGTGCCGCATCCCGAAAACCCCTCCTGGCCACACCCCCTGACCTATTACGTCCGCCATGCCCCGGCCCAACATGGCGCTGTAGCCGACGCCGCCCGCAACGGTTTACGAACATGTATTCTTTTGTCTGGCCGTCGCGTTTTATCGTGGCGCGGTCGGCGGCGCGGCTAAGCGCAATCGTTGGGCCGCTCATCATACCACTAGCCTCTGTCAGATCGTGTCTCCTATGCTACAATACCCAGAGATGTGATCCGCGTTCAGGATACGCGAGGTAGTAGATGCACAAGACATGGGCGCAACTTGACGCGATCGAGGCCCGTCCAGGGAAAGTCAGTGGGACGTGGGTCTTTCGTGGCACACGGGTTCCCGTCGCCGCACTGTTTGAGAATTTGCGCGATGGGGCAACCATTGACCAATTTCTGGAATGGTTTCCTGGGGTGCAACGGACGGATGTTGAGGCGGTACTCAATTATGAGGTCACGCAGCTCACCACGGCGGACGCAGCATGAAGATCCTGTTTGATCAAGGCACACCCGTTCCCCTCCGGCGGTATTTTGCTGACCATACCGTCACCACTGCGTACGAACAAGGGTGGTCGGATCTATACTGGACCCAAGAATCTAGACACTCAGGCGGCCAGAGTTCCGTACAATAGGTCTATGAAAAAGTCTTACACCTCAAGCTTCAAGGCCCAGGTCGTGCTGGAACTGTTGAAGGAAACCAAGACGCTGAACCAGCTCGC
>CAIJWE010000092.1 GCA_903824295.1 uncultured Chlorobiaceae bacterium
CTCACCCATAATCGTTGTAATTTGTCGCATGGTCTGAAACTCCTTGTAAACGTTACTGATATCAAAGGTTTGGTCACTTTTAATATCGCTGTTTTTCAAGTCGTTTCAGACCTTTTTCATTTTTTTACCGGACGCTACTGAACGGGGTAGTCGTATCATGCCTATACATGCAGGTCTTACGCAGGAACTCAAGGAGCTCACGTATCGGATTGTTTTCGAAGAAAGCAGCGAGCTGAAATTCATCATCGACCACGACGGCATTATACTCAATGCAAACAATGCTTTTGCCGAAGGCTTCGGTAAACATCCTGAGGATTGCCTTGGCTTGAACATTTACAGCCTGTTACCTCGAGAGGTGGCTGCCGAAAGGAAAAAACATGCCGATGAAGCGTTCATGACAGGACAAGACCAGTTTTTTGAAGACGATAGCAATGGTCGCTTTTTCAGAAACTTCTTCTATCCTGTAAAGGAAGAGAATGGCACCTGCAACAAACTCTATGTATTTGCCCAGGATGTTACAGAGGTAAAGCTCACTGAAAAACAAACAAACAAGTTCCCCGCATTTTCCAGGGAGGCGATGGAAGCCTATCCCGGCCCCTTCGTCGTGCTCAATCCGCAGGGAGATATCATCACTTCGAATTCATGCTTCCGTCAAGTTATTGCGGGAAAAGAAGAGCATGAACTGCCTGGAGTGAACGCTTTTGAGCTGATCCATCCTGACTGCCGGGCTTTTGTCAATCAAAAAATTGCAAATATTCTGCAGAATGGCACCGAAGAATCCGCTGAAATCAGGATACGGATCCATGACGGGGCTGACTACGGGTGGTTCAGGATATCGACAAAAAAAATAGTCATTGATGATGATGTTTTTCTGGTCAGCACCGGGAGTGATATCACGGTGCTTAAAAATAATGAACAGGAACTTGGTAAAAGCAAGGCCAGACTTGCCGCCGCATTGGAAAGTATGAATGATGCGCTTTTCATTTTTGATGCCGAAAACCAGCTCGTTGAATACAACACGGCGTACACTACTTTCCTGAGATTCAGCGATAAGACAGAGTGTATGAAGCGGCTTCGCAGTCTTGAGAATTTTCCTGCATTATTTGATGTTTCTCTGCCGGATGGGACACCAGCACCCCTCGAGCAATGGGCTATTCCACGGGCTTTGCGCGGGGAAACCTGCACCAACGTCGAATACCATGTACGGCGCACGGATACCGGCCAACAATGGATAGGCAGCTACAACTTTGCACCTATCCGAAACAACGAGGAAAAGATAATTGGAGCAGTCACAACTGCACGGGACATCACGCAGCACAAAAAAGCCGAAGCAGCACTCAAGGAGAGCGAAGAGCGGTTCAGGAAATTCTTCGAGCAGCATTCCGCCCTCATGATGATCCTTGACCCGGAAACTGGCAACATTATCGATGTAAACCATTCCGCAGCAAAGTATTACGGCTGGAGCAGAGAGCAGTTCAGAGAAATAAACATCACGAACATCAGTACCGATACGCCGAAGGATGCCCTTAAGAGAGTCGATGGATGGAGAAATGCCGAAACACGTACCTTTACCGTCACTCATCGCAAAGCCGACGGATCAATTTGCGATATCGAGGTTTTCGGGCAAAAAATTCGGGTGCAGGAGAGGTGGCTTGCATACCTGATTTTGCATGACATAACCGAGCGCAAACAATTCCAGCAGGCACTCGTTGAAAGTAGCGAACGGATGAATATGATCCTGAAAGCCACCAATGCAGGAATATGGGATACCGATGCAACAACCTTTGAAAGTACCTGGTCCAATGAAATCTGGGGTCTCTATGGTTTGGCCTCCGGCAGTTGCACACCCTCATTTGAAAAATGGATAAACACCATTGTTCCGGAAGACCAGGCTATGGTAAAACAGGCTGTAGCTGAAGCGGTAAACAATGCAACAGAGTACAACTGCAGTTGGCGGGTCAGCAGTTCAGACGGTACTATTCATTGGCTTATGTCCAAAGGAAATCCTATCAGGGATGCCGGTGGAAACGTCGTAAAATATGTAGGTATAACGCTTGACATTACCGAACGGAAACGGGAAGAAGAAGAAAGAAAGCACCTCGAAGCTCGCATCCGGAGATCGGAACGTCTCGAAACCATCGGAACACTCGCCGGAGGCATCGCCCACGATTTTAATAATATTCTCACCCCCATTCTCGGCTACGCCGAAATAGGTATGATGAAGCTGCCTGAAGATGACGAGCTGTACCAATATTTAACGGAGATAAAGCTGGCCGCCGAACGGGCCAGGAACCTTGTCTATCAAATCCTGACTTTCGGCAAGACACAGGAAAGCGAACCCTCCGTCATGAGTATGCAGTCCATCATCGATGAAGCCTTGAAGCTCATGCGTCCTTCGATACCCGCAATTATCTTGATCGAACCGCACATCGACTCAGCCTGCCGGAATATCCTCGCCGATCCGTCAAAAATCCACCAGGTCATCGTCAACCTCTGCACCAATGCCTACCAGGCCATGGAAGATTCCGGAGGCTTCCTCCGTATTGAGCTCAAGGAGGTCGTTCCAGACAGCAAACTGCGAAAATGTTTCCGGAACTGCATGAACAGCCCTATGCCCGGCTCACCATAACCGATACTGGATATGGAATGGACAAGATGACCATGGAGCACATCTTTGAGCCCTTTTTCACCACCAAGCCAGCCAAAAAGGGTACCGGGCTCGGGCTTTCGGTTGTGCACGGCATCATAAGCAGTTATAACGGTGTCATTAACGTTGAAAGTCAGCAGGGAAAAGGGTGTTCTTTTCAGATCTTCCTGCCGGTTATCGACAAAAATATTACGGGAAAGAAAAGAAAAAAGTTGTCATGAGCGGAAAAGGGAGGCTCCTGATTGTCGACGACGAACAGGCGATACTGAAGATGATAACCATGATGTTAACGAAATTTGGCTACCGGATAGAGGCGCTGAACTCCCCCATCCAGGCGCTCGACCTTTTCCGGCAGTCACCTGGAGAGTTCGATTTGCTCATTACTGACTTGACCATGCCGGAGATGACAGGGCTCAAACTCGCCTCGGAAATTCACTCGTACAGGCCCGAATTGCCGGTTATTTTGATGACAGGGTACGGAAAGGACATCGAAAAAGCCTCAGACATGGAGAAGTATGGGATCCGCCTTCTGCTAAAACCGGTTAAGGCTGAAAACCTTGTTTCGGTCATCAATGAAGTTTTATCCGGTAATAGAGCATGAGTATCGAGTCATACGGAGAGCATGCAAAACCGCGGGAGGCACTATGTTGCAAAATGATGCAATGGTGATGGAGGCGGCACAATAAATGAGAAAATAAGAGATCCGGTAAAGATACCAGGAGGCCGGAACTTGAGGTGCTGCTTTCGTCTCAATTTCCAGCCTCTGATTTTTGGTTGTCTGATCCTTGGTGCTCGCCCTTCCGAGGAGCAAGGTTTTAAAGGAGAGGCAAGAGCCACCGTTGAGCTGATTTTACAATTTCGGGGGATGGGCAATAATAGCCATTTAGCGATTTGCTGTTTATTATAAATATTCTGATATTGGTAGCATGGCTACTTATAATAGAATAAAATTAAAATCAACACTTGCCCACCACACTCAGGGCACGGTTGATCTGGCCTCATGGCTTGAGCAACTTGGTATATCCCATGACCTCCAGAAGCATTACCGCAAAAGCGGCTGGATGGAATCCATCGGCACCGGTGCGCTGAAACGGCCCGGTGAAGAGGTGACATGGCAAGGGGCACTCTATACACTGCAAACGCAAGCCTGGCTTCCGCTTCATGCCGGGACGCTCACGGCCCTTGCTTTACAGGGTTTTGCGCATTATGTGCGTTTTGGCCAACAGAGCGTCTATTTATTTTCTCCCATCACAACACGTTTGCCAGCATGGTTCAGAAAATATGACTGGCCGCAACTGATCGTTCATGAAAGAACATCATTCCTGCCAGACGACATCGGTATAACCGATCTGCAGTTGCCCTTGTTTTCCATACGCATATCTTCCCCGGAGCGAGCAATTCTCGAATGTCTGTACCTTTCTCCGGATACCCTGAATCTGGTGGAGTGCTATCAGATCATGGAAGGCTTGACAACACTTCGCCCACAAATGACACAGGATCTTCTTGAGCAATGCCGTTCAATCAGGGTAAAACGCATGTTTCTCTACATGGCCGAAAAATCCGGACATGAGTGGTATAAGCGCCTTGATCACGCTAAACTTGATCTCGGTAAAGGAGCAAGAAGTATCGTTAAAGGCGGCGTTTATGTTGAGAAATATGCTCTCAACCTCCCAGAGGAGCTGGTAAAGCTTTAACGACTATGAATCAACACGAAGATGCCTGATCAAGGAGATCCATGATCACTTGACCGATACCGACAAAAGTTTTCTTTTAAGCTTCAAAAGCAGCACTCCTGATTGGGAGCTTATGCCATTGGAAAATCTGCGTCATATGCCAGCAGTACAATGGAAACTTGCCAATATCGTAAAGCTAAAAACACAAAATCCTGAGAAACATAAAGCACAGCTCAAAGCCTTGGGGAACACTCTGATGGCTGGTTAAAAGCAGACTTTCTGCACACCATCAATTGACAAGTTTTAAAAGTAGTACTCACGCCACGTCGCTCGATTTTATTAGCAGTGGAACGGGAAAGTTTAACGGCTCTATAATAAATTTTGTTGCAAAGTATAGCACTTAGTGATATCTTTGTTGAAATGAGAGTTTTTATAAATAAATGGTTTTCCCGCTGGGCGGACGATGAGGAGTTTTCTGACTCTGTTTTGTGGGCAACGGCTAAGGATGTCGTCGCCGGGAATGTTGAAGGTTCCTTGGGAGGATGCTTGTTCAAGAAACGAATCCCTCGGGTATGCGGAGGCAAACGTTCCGGTTACCGTGTTATTGTCGGTTACCGGCAGAGTGAGGGGAGCAGGGTTGTTTTCCTCTATGCTTTTGCTAAAAACGACAAAGCTAACATTTCTAACAAAGAGAAAACCGCGCTTCAGCTCACAGCAAAAGACTTTTTAAGTGCGACAGACAAACAGTTACAGGCACTTTTATCGACAAAGAAATACAGGGAGGTAATAACTCATGAGCAAGATTCTCGATATAGCCCATGAAATGGCCAAAGACCTTTTTGAGGTCGGAGCAATGGATGAAGTAACGATGCGTACAGTAGAATCGCTTTGTTTGCCGGAAAAAAAGGTTTTTCTCCCGGAGGACATTCGTCGTATTCGGACAACAAACCATCTCAGCCAGCCTGTTTTTGCATTGATGCTCGGGATTGGAAAAACGACCGTTCAGCAGTGGGAGCAAGGGGTAAAAAAGCCTGGTGGAGCCGCCAAGCGTTTATTGGATGTGATCGATCGAAAGGGTATTGCGGTACTGAGCTGAAATCTTGTCGTAAAACAAGTCACTTTAGTCGGGTAGAGACAACGCATTGCTGCGCCATCCCCCCTAAGAACCGTACGTGAGAGTTTCCCCTCATACGGCTCAAGCCTCTTCAAAGGCACCTTTCGGCACCCGGTTTCACCTCTGAGTTTCCATGTGACTTACTCATCACAGCAATGGCTTCGAAGCATCAAACCCTTTGCCTGCCGGCATTCCCTTTCGCGCTGTACTCTCTTGCCCATCGGGTTTGAAAATACTTATGCCATTTCGGGTCATGCGGGTTAGCATCAGCCTTGATTTTAAGGTGCCGCCGAATTGGAGTATCAGATTCGAACAGGAGCCTGATCACTTTTCCCCGTTCCTCATCATTAGCGGCAAACACCCATTTCCGGTTGCTCTGGGTTTTAAAATAGTTCTTCATAACCCAAAAAGCCCCCTTGTGCGGATGTCTTCGTCTTGCCCATTGCCAAAGCATGAACCAGACCGCATGATCAATTCGAGCAAAGGTTTCCTTCGCGACCATATGGCAATGATAGTTTGCCCAACCCCGCAGAACAGGGTTCAGCATCTTGATAAGATCTACCTGCCTGACCGTTTTGTTTGCCTTGATGATTTCCCGTATCTTGTCAAGGTGTGCCTTGATACTCGCTTTCGATGGTTTTATCAGCAACTTCCCATCGTACTTGCGAACGTTCCAACCGAGATCGGGTAACGGCGGCGCATTGCTGCGCTACCGTCCCCTAAGAACCGTGCAAGCGGCTTTCGCCGCACACGGCTCAAGCCTCGAATAAGGCGTCTTCAGGCACCCGGCAACTCAACGGTGTCGATCTCCTCATCTGTTTCTTTCGGGCAGTGAAGTACTCTCCCCACACTGGATCGTGTGGGTTGGCCTTCATTCTGATTTTGACGTGTCGCCGGATTGGCATACTGGCTTCAATGAAGAGTTGATGCTCTCCCTTTCCGTCCGCCTTTTCAGCGGCGAATATCCATTTTCTGCCTTCTCTGGTATGGAAATATTTGTCCATGACCCATTGGAGGCTTTTATTTGGGTGTCGCCGTTTCGCCCATTTCCAGAGCATTGACCAAATCTCGTGGTCGTTACGAGCGAAGACGCCCTTGGCGACAGCATGACGATGGTAGTTCGCCCACCCCCGCAAGACGGGGTTGAGGATACCAATGAGATCCGCCTGCTTGATCGTCTTGTTCGCCTTGATGATTTCCCTCACCTTGGAGAGGTGGGCCTTAATGTTCGCTTTTGACGGCTTGATGAGCAGTTTGCCGCCGTACTTGCGCATGTTCCAGCCAAGGAAATCAACTCCGTCCGTGATGTGCGTTATCTTGGTCTTTTCCTCTGAAAGGGAGAGTCCCCGTTCTGCAAGGAAATCGACCAGTGCTGGCATGACCTCTTTTTCCAGAAGCTCTTTGGAGCTCCCGGTGATAACCAGATCGTCAGCGTAGCGCACCATGTGCATTTTCAGGCCACTGGCTTTTGCTTGCGGAAATGCTTTTGCAAGTGCCTGTTCGAGGCCGTCAAGGCACATGTTTGCCAGTCCTGGACTGATGATTCCGCCTTGCGGCGTGCCGGCAACTGTAGGAAAGAGCTCGTTCTTAAACACGAAGCCTGCTTTCAGCCATTTGCGGAGGATCGGGGTATCCATAGGGATGTTGTCGATCAACCACTCGTGGCTTATCGCATCGAAGCATGCGGCAATGTCAGCCTCAAGTACCCATTGTGCGGAATCGCGCTTGGCGAGGCAGATGAAACATTGTTCTGCCGCGTCCGCTGTTGACCGCCATGGCCGGAATCCGTAGGAGTTTCCGTCCGCGGTGGTTTCCGCCACAGGTTCCAGTGCAAGCCAGTAGAGCGCCTGCATGGCCCTGTCTTTCATTGTCGGGATGCCGAGAGGTCGGGTTTTGCCGTTTTTCTTCGGGATATGGATTCTCCGAAGAGGAAGAGGCTTGTAGCCCCTTCGCTTCAGTGACGCTATTGCATTGGTTTTTGCTGTTGGTGTTTTCCAGACGATGTTGTCAACTCCGGGAGTGTGTTTTCCCCGGTTCGTTGTCACCCGTTTGACGGCAAGAACCCTGCCGCTGTACGAGTGGGTCAGCAGCCATTGCAAGGCTTTTGCCCTGCCGTGACGACCTTCCTTTGTTGCCTTTGCAATACGCGCCTGAAGCCTCCTGACCTGTCGGTTGGCCCGGAACCAATTGATCCCTTGCCAGTCGTGGCCGGAAGGTGCACATACAGTATTTACCGTATCCATTTGCTTTCCTTCTGCATGGGAGGTTCGTCAAGTTATCTTGCAAATCGAGACCATGAGGACGTCTGCCCGTTTTCACGTGGGGTGATGTTGCAACCCCTATCCGCCCGATTACAGGGCGGCGTTCGCTTCTTCCTCGTTCTTGTGCCCGCACTCCCATGGTCCTTCCTTACGGTTGGATTGCCCGGCATATCCGGGCGGAGATACGGGGTTTCCGTGTTCCGCATAGTGAACCTGCGAGTGGGTTAGGCTCCGCCTCTCCGCCGGTGGGAGTTATTGACCGTGTAAACGTAGATTTCAGACGTTTACCAGCCCACGTACCTTTTGGTTCGAGTGTGACAGTAGCTTTCACTCGTTAGGGTTAACGACGGTTGCACCGGTTCAGTTATCTTAGCCAATACCACTCTCTCCCTTGCCCCTCTCCGCCTGCTACTGGCAGATTCGGCTTCCCCTCACGGATCAGCCTACAGTTTTGCCTGCGGGTACTTTTCCGGGAGCTTCACACAGGGTGATTGCTCATTTTGCATGTCCCGGTGGGAGCGGTCGACGGTACGACCGGTTCAAAGAACAGTTCACCTATGCGACTTTCACGTCGCACGAAATCAAATCCTTCCGTGATGTGCGTTATGCTCGTTTTCTCTGGTGACAGGGAGAGTCCCCGTTCTGCCAGAAAATTCACCACTACCGGCATGACCTTCTGTTCCAGCCACTCTTTCGAGTATCCGGTAACGATGAAGTCATCCGCATATCGCACCATGTTCATTTTCAGCCCTTTATCCGCCGCACGCGGAAAGGCTTCCGCAAGCGCATGTTCGAGGCCGTCAAGCGTCATGTTTGCCAGAACCGGACTGATAATACCGCCCAGAGGCGTACCGGCATCTGTAGGAAAGAGCTCGTTTTGATACACAAATCCTGCCTTGAGCCACTTTTGAAGAACCGTTTTATCTGTTGGGATATTGGCGATCATCCAATCATGACTGATATGGTCGAAGCATCCTGCAATGTCAGCCTCCAAGACCCATTCAGCCCGATTTTTTCTTGCAAGACACGTGAAACATTGTGCGCCTGCATCAGCAGTTGATCGTTTCGGCCTGAACCCGTATGAGTTCCGGTCGGCAGTCGTTTCGGCAACGGGTTCCAGTGCATACAGATAAAGAGCCTGCATAGCACGGTCTTTCATTGTCGGAATACCGAGAGGCCTTATCTTGCCATTCTTCTTCGGTATGAGAACTCTCCGAAGCGGGAGAGGTGAGTACCCTCTCTTTTGTAATGACAATATCGCATTAGTCTTTGCTTCCGATGTGTTCCAGATTATTCGGTCTACACCGGGAGTTTTCTTTCCATCATTCTCAGTCACTCGTTTAACAGCTAATGCTTTGCCGCTGAACGAGTGGGTCAGCAGCCATTGCAAGGCTTTTACCTTGCCATATTTGCCGCCCTGTGTTGCCTTCACAATACGCGCTTGCAGCTTTCTTACCTGACGTCTGGCACTTATCCAATTGATTGTTTGCCAATCGTGGCCGGATGGTGCACACGCAACAGTTGTTGCATTCATTTGCTTTTCCTTCCGTTACTAAAGTTCTGCCTGCTCTCTTGTGATGAGAGACCACGAGGAAGTAGGCCCGTTTTCACGTGAGGTGATGTTGCAACCCCTATCCGCCCCATGACAGGGCGGCATTCGCTTTTTCCTCAATCCTCTACCCGCATTCCAATCGTTCCTTACAGTTCGACCGCCCAATGTTCCGGGCCAGAATACGGGCTTACCGTGTTCCGCAACGTGAATATGCGAATGACTTAGAGCTTATTCGTAAATAATTTTGATATACGTCAGAAAAGTATTATACTTCCCTCATAAGTAATTCATTACAATGGGAGAGGTTATGCCAAAGATCAAGTCATGGGAAGTATCGGATTCATTCTGGAGTATTGTTGA
>CAIJWE010000093.1 GCA_903824295.1 uncultured Chlorobiaceae bacterium
AATCGAAATATGATATCTTAGGTAATTTTTGGCGCAGGGTAGTTGCCGGGCACCGAGCCTCGCTTCCCTCTCCTCAGTGGTAATGATGATCTGTAAATGCCCTTATACTGATAAAAACGACAATGAACGTAGACAATTTCAGGTTACAAATAGGCGGAAAAGAGTACGTACCCATCATTATTGGAGGAATGGGTGTTAACATTTCGACAACCGAACTTGCCCTTGCAGCAGCAAGAATGGGTGGAATAGGCCACATTTCCGATGCCATAGCCGGCTATGTCTGCGACCGGATATTCAACACCTCCTTTGTCAGCCGGAAAAGGAAAAAGTACGCCGAGTTCAGCGGCAATCCTGACAAATCAGCCGTCCAGTTTGACCTTGACGAGGTCGCCGAAGCACAGAAAAAATACATTGAGTACACCATGGCCCAAAAAACGGGTAATGGCGCCATTTTTCTGAACTGCATGGAGAAATTGACCATGAACAACAGTATTCCAACCTTGAAGGTACGACTTACGGCGGCTATGGATGCCGGTATTGATGGTCTTACCCTTGCGGCTGGGCTCAACCTCCGGACACTTGACCTCATACAGGATCATCCACGCTTCCGCGACGTCAAAATCGGCATTATTATCTCCTCAGTCAGGGCGCTTGCCATCTTTCTGAAACGGGCTGTACGCCTTGACCGTCTGCCCGACTACATCATTGTTGAAGGGCCCCTTGCCGGCGGCCACCTTGGCTTTGGTCCGAGCGACTGGCACACCTTCGATCTCAAAACTATTTTTACCGAAGTACTCGCATTCATGAAAAAAGAGGGGCTGAACATTCCGGTCATCCCCGCTGGCGGTATCTTTACCGGGACCGATGCTGTCGACTACCTCCAAATGGGAGCCGCAGGGGTACAGGTGGCAACCCGCTTCACCATCAGCAAAGAGGCTGGTCTCCCGGCAGAGGTCAAGCAGCACTATATCAATGCAAGAGAGGAGGAAATAGTCGTCAACATGGCCTCCACCACCGGTTATCCCATGCGGATGCTCACCTCATCACCAACACTCCGCTATGCCATAAGGCCAAACTGTGAAGGGCTTGGCTATCTTCTCGAAAATGGCGGAAAATGCACCTATATTGACGAATATTATCAGGCTCTTGCAGAGAGAAAACCGGGAGAGCCTCTTGTTATCAAGGAGAAAACCTGTCTCTGTACCGGCATGGCAAATTACGACTGCTGGACATGCGGCCATACGACCTACCGCCTCAAGGAGACCACAAACCGGCTTTCAAACGGCAAATGGCAGCTTCCAAAAGCTGAAGAGATCTTTCTTGACTACCAGTTCAGCACCGACCAAACTATCAGACTCCCGGAACCAGAAGGCACCTGAACAACACGCTGAATATGAAACAAAAAACAACCACCTTTCTCCTTGCCGCACTTATAGCGATCACGCTTGTTCTGGTTGTTTTTACCGTGAACCAGTTGAGTGCGGCTGCAGGGCTGCTCACCACGTTGCACCCCTATGCAGGAAAAATCTTTATTCTTTGCAGCACGGCCATCATGCTCTTTGGGCTGTACAGTGGTATTAAACTTTTTTCTCTTCCGAAAAGTGCGATACTGCCGAAACATGAGAATTCAAAGGAGATGGCCGCATACCGGGAGTATCTGAACTCCCGGTTACCAGTTCACCCCATGCACCCGGAGTTGGCCAAAAAAGAACAAGATCAGAGATGGTTACGCACCAACCTCAAATTTCTCGAAGCAGACGCAATCAACACGACCCGGGAGATCGCCACGAAAAACTTTTTTGTGGGGGCCTTTGCCCAGAACACCTCTTACGGAACAACCACCTCCCTGTTTAACATACTCAAGGTACTCTGGAGGATTTACGCCATACACAACCGCGAGCAGCATCTCAGGGAGTTCATCACCCTTGTTCGCTCCGTCTACGGCTGCATGCCTCTTTCCGACTTTAAAAAAGAGGATATACCGGCCCACATCAAACCAATCATACAATCCTCGTTCAGCAATACACTCTCGACGCTGCTGCCTGCAGGAAACCTGCTGAGCCCCTTGTTTCTCAACCTCTTTATGGCTGGTTCAACCAACGCCTATATCACCTGTCTCACCGGTATTATTGCAACCCGCCACTGCCAGATCATAACGGAAGAGGATAAAAGTGAGATTATTCAGCAAAGCTTGTTTGAAGCATCATTCATGCTCAAAGAGATCGTCAGGGAGTGTAATCCGATTCTCTCCGTCACCATCAGCCAGGCCGTAAAAAAGGCTGGCGTCGAAAGCCTCAACACCATCCAGCCTCCTTCGTCAGGAAGCGGCATGGCACAGGACATTGTTTCACATCTTGCAAGCTCGCTGAAACACATGCTTAAAGACAGTTGACAATTGTCAATGCTTTTGACGAATCTCCCTGAAAAAATCCTGGAGCAGGCTGCTGCACTTGTTCTCCATGATACCACCGAAGACTTCCGGCTGATGGTTGAGCTGGCGGCATCCGGTCACATTCAAAACGGTGCCTGTTGCGCCCATTTTTGGATCGTATGCTCCAAAAATAACCCTGCCAACTTTTGCATTAACAATGGCTCCGGCACACATCGGACAGGGCTCAAGGGTCACCGCAAGCGTGCAACCGTTGAGATACTTGCTGCCGATGGTCGCCATGGCGGAGGTCAACGCAATCATTTCAGCATGTGCCGTAGCATCACAAAGCGCCTCCACCTGATTGTACCCCCTGCCGATAACATGGCCATTACCGTCAAGAACAACCGCCCCCACAGGAACCTCCTTGCGTTCAAACGCCTTGATAGCCTCCCTGAACGCAAGTTCCATGCAATACGCAAAATCCATCATACTTTTTATAAAAATAGTGTTAAGCCAGCGACCAGAGGTTTTACCGTAATCGTAATTTTCGTTATAATGCCGTCTCTACGCAATTCAGCGTCTTACCGCCGTTATTAGTGCAAACGATCGTCAGTAACCCAAGACACAAAAATATGAACATTCATGAATATCAAGGCAAGGATATCCTGAGAAAATTCGGGGTTGCCGTGCCAAGAGGAATTGTCGCCTATTCACAAGATGAAGCGAAACATGCGGCTGAACAGCTCTTTAAAGATATCGGCTGTCCGGTTGTTGTTGTAAAAGCACAGATTCATGCCGGCGGCAGAGGAAAAGCCGGAGGAGTGAAACTCGCCAAATCGCCTGCAGAGGCATTTGCTATTGCGGAGCAGTTGATCGGCCAGACGCTTGTTACCCACCAGACGGGTCCTGAAGGCAAAGAGGTCAGAAGACTGCTGGTTGAAGAGGGAATGAATATTGAAAAAGAGTTTTATGTCGGCGTTACCCTTGATCGGTCAACGTCAAAAAATGTTCTGATGATTTCGACCGAAGGCGGCATGGAAATTGAAACAGTTGCCGAAGAGAGCCCTGAACGGCTGCTGAAAATCCAGATTGATCCGCTATTAGGAATTCTGGGATTCCAGGCACGCGAAGCGGCATTCTTCCTTGGGCTCAAAGGTGACCAGTTCCGCAACGCCGTAAGCTTCATCACCGCTCTCTACAACGCATACATCTCCATTGATGCCGCACTGGCTGAAATCAACCCGCTGGTCGTCACCAAAGAGGGCAAAGTGCTGGCACTTGACGCAAAAATCACTTTTGACGACAACGCACTCTTCCGCCACAAAGATTTTCTTGAACTGCGCGATACCCATGAAGAAGATCCGTTGGAAGTCGAAGCCTCACTATCCAATCTCAACTATGTCCGCCTTGACGGCAATGTCGGCTGTATGGTCAACGGCGCAGGGCTGGCCATGGGCACTATGGACATCATCCAGCTTGCAGGTGGAAAACCGGCAAACTTCCTTGATGTAGGCGGTTCAGCGAGTCCGCATACGGTCGAAGAGGGATTCAAGATCATTTTGAGCGACAAAAACGTCAAGGCTATCCTGGTCAACATTTTCGGTGGTATTGTTCGCTGCGACCGTGTAGCAGCCGGCATCATTGAGGCCGCAAAAAAAATTGGCCTTCACCTTCCGGTTATTGTCCGCCTTGAAGGAACCAACGCGCCAATTGCACAAAAAATGCTTGACGAATCAGGCTTGAACCTTATCGCCGCCAAAGGACTGCGCGATGCGGCCCTGAAGGTGCAGGAAGCATTGGCCGCCTCTTAAAGCAGGAGCATTGCAACCCACAAAAAAAATACCCCGCAGATTCTCGCTTGCGGGGTATTTTTTTTAATCGTTTCGGGTTGGCCCCTTTCCACACTTATTGAACAGGAATCTCTTGCCCCGCTTTCGGTGTTGGTTCCACTTTGGGGACAACAATCTTGAGCACGCCATTATCATATTTCGCCTCAATTTTTCCAGCATCGACGTTACTACCGACGGTAAAACTCCTGCTCATACTCCCCCATGACCGCTCAATGCGGTGATACCCTTTTTTCTTCTCCTCTTCATTCTGGGTTCTCTCCGCCGTTATGGAAAGCACTCCTTCCTCCATCGACACCTTAATATCTTCTTTTTTTACACCAGCAATATCAGCCTCAAGAAAGATAGCATTATCGTCCTCGCTGATATCAACCTTAAACGTTGGCGCAACCATCGACGAAAAAAAAGGCGACACCTTATCATTGAAAACGTCTTCAAACATTTTCAGGGGATCCCTTTTGTAAAGTGACAGTGCCATGATTGTATCTCCTGTTTTTATATTTCTGCGGCAAGCCGCCGCTTTTAAAACATAAGTAATACGCTCATTTTTTCAAAAATATTTCAAAATTATATCAGAAAGCCCGAACGGCCCTTGCACGATAGCCTTGTGACTTGCTGTAATCATGCTGATACCCATCACCAAAGAACTGCCTCCACGCATTACTTGCATCACGCTCAGTGGAACTCCAGTAAAATTTATCCACAAAATCACCGACTGCACTTTCATTAATATAAAGCTGGTTCAGTTGATCCTTGTTCGGCAAAAACCAGTCGCTGTAGCCATTACTCACAAAATTATGACATGCTGCCTTGGCATCCGCCCAGGTAAAGTACCCCTCCTCTTTGTCCGCAGAGTGACCCTGCATATCAGCTTTCGCGGCAATAAGACCATGCTGCCCTGAATTATTGAGATAAAAGACAATACCTCCGCAATAATATTCACCGATCTTGACCTTGACTGTTGGCGGTACCTGGGAAACCGTATCGCTCTGATTCTCCGCAAGCATCTGTTGAGTCAATGGCCGCTCTCCACGGGCATCTCTCAGATTTATGGATGACTGCATCTGGTTGAACAACAGTTGAAAATCATATCCCTGTTCAGAACCTGCAAGAGAAAAGATTTTCCTCAAAAGTGAGCTGAGGCCATCTTGCGATATCCGTAAGGCCGTTGAGATGACACTCTGTGTGAAAGCGGGATCATCAAGCAACTTGCCTGACTTGGCCAACGCCAGCAACTGCTCCTCAGCTTCCAGAAGCTCTTCACCAAATCGCATGATCAGCCCGCCATGGGGTACAAAGAAGGTCACCTCCTTCATCCCGCGTCGGCGTCGGATCGCCTCATTCAGAGCCCTGACACCAAGGTCATCTCCTTTCTGTGCCAGGGCCATGGCCTCACGCAGCGCATCGAGAAAAGTTGACTCATCCTGATAGGAAACCAATCGGCCTACAAGGCGATTGAGGTCGTCGTCCTGTTTGGTTGCAAAGATATTCTTTAACCAGCCCATTTATTTCCTCCTGTATTTTATTGGTTTAGGGTTAAAAAGCCCGAACAGCCCGAACACGACTTACAAACACTTTATTGCTATGGCTCTGATACCCACTGGCAAAAAGCTGTAACCATGCATTCGTTACGCTTGACTCTGATGAACTCCAGTAACCAGTGCTGTAATCAGCAAAACCACCGACAACAGCTCTCCGAAAATAAAGCTGATTCAGTTGCTCCTTGTTGGGCAAAAACCAGTCACTGTAACCGTTGCTCACAAAATCATGACATGCTGCTTTGGCATCAGCCCATATAAACCGCCACTCCTCATCACCAGAAGAAGAATGCCTCTGCAGATCTTCTTTGGCGGCAATAAGGCCATGCTCCCCTGTTCCATCAACAGAAAAAACAATGCCACCACCATACTCGTCTCCAATCTTCATGATGGTCGTTGTTAAGAATTAAATTAAAAAGCGCGAACAGCCCGAACACAACTTCCGTTTGCCTTACTGCCGGAAATTTGCTGTCCGCTGGAAAAATTATGAACCCATCCGTTGTTCACATCACTCTCGGAAGAGCTCCAGTAATAGGTATCGATCATCGTACCAACAGCATTTCTGTTGACATAGAGCTGGTTCAACTGTTCCTTGTTCGGCAAAAACCAGTCGCTGTAACCATCCACAAAAGCATTGGCCGCAACGTTGGCATCATACCAGTTCAAGACACCCTCCTCCTTGCCTTCAGAGTGACCTGTCGCATCCTTTTTTGCAGCAATAAGACCATGCTGACCAGTACCGTCAACATAAAAAACAACTCCCCCGCCATAGCTCTCTCCAATCTTTGGCTCGGCCGCAGATAAGCGCCCTGAAACCGAGCCAAGAATCATTCCAGTAAGCAGGAACATCATCCAGAGGCGAGCGACGCTTGTTTTTGCAATGAGTTTCATAATAACTGAGTTAAAGGTTATTGATTTCTTGATGCAACTCTTGACATCACTATTCAGCGGTAAAACGCAAGAAAAAATCGGGCGATAGCGCGAGAATTGAAGATAAAAAAAGATTACGAGATTCTCACAGAATCATCCAAGATGAAATAACGGAGACGTCTACACCTCTTTTTCAACGCTAAACAAAAAAAGCAGCGGAAAGAGGATTTCTCCCATCCGCTGCCTAAAGCAAACAACCCGCCTGGTTTCAACCTAACAGTCATCATGCCACACACACGAGAAACCCCGCAAGTTGCTTTCCATTGAGTTCGACGTGTTCTACCGCAAAATCCTGCACACAAAAATAATTTCTTGCAATTTTTTATTACTCAAAGCGGAGTGCCTCCACTGGTTTGAGTGCGGCTGCTTTTCGGGCGGGCCAAAGGCCGAAAAAGATGCCGATAAGTGCCGAAAAGGTTGTTGCAAGAAGAACCGATACCAGCGAAGTTTTTACCGCCCATCCGGCAAAAAGGGCAAGAATCATGGATATGCCGATACCGGCAAGAATCCCGATAAAGCCTCCACTGATCGTCATGCCGACCGACTCAACAAGAAACTGCAACATGATATCGCTTTTTCTAGCGCCAATGGCCTTGCGCAAACCAATCTCCCGGGTTCGTTCGGTCACAGAAACAAGCATAATATTCATAATGCCTATTCCGCCTACAAGAAGCGATATGGCTGCAATAGACCCAAGCAGAAGGCTCATGGTCTGCGTGGTACTGCTCAGCATCTTCTGTATTTCGGTCATATCCCTGATATTGAATGAATCATCGTCCGCTTTCAGCCGATGCCGTTTACGGATCAGCTCACTGATGCCCTGTTTGGCTTGCTCAATCAAGGTGGGCGAAGCGACCTCGACAAATATGCCGCTGAGATATTCCTTACCAAGCACCCGGTACATGGCCGTCGTTACAGGGATAATCACCACATCATCCTCATCCTGTGGCCCTGAAAAGCCTTTGGCGGGAGCAATGCCAATAACCTTGAAATTAATTCGGTTGATCTTGATGGTCTTGCCAAGAGGATTGGTGCCCCCAAAAAGCTCTTTGACCACCGTCACGCCAATAATGGCCGACTTTGAGCGCATCTGAATCTCTTCGCGGGTAAACCAGCGTCCAACCGTGGGCAGCACCGCACGCATGGCCCCGTAATCGAACCCCGCGCCCGTCAACTGCGAACTCCAGTTCTTGTTGCCATAGACGATCCGGCCATTGCCGTTGACAACACCGCTGGTATTTTTGACCAGCATGCGAAGCGAAGCAATATCGTCCACATCAGTAAAGGTAAATCGGGCAACGGCACCCGCACCCTGAGCGGCGCCGTGAATTCTGGCCGACCCTCCCCTGATTGAGAGCATATTCGACCCCATGGATTTCAACTGCTCCTGCATGGCCGCTTTGGCACCCTCACCCAGCGCCATCATGGCAATGACCGAGGCAACCCCGACAAAAATTCCAAGAACAGAGAGAAAAGAGCGCATTTTATTGGCAAGAATTGACTGGAAGGCCTGAGCCATAAACCCGGTAAAGCGGCCATCCTGCCACAACCCGCCTTTTCCTGTAACCGGCGAATTGAACGCAATCTCCCCTGCTGCCGTCACAGCGGGCTGCATCCCCTCCCTCCGTTCATCGGAGACAATGAGGCCATCCCTCATGATGATGACCCGGCCAGCAAAAGCAGCAATTTCATTTTCATGAGTCACCATGATGACCGTCTTTCCCTCATCATGCAGCCCTTTGAGAATCTTCATGATCTCGGCAGAGTTTTTCGAATCGAGATTGCCAGTCGGCTCATCGGCAAAAATGATGAGCGGATCGCGGATGAGCGCCCTCGCAATGGCCACCCGCTGCTGTTCGCCTCCCGAAAGCTGGTTTGGCGTATGATCCATTCTGTGATCCAGCCCGACCAGCTTCAACCGCTCTATCGCCTCTTTGCGAAAATCCCCCTTCAGACCACTGTAGATATGGGGAAGCCGCACATTATCGACAATGGTCATGCGCTTGAGCAGATGAAACTGCTGAAACACAAAACCCGCAACATTGTTGCGCAATCCGGCCTGCTCATCCTCCGTCAAGGTATTGACATTATTGCCAAGAATCATGAACTCCCCCTTGTCGGGATTATCGAGCAGTCCCAGAATCTGCAGCAATGAAGATTTGCCCGACCCAGAAGCACCCATGATGGCCACAAACTCCCCACGCTCAATGGTCAGTGAAACACCACGCAGGGCATGAACCGTGCTTTCGCCGATCTGGTAGGTCCGGTGAACATCAACAAGCTCAAGTATTGGTTTCATCATCGTGTCCTGTTACGCTGGGGCATAAAGGGATTTGCCCCCCCTTTTTTCCCGGGAAGAACAAAGGAGGTATCCGGAAGCAGCACAACAGCACTCTCCGTCAACCCTTCAAGAATTTCGATATGAGCATCATCCTGCAGCCCAGTCTGCACCGAGTGGAAACGCACCTCCTCCGGCTTGCTGCGTCGGCGCTGCAACACCACCGTTTTGCCATTTTTGCTCTGCACCGCCGCGACGGGCAAAAGCAGCGCATTCTGCTTCTCCTCCACAATAATCTCAATATTGGCACTCATACCAGAGCGAAACACTTCGGGTATCCGCTCAGGCAGAACATCGACATTATAGATATTGACATTGTTCTGCAAGTAAGACTCATAGTAGATATGATCAACAATCCCGTTCACCTTGATTTCAGGGTAGGCATCGAGGCCAATCACCGCTTTCTGGCCCACCTTGACCCGCCCAATATCGGTTTCATCAACATACGCCTTCACCAGAAGCCGATCGGAGAGCACAAAAAGCGCATCGGCTGTGGTCACCGTCTGACCGGGATCGACACTGCGGACAATAACCTGCCCGGCCATCGGAGCAACAACAGCCGTCTCCTTGTAGACCTTCTGCCAATACCCCTGTTCACTTTTTCCCTGCAATTTGGCCGCATCAAGCAACGCGGCCCGCTCGGTGGAGCTAAGCATGGCAAGCACCTCTCCCTTCTTCACAAGCTGCCCCTCTTCAACCAGAATCTCTTCGATTCTTCCGCCCACCGACGACTGAATCTTCACGCGGGTTTGCGGCTCGACCGCTCCGGTTGTTGAGACGGTTGAGGAGATGGTGCCTCTTGACGCACGAACCTCTTCAAAATGCTGCTTCCCGTTGCTGTTGTTACGGAAATAATAAAACCCGGCGGCTCCGAAAACCAAAAGTGCAACAAGAACACCCCCTACCACCATTTTGCGGCTACCCATCAATTCCATCTCCTTTTGCCTGAATCCATTGAGCCTCGGCAATCAGCAGATTTGCCCCGGCATTGAGAAACTCCTTTTTTGCACTTACAAGATTGTTTTCGATAATCACCCAGTCGTTAAACGAAACAAGACCATTCGAATATTGCGCATTGGCAATGGTTGAACGCTCCTGAGCCGCCACAAGAAATTTTTTCTTCACCACAACCAGTTGACGGGCATCCTGAAAATTCTTCCAACTCTCTTCGAGCAGGTTAAAAATCTGGAGATAGCCACTCTTTTCGTCAGCATTTCTCTGGCTCACCACCGCCATCGCCCTCGAAACCTTTGCCTGACCCGTCCCACCTTCATAAATCGGCACAGAAAGAGTAAGCCCGGCACTCCAGTCCACCGCATTGAACGGCAAGCTGTCAACCGAGCCCCTTCCAAACGACGAAGAGAAGTAAAGCTCCGGTGAAAAAGCATTTTTCGCCGCATCAAGATCAAAACGGGCCGACTTGCTTCTGGTATCAAGCTGCTGGAAAAGGGGATTATTTTTTGCAAGGAGGGCAAGGTCTGGCTTCGAAGTCAAAAGCTCACTGGCATTGAATCCTCCATGAACCCTGATCGGATTGTGACTGTCGCGCCCAAGAGCCGAAGCCAGCGTTGTCTGGGCAAGAACCAGTCCCCGTCTGGCCTGTGAAACTTCGAACTCCGCCTGGGCCAAATCGGCCTCCGCCTGGCGAAGCGACCCGATATGCTCCCGTCCTCCCTGATAGCGCAAACTGATAAGACGGACATTTCTCTGCCGCCGGTCAGCAATCTCACCGGCAAGACCGACAAGTTCCTGTGCTTTGAGCAACTGCGTAAACGCCGTCCGAAGGGCAAAACGAAGATCAGCGGAGACCACATTATAATTATATTGCGCCCCTTTGATGGCCTCTCTGGTACTGGCAACCATATTCGAAGTCTTGTGCCCGTCATACACAAGCTGCTGTGCCGTCAGCGAATAGGAGTGTGCGGCTGTTGAGATCCTCCCTTCATCCGTCGTCCCGCTCTTCTCTGAGCTCACAGCAAAACTGATCCTCGGAAAACGTGCACCGCCCGCAATGCGCTTGTCCGCTTCTGCCTGCTGCAAGAGCGCAAGGGCCGAAGAGAGGTCGGGATGCGCTGCCTTGGCCTCGCCGACACACTGCTGCCAAGTCAGCGTCTCTTCAGCCCGCAACGGCGAAGCGAGGATGAAAAAAAACATCCCCAGAAACAGATATATTTTTGATTTCATTCTGTACATGCCCTGTTTCTACCAGTTGATAATCGCCCATCCTGGGCCACAACTTTTCCTCTTCGACGCTCTTTACTTTAAAATCTTGTGCTTTATGTGATAAAAATTTACAAAAAACCAGCACAGAATAATTGATAATTCCAAACAACTGCTGGCACTGAACTTGGCTGATTCCGTTCTGAACTCCAGAGTCGTCATTATTATTTTTCGCGCTTTTGCAGAGCTTTTTCAGAGATGATCTGTTCGATGTCCGAGGAGATGGTGAGGCTGCGCATGAGATCGAGCAGGTTCTGTTGGACATTGAGGTTCAGTTCGACAGGTCGTCCACTCTGATAGTCGGGATTACGTCCCTTGATCTTGATGGTTATGGTTGAATTTCCATCCGGACTCATATTAATTGAAGAGAGCAACTCTACATAGAGAAAGTTTGAGAGTGCTTCGTAGGTGGTGCGAAGTCCCTGGTTTGCTGCGGCTCGCTCTTCAGGTGTCGTCGCGTAAATAATCTGTCCGGATTGCTCTGCGTTCATCCCCCCATTCGTGATTTCAAACAAATTGCCATTCATTTTTACCGGAATATTTCCTCCAGCGCTTCCTGTTGCATAGATCTTTTTTGCACCCTGCAGGTCAAGCAGTTTCTGCAGCGGAATAGTATTGAACTGGAGCGTGGTTTCGCCCTTCTTTTTTGCCATATCGAAATCGAAATGTCGAATAGCGATTGTGCCGTCAAAAAATCCGGCGCTGAAGTTCGACAGAGAAGCGATATCGAGATTCAGGCGATTATGCCAGAGCGTCAGCGTTCCTTTTGGCAGGGTGAGCCGTATTTCTCTTTCGTTGGCCTTACGAAACAGATTTTTCAAACTGAACGTAATGGTCGTGCTTCCGTTCAATGATCGGTTGAGCACAAATTCGGGCTCGCTGAAGATATAGTCGGTATCATGCTTTTGCGGACCAAAAATGCGTTCGCTTGCACTTTGCTTTTTTGACGGTTCGACCATGGTGACCGTGCCGCCTCCGGAAGATTGAAGATGTGCGTTCCGGATTAAAAATCCATTTTTTGTTATAGTAAGCGGAATGGTTCCGCTTAACGACCCTTTCATCGAGCTCTTGAAATCTCCGTGCATGCGCACACGGTCGAGCAGCTTGATGTTGTTCAGCTTCAGGGTCAAGAGTGTGGCTTTTGCTGACGGGTCAATGTTGACAGGTGTTGAGAAGATTGTTCCGCCGAACAGTGTCGCCGACAGGTCGCTCATAGCGAGGCCGGATAGCTTTTCGTTGTGGCTGTTCAGTATAATTCGAGCATTGAGATTTTTTACTACCTCGTTACCTTCGATATTGAGCGAGAGCCAAGGTTTGCTTTTTCGTGAATAAAAAACAATCTGGCAGCCCTTTTCGGCCATAACGACGGCATTCCTCACCAGCACTGTAGAATCCTGAAATTCGACAGGAATAAAACCGCTTATCCGGCCTGATGCGAAAAGTGTTTTGCTGCCACCCTGGTTATAGCCCTGGATTTCCGTGAGTGGAATTTGAGCCAGGGTTAGGATGAATCGGGACTGTTTTTTTTTCAGGTCATAATCAATACGCTCTGTCGAAGCCTTCCAATGAAAGAGCTCCATTGAACAGTCAGTGAGTGTGATGATACAGGGCTTGAGCTGGTCTTTTTTGAAACCAAAAAGCGCTTTGAAATTGCCTGCCGGTAATGGGTTTCCTTCGTTTAAGAGTTGTGCTATACGCAGTGTATCCAATTTCTGCTGCCAGTTTTCTGCCGCGCGAAGCTGTACCTTGAAGTCCACATCTTCAAGGCGGAGCTTTTCTCTCGTAATGGTAGCTCCCTCGATGGAATAGGAAGCAGAAAGCGGTGTAAAAAAGAGGGTGTGCCCTTTTTTACGCGAAATTTCAATGCCCGCTTTTATCTGTGGTTTGCAGTCGCTGAAGGTAACCGTTTCAGTGTCAGGCTTTACCGTGAGTGAATCGGCTTCGAGAGTGAATGCTGCATTGACAACATCGGGCAACAGTGACCAGGAACCAAGGGTATCACGGTTTTCGAAATGCCAGGAGAGAAAACTGTTTGTCAGTGAAAACGTGTAGGTGGCTGTATCACTGCAGTCATTGGGCGGTGTGGTCAAGAGTACCCTTATTGAGCGAAACCCAATGCCCGAAATACCCGGCCGTTCTACACCGGAAACCTCAACACGAAACGGCTTCCCCTCAAGGGCACGGTTTACCAGTGATTGAGCATACCAGGGAAAAAAGAACCATGCGGCTGTCGGCAAAAGGGCCAACAGTACAAGCAAAGCGAGCAGTATGCGCAGAGCCCCTTTTTTTTGCAGGATTACTTTGCCTTTTTTATCCATTTCCCCTGAACCTTTACCCACGTCCCTGCCGGAAGACGGCTATAGATTTTCTGGAACATCATCTCACCCACAACATCAATAGTCAGGTTATTCTGGGCAGCAACTTTTGCATATTCAGAACGGCGTAATTTATTGATATCTGCAATTAACTCCTCCGCGTCAGTCGGTGCATCAGCAGGGATGGCAAGCAGTCCATTGTCAACCTCTCCGGCAAGTCCGTTCAATCGAGCGGTTTTAATATCAAGCGCAAAGGCTGGCACAGCAAAAACCATGAACAGCATCATTACTGCCGCTACTCTTAACAAGATGGATTGTATATTTTTCATTGTTCCATTTCTTCTGGTTAGAATAAGCCTTGTTTGTTTTCAAGCAGGTAGTCGAGTTCCCGGTCAACCTTAATCCTGATTTCATGATCGATTTTGATGTTCATGTTAATCACAATGGGTTTGTCGGGGGCTTCAATTTTTACGGTTGGATTGCACCCGGTCACGAGTGCAACGGCGGCGAGCGAAAGAAGCGCCCGTACACGGTCGATTTGCTTGTTCATTGCTCTTTTGTTTTTGTTAAAATACAGCCATCGTTTTATAGATACGAATTATAAATCGGATTCACTTCAGGGCACCCCAAAACAAAATCCCCAAACAGATTACTATTTTGCTGACTAAGGCGCAAAAACCAGGCGGAAGCCGGTGTAGTTGCTGCAAAACTCGGGTGTGCCGCTATCGCGAGAAGCTGACCGGCAGCGCCTTCCAAAATCGTTCCAGCTCCCGCCACGAAGCACATGGGTCAAACCGGTTGGTGGTCCTGCAGGATTGATAACGGTACCTCTTGTTTTACAGTCGGCGTAATAATTCACTCCATACCAGTCACTGCACCATTCCAGAACATTGCCGTGCATGTTATAAAGCCCCCATGCATTCGGATCAAAACGGTTAACCACAACAGTATTCGCTCTGTACACGCCTTTTTGGTTATGCATGTATGGATAGTTCCCGTCATAGTTTGCCTGATCTGTTGTTAAGGTTTCTCCCGTATTGAAAGGTGTCTGGCTTCCTGCCCGGCAAGCATACTCACGCTCTGCTCCTGTGGGCAAGCGGAACTGCTTTCCTGTTTTTTGCGATATCCACTGGCAATAGGCTACGGCATCATTCCAACTAACATGCAACACCGGATGATTATCTTCACTCGGGCTCCGTAAACTACCCCTCACTCCGTGACGCCAGTTTACACCTGCTTTTTTGAGGACGTTCACACCATCATAAATCCAACTTCCACTACCTTTTTCAGCATCAGTCAGATAGTTTGATGCCTCAATGAATCTCCTGAATTCAGCAACGGTCACGGCATATTTGCTCATATAAAAGTCACTAACGCTTGCCCTGTGCTGGATTTCATCGTTCTGGCGGCCAACTTCACTCTCCGGGCTTCCTATTGTAAATTCGCCTCCGTGTATTTTAATAAAGTTTTCGGGGACACACCCAGCGGCCGATAACGATGAGTTTAAAGCCGTAAGTCCGACAAGGAGAATCACAAGAGCGATAGCGACAATTTTCCATTTATACCAAGTCCAGTCTGCCAGCAGGGCAAAGAAACTGGAGATGCTTGCAGCCAGAGTGCGATCAAATTCTCTCTTGGCACTCAACAGCCGAGATCCAACCCGAATGGTCATGGTTTTCATCAGGTTCCCCCTTTTACCCAATTACAGAAAAAACACAGTGCTTTAAATTTACTTTAAAAGTATCTATCGTACAAACAGCCAAATATGCGACACCAGATTTATTCAAGCTCCACGTCAGCGAAACACCCGAGAAGAAGACCTGTTGGTCAAAGCGGGAATAACACCGATAACACGGAAGAGCAAACCGAACAAGCTCCGACAGAAAGATTTCGATGCTCAATGGACAAAGAAACTCAATAATAAGCAATAACCCTTGCAGAAACTCAGCGCTATTATTTATATCGCTCTTGCAATAAAAAGCCGGGTCACATAAAATCGTTGCAGGCTGTTTTATCCTGATAACAAATAAAAATAGTTCATTTAACTATCTATAATTAATGAGATTAGCCTTTTAAGAACAGGAGGCGAAGTATCCCGATAAAAGTTGTATCTTTTCCACCGTGCTACAGAATTATTTCAACGATGTCGATTACTTTTATTAAGGCCTTTTTATCATGCTTGAAGCCCGTAACCTCTCCCTCAGCGTCGGAACCAAAGAGCTCCTGACCGATACATCATTCCGCATAGGCGACAAAGACCATGTCAGTCTTGTCGGCCTTAACGGAACAGGAAAAACAACCCTTTTGCGCCTTATCAGCGGACCATCAACCGAATCAGCCCTCATCACCACCGGCCATTTTATGAAATCGGCCGACACCACCATCGGCTATCTTCCCCAGGAAATCTCCTTTGATGCCGATCTGGAAAAAACCGCTCTGCAATATGCCCTTCAGGCCAACGCAAGGCTCGCCGAACTGGCCAATAAAATAACCCGCATGGAGCACGAACTCGCCCTGCCCGAACAGGATTACGAAAGCGAGTCGTACCACCAGCTTATCGAGCGTTTTTCCGATGCCATGCACGAATTTGACCTTCTGGGCGGCTACACCATGCAGTCGAATGCCGAAAAGGTGCTCGCCGGTCTCGGATTCAGCGAAATAGATTTTCATAAAAAAGTGAAGGCCTTTTCAGGCGGATGGCAGATGCGCCTCCACCTCACCAAACTGCTGCTCCAGAACCCAACGCTGCTGCTGCTTGATGAGCCGACCAACCACCTCGATATCGACTCGCTGAGATGGCTCGAAAACTATCTTCTCAACTACGAGCACAGCTACATCATCGTCTCGCACGACCGCTTTTTTCTCGACAAGCTCACCACCAAAACCCTTGAAATCGCCTTTGAGCGCATCAACGAATACAAGGGAAACTACTCCTACTACGAAAAGGAGAAGGCTGAGCGCTATGAGCTGATGATGGGCCAATACACCAGTGACCTGAAAAAAATGGCTGAGCTGAAAGCCTTTGTCGACCGCTTCCGCTACAAGGCCACAAAGGCCCGGCAGGCACAGAGCCGCCTCAAGCAGATGGAGAAGATGGAAAAAAACATGTTCACCCCTGAAGAGGATAACACACGCATCTCCTTCCGCTTTCCCAAGGCCAACCCCTCCGGACGTGAGGTCATGCGGCTCGATGGAGTCAAAAAAGCCTATTTGCTCCCAGACGGCACAAAAAAACAGGTGCTCAACAGCATCAACCTTGAGGTCATGCGCGGCGACCGGATTGCCATTGTGGGCTCAAACGGCGCCGGAAAAACAACCTTCTGCAAAATTCTGGCCGGAGAGATCGACTTTGACGGCAAACTGACCATGGGGCATAACGTTACCCTCAATTACTTTGCCCAGCACCAGACCGAAAACCTCTCGCAAGACAAAAGCGTCTACGTGGAAATGATGGACTCAGCCCCCTCGTCCGAAGCACAAAAAAGGGTGCGCGACATTCTCGGCTGCTTTCTCTTCAGCGGCGATGCCGTCAACAAAAAAATCAGGGTACTCTCGGGAGGCGAAAAATCGAGGGTCGCGCTGGCAAAAATATTGCTCCAGGCCTCCAACCTGCTCATCATGGATGAACCGACCAACCATCTCGACATGCGCTCCAAAGAGATGCTGATCGACTCGCTCGAATACTACGACGGCACCCTCCTCATTGTCAGCCACGATCGCTACTTCCTCGACAGCTTGGTCAACAAAGTGGTCGAAATAAAAAACGGCTCGCTGCAACTCCACCTCGGCACCTACGCCGAATACCTTGAAACCGCCGAAAAAGCGATCGAAGCCGAGCGCAAACTGGAAGCCACACAAAAGCTAAAAAGCCAGGCCGCACCCGCAAAAGCCGCCGAAAAGGAGAACGAGCAGGCCAAAAAGAGCGCCGCAGCCAAAAAAGACAAAAAGAGAATGGAGGAGGTCGAGCATAAAATCAACCAGCTCGAACAAAAGAAAGAGTCAACAGAAACCATCATGGCCAACGAAGATTTCTATCAGAAAAGCCAGAATGAGACCGCCAAAATTCTTGACGGCTACCATGCACTCTGCAAGGAGCTCAACGCCCTCTTTGCCGAATGGGAAGCCGGTAGCTGAGAGATGGCAGCACAGAAATGATCAGGTGAGCCGCTGTTTCTTATGGCTCACCTGGTCTTGGTTAAGAGCATTCGCTTTTCGGGAAAAACTTCAGCAGACCCTTATAGCCAGATCGTCTGGTTCAATTCCGAGACACGCTTTACCCCATACTTGCACACATAGAGGAAGAGCTTTTCCCTGAAACTGGAGCCGCGATACTTCATTTCCGAAAGCCGCCAGTTGTCAGCCTTATACCGATCAAGTTCTTTCCGCTGCTCCGGGCTCATCCCGCCGTTTACAGTAAAACGAAGCGCAAAATTGAAGCCGTTGCGGATTTTTTCGGTACTCGTTATCGCATAGCGCTCAGGATGCTTGTGTATCGGCGAACCATCTGCCAGCATGAACGAGTTACCGGTTCCATGCGAGAGCATGTACCGGTTGTCGCGCACAAAATCGACGGTCTCTTTGGCCTCATCGAGCGTTTCCGTGGGAAACCCGAACATAAGAAAAAGAAAATTCCAAATACCTTCATCGTGAGCCGCCTGCAAAATCGTCAGCCGCTCCTGCTTTTTGGTGACCTTTCCTTTGTTCATCAGGTGGTAGATCCGCTCATTGGCCGACTCAAATCCCCACAGCACCATGCGCAGACCAGCGCGATGCGCCAGTTTGAAGAGCTCTCGATTAAACGCAGACTCCAGGCGACCGTAAATATAGAAATTGAGTTTCAAGCCCTCATCAATGATCGCCTGTGAAAGGCGTGCAAGATAGGCGGGGCTGATAGCCTCATCGATAAAGTGAAAAAAACAAGCGCTATGGCTCGCTTGAAGCAATTTGATTTCGGCAATAACCCTCTCTACCGGCTTGATGGCGTATTGGCTGCCGAAATGATGGGTGCAGAAGCTGCACTTTTGCCAATAACAATTACGACTGGCCTGAATATTGTAGATCAGTTCGGGAAAAAAATAGTTTTCGGCTGGCAGGTCGCGATATTCGGGTGGAAACAACTCGCCGATGGCAAACGGTGGTACCTCATCGTTCACGACGATGCTCCCATTTTTACCCATGTACATAAGGTTTGGCACGCTTTCGACGCTCATCTTCCCTTCAAGGTACCGGAGCAATTCGACAACAGGTTTTTCGCCTTCATTGTAGATAACCGAATCGGCAAAGATGCGGAAAAAGTCAGGGTTGTTGACAAGGATGTCGGTGTGCCGCCCGAACAAATTGCCGCCAACAGAGATGTGAGCACTGGTTGACCTCTTGAGCAGCATGGCCAAAGTCAGCCCTGGAAGCAGTTGTGAATAGTCGCCAAGCGAAATGCCGATAAATTCCGGCTTATCTTTAAGCAGGTCAACGATCAGATTATTGTAAAACGAGTAAAAAATATTGCCAGGGATGTTTTCGCATACTTGCCTGAGGCGATCAATACCGTAATAAATAGTGACCTTCGGAGTCATAAAATAGACGCCAGACGGATGATGGGTTGCCGAAAGCACACCACAGGCTGTATTGATAACGGACAATGCTTCATCGGCAACAGCGGGATCGTAAAATGCCTCCTTGTCACGCAAGATTCCTGTCGCCCAATCAATTCGTGTGATGGCGTTGCGATATTCGTTTCGTTGCGCCATTGTATAGATCTCTTCGTAACGGCGAAAACGATCCTGAAAATCCTGCGGATGCCCGGAGAGTTTGGATTTTTCAGGGCAAGCCTCAAACACAGGCCTCGCATTGGTATCAAAGTCCGAAAATGCTGATTTCACCGCATTGAACAGGAATGTTTCAGTGAGTACCGTGTTATAGAACTCGGCATTCAAGTCGCGCAAACGAACATCATGACCATGGTTCTGGATAATGCTATGGATGGCCGGCCCGGCAAGGTGCGGATTAAAAGGAATCCATTGCGGAGGAAAGAGCAGCAAACATTTCATGGGTGTTCCACATTGATTTCCAGAGTACCAGCAAGACACAAGCAATGTCTTGCTGGCAAATAAAACAGAATCTAAACAATGTCCACTCAGAGACGGCTGCCCGATTGATAAGGTTTTTATTGAACGGCTGCCACTATCAACGAAATTGCGTATATTTACAGGAAAAGCAATACACCATTTTTGGGAGGGCGAGCCATGAGAGTACCATCTTGGGTTTTACTGATGATGACCCTGCTGTTCCTTGCAGGGTGTTCCACCTACTCGGTTGTAACAGACTACGACAGCAGTTTTCCTTTCGCCAGTTATAAAACCTATCGCTGGAGTGATGATGCGATTACGAAAAGCAGCAGTAACGTTCTTGCAAATAATCCACTCGTTTTAAAACGCATTAAAAACGCCGTTGACAGAGAGCTGGCAACAAAAGGGTACGTACTGAACAGTAACGGTGCCGCTGATTTCACCGTATCACTTTATGCTGGTGTACAGGATCGTGAGCGGTATAATCTGCCCCCGATGAGCTTCTCCTATCACCACGGCTATTACCATAACAGATTTGGCCATAACAGATTTTTCCATCACAGGTTATTCATGTATGACCCGTACTGGCCGACCCCTTACGTGAGCTATTACAAAGAAGGCACGCTGGTCATCGACATTACGGACCAAAAAAGCAATGAACTGGCATGGCGTGGCATTGCTCAGGGCATCCTGCAAAATTATAACACCGGCAAAGAGATGCAGCAAGACATAGACGGTGCCGTCACAAAAATACTTGCGGAGTTTCCGCCACTTAAACGATAGGTTTTTGACTCTTCGAGACCGCCTGTCCGGCAATTTGCCTCACGAACAGCCAAAAAAATCCGGACAGGCAGCCAGCCTTATAAATACGTAAATCGCAAAATAAAAACACTTTGCTTTCTTGTTTTGCCAAGAATTTACGTAAACTGAAAAATATGGTTGGCTTGTTTAATTTCCTGTCCTCTCTCGCTCAACTCATCTCTATGGCTTCTCCATCGTTACGACCAGTTGCCCATCTTCGTCAAAATCCGGATGGTTCTTGGGCAGAGCATGACCTGAAAGAGCACCTCATGCAAGTTGCTGACAAAGCAGCCCGATTCGCTGACCAATTCGGCAATGGTGACTGGGTCAAAACGGCCGGGCTGTTGCATGATCTAGGGAAATACAATAAATAGCTTGCGGTGAAAAATTCCGCTTCAGCGGTACTTTCCTCAATGAAATGATACGAGTATGCGGGATATATCTTCTTCTGACCTTAAAACAATACTTCATTCAAAGCGTGCCAATATTTACTATCTGGAGCATTGCCGGGTTTTGGTTAATGGCGGTCGTGTAGAGTACTTAACCGATGCGGGTAATGACTCTCTTTATTGGAACATTCCTATTGCCAATACGACCACAGTGCTTCTTGGAACAGGTACTTCAATCACACAGGCAGCCATGCGTGGGTTAGCCAAAGCTGGCGTTTTAGTTGGTTTTTGTGGAGGAGGAGGAACACCGCTATTCAGTGCAAATGAATTTGATCTTGAAGTTTCCTGGTTTTCTCCTCAGTGTGAATATCGACCCACAGAATACTTGCAAGCTTGGGTACAGTTTTGGTTCGATGATATGCAGCGACTCAAAGCTGCTAAAATTTTACAATTAAAAAGACTGGACTTCATTCGTTTTCAATGGGGAAAAAAAGATTTACGGGACGAAGGTTTTTTAGTAGATACTGCCGAACTGAAAAGTTTATTAGATAAATTCTCTTTAGATATACCCTTAGCGCAAGACACCATGCAGTTACTTACCATGGAGGCCCGCCTCAGTAAACTGCTTTTTAAGTTTGCAGTAAAAGCTGTTAACTATGGTGATTTCACCAGAACGAAAAGAGGACAAGGGACTGATCCTGCGAACAGATTTCTCGATCACGGGAATTATCTGGCTTATGGATTGGGTGCCACAGCAACGTGGGTATTAGGGCTGCCGCACGGGTTAGCTGTGTTACATGGTAAAACTCGTCGTGGAGGTCTTGTTTTTGATGCTGCTGATCTGATAAAAGACGCATTGGTTTTACCGTTATCTTTTGCCGCTGCAGTACGTGGAGACGATGAAAGTGATTTTCGTCAAGCTTGTATCAGAAGTTTTACCAAACATGAAGCACTTGATTTTATTATTGATTCTTTAAAAGAGATTGCTTTGACTACCGGAGAGAGCAAATGAATGTTTTGTTCATCTCGGAATGCTCAAAATACGCTCTTCCCGAAACCCGCAGGATTCTTGATCAGTTTGCTGAACGATTTGGCCGCCGTACATGGCAGACACATATCACCATGCAAGGTCTCAACACTGTTAAAAAGTTACTGAAACACAAGGCAAGAAGAAATAGTGCAATAGCATGTCACTGGATAAGAGGACAGGATCGTACTGATTTAATGTGGATTGTCGGGAATGCCAGCCGATTTAATGAACGAGGGGTTGTCCCTACAAACAGTACAGAGCGTGATGTCTTGCGAAGAAAAGATGAAAATGACTGGCATACCATATCGGATATCAAAATTTTATCATCAATTAGTGCGCTTTTTCATGATTTCGGAAAATCGAGTACAGGGTTCCAAAAAAAACTTACCAGTACAAAGCCTCTTGCCGATGCTTATCGCCATGAGTGGGTTTCATTACGGCTTTTTCAAGCATTCGTAACCAGCGCAACCATTGACGCTGCAGAGGATAATCTTGCAAAAGACACTGCATGGTTAACCCGTATGGTCGAAATTGGTAAGAGCAAATCAGAAAAAGACTTGTTATCTTTTTTCAAGACATTGATTAAAGACGGATTAGAAGAAAAAGCTGCGAGCCCATTTGCCACATTACCTCCTTTCGCTCAAGCAATAGCCTGGTTAATTGTAACTCATCATCAACTACCAAAACAGCAGTGGCAGAAATCGGATGGGATAGTTCAAAAACCTCGATTTAATCCCAAACGACTAAACTCGCTATTAGGACAACTGGGCCCTGAATGGAATGCTTCTCTTACAGAAGCGAATACGCCGGAAAGAATCCCTTTCTGGGAGTTTAAAAACCTACTTCCTGTAAATAGTGTAAAGTGGCAGAGCCGTGCCAGTTATCTTGCTGACTCAGCATTAAAGCGCCCAAACCTTCTTACCACAAACTGGCTTGATAATATCTACAGTTTACATTTGGCTCGCTTGAGTCTGATGCTGGCTGATCATTACTATTCAAGTCTTCCGGAAAACCCTGAATTGGGCGTTGCTGGCTTTCCTCTTTATGCCAATACTGACCGTAACACCGGCAAGCGCAAACAACGACTGGATGAGCACTTGCTTGGAGTGGAAAACAATGCCAGATGGATAGCGCAAATACTCCCTATGCTTGAAAAAGCATTGCCACGGATTGCTCGTCACAAGGGATTCAAGCAACGTTCAGCAGACGACCGGTATCGTTGGCAGGATAATGCTTATGACCTTGCCTGTTCCATACGTGGTCAAGCTGCTGTAAATGGTTTTTTTGGTGTCAATATGGCTTCTACCGGCAGTGGAAAAACATTTGCCAATGGTCGTATCATGTATGGTTTAGCAGACCCGATCAAAGGTGCAAGATTCACAATAGCCTTGGGCTTGCGTACCTTAACCTTGCAAACAGGTGAAGCTTATCGAAGCAGACTTGGATTGGAATCGGATGATCTGGCTGTCATGGTTGGATCAACAGCAGTTAAAGCGTTATTTGCGCTGGAAACCGAAAAAAAGCAGGATATCCGGATTGAAGCAAGTGGGTCAGAATCAGAGGAATCCCTTTTTCCTGAAGATTATAGTTATGTTCATTTTGATGGTGCAACGGATATTGGCCCCCTTAAACGATGGCTGCAAACGACACCCAATGCCCAGTCTTTGGTTGCCGCCCCGATTTTAACCTGTACCATTGATCACCTCATTGGTGCGACAGAGGCAACGAAAGGCGGCAAACAGATTGCTCCAATGCTACGGTTACTGACTTCAGATCTCGTGTTGGATGAACCAGATGACTTTGATATAACAGATTTACCTGCTCTGACCCGACTTGTCCATTGGGCAGGTTTGCTTGGCAGCAAAATTCTGCTTTCTTCAGCAACACTCCCACCCTCCTTGGTCGAAGGCTTGTTTAAGGCATATAGTGCCGGACGGGTTCAGTTTCAAAAAGCAAGAGGTGTTCCCGGCCAGCCAGTGAATATTTGCTGTGCCTGGTTTGATGAACATAAAAACAGTGCCATAGCAGGTCACTATAACGAATCTTCAAGTTTTCGCCAGGCGCATGACGAGTTTGTTGCCTCGCGCCTGAAAAAGCTGAGTGAGGCACCAGTTCGGCGTCGCGCAATAATCGCGCTTTTGATAAGTGATAGTCAACAGAAGGAAGTCATACGGTCTGACGTTGCCCGGCAACTTCATACGATGCTTCACCAATTGCATAAAAATCATCATAGCATTGATCCTCTGACTAAAAAGAGGATCAGTTTTGGATTGATACGACTGGCCAATATTGATCCACTCATTGACATTACCCAAACTCTTTTTTCTCTTGGTGCTGAGCAAAATCACCAGCTCAGACTCTGCTGTTACCACTCACATCATCCCTTGCTGGTACGTTCAGAAATAGAATCAAGGCTTGACCGTTTACTTGATCGCAAAGATCCTGAAAAAATTTTTCAGGATCCACTGCTACGAAAAATGATTGATGAAACCAGTGAAGAGAATCTTCTCATCGTGGTTCTGGCAACACCGGTAGCAGAAGTTGGCCGAGACCATGACTACGACTGGGCTATTGTAGAACCCTCTTCAATGCGCTCAATTATACAGTTGGCTGGCCGTGTCAAGCGCCATCGCCCCGAGCCCTGTGGTACACCAAACATCTATCTTTTGAGTACCAATATTAAAAGCCTTGAACAACGAAAGGGCAAGGCCACCTATTGCCGCCCAGGGTTTGAGACAGAATCGTTTCTTCTCAACACTCATGACCTTGAGAAGCTTTTAAAAACAGAGCAATACGCGGAAATTAACGCTTCGCCGAGAATTAAAGAAAGCAAAAACCTTTCGCCAAAAGATAATCTGGCTGATCTCGAACATGCAAAGTTACAAGCCTTGATGCTTGGACAGGATAATGTTTTTGATACTCCTGTCAATCCTGTCAATATATGGTGGGAATCTCAAGCTATTTTGGCCGGTGAATGGCAAAGAGAAACACCATTCAGAAATGATCCTTTGGGTAGACTGCGGTATGGCCTTATGCTTGATGAATATGAAGAGGCGGTCTGTTTTTATGATTTAGAAGGCGATGAGCCAAAAAGGACTGATGGTCTTTTTAAACGAATAGAACTGAGAAAAGGAGAGCGTATTCATCCGTTTATAGAAACAGATTATTTAGCGATGGTAGACTCTTTGGCTGAGCGTATGTCTGTCGATCGCGCTGCATGTGTTCGTCGCTTTGGCTGGGTAGATTTACCAAAAAGAGGTGCTGAACAAGGCTGGCAATATCATCATGTGCTGGGAATCCGCCGGTCTTGCTGAAGAAATTAACATGAACGAGAGAAGAAAACGTATTCAAAAACTTTAAATGACTCAATAAATGGATCAAAAAGAATCTGTTATGACCGAAGCGGCGGCATTAAGGGAGTTGATTCAATCTTTTCTTCAAATCCGGCTTGATGAAAAGCTTGATAAATTGAAAAAGAAGGAAGACAAACAACAACAGTTATTAGTTGATCGTTGTCAATTGGAATTATTAATAGACGATATCAAGGATGAATACGAAGAAACAAGGCAATCTTTGAGTGATAGCTACCAACCCGAAGCTTGGTTAGACAATAAGTCACTTCGTGTTAAAGAATTGACGTTAGTTACCCATGCCGTCAAATATCAAAATTCTGATGCAAAGGGAAGTTCTCTGTATGCAGCAAAGGAAAAGGCTGATTCATTTTGGGTATCTACGGCATGTTTAAAGCATCCTGCGAATGATGTCGTCGGCAATGCAGCAGCGTTGGATGTATACAAGTTTTTACAACTGCGTTTGAGTGATCAAGGTGAGACAATTCTCTCTCGGATTTTTCGTAACGATGAAGCTTTACGCACAGCATTGCCTGCTTCAGATGAGAAAAAAGAGAGGTGGTTTCAAGCATTTTGTGATATCAAAAGCCCTAAAATCCCACCAACGACACATACTTTAGCAAAACAGCTCTACTTTCCGGTAGGTAATAGCAAATATCATCTGCTGGCCCCCTTATTTCCAACAGCCTTGGTCCATGAGGTTTACCTGCAAGTTCAGACCCGTTTTAATGATGCAACCAAAGCGGCCCGTAAGGCAAAGAAAGAAAATAAGTCTTATCCTGAAGGTTATCGTGACTACCCAAACTTGGCTGTTCAAAATTTTGGGGGAACCAAGCCACAAAACATTTCCCAGCTAAACAGTGAACGCAGGGGCCAAGCTTTTTTGCTGCCGTCACTTCCCCCTTCATGGAATTCAGCAGCAATTCGTGCACCTTTTGGTGTGGAGTCTGTATTCCCGAAAATATTTGCAGGCAGAGTAAAGCGGCTTACTAACGAACTCAAGAATTTTTTAGTCAAAGTACAAGATCGCGAGAGTAATGCAGATATGCGTCAAACAAGAGCAGAATTAGTGGGGAAGATCATAGACGAGTTACTACGGTATTCATCAGAAATTCAAGGGTTACCATCTGGTTGGTCAACAAAACCTGAGTGCTTGCTTAACCAAGCACAGGCGTTCTGGTTAGATCCGGAACGAACTGATGACGAATGGCAACAGCAAAGGGAAGCTACAGGTTGGGAACGGCAGATAAGCCATGAGTTTGCCAACTGGCTGAATGCAACCTTGCAGACTGATCATCTCCGTTTTGGCGATGATGAGCGACTGGAATGGAAAAAACTTTTACAAAAAGAGCTTGCATGGCTCAATCCGGAGATAGCTCTATGAACCAAAACCCTGATGCGTTATTGGTACTGCCCCGGTTGCGTGTTCAAAACGCCAACTGTATTTCCAGCCCGCTGACTTGGGGATTTCCTGCCATGTCAGCTATTCTTGGCTTTGTACATGCCTTGGAGCGAAAAATCAAACATCGTTACAACGATTTGAGTTTTTGTGGGGTCGGTGTAATCTGTCATCGTTTTGAAGCACAGATATATTCTCCTGAGCGTGGTGATAAGGTTTTTCGATTAACACGTAACCCTCTGAATAAAAAGGGTGAGTCACCTTCTTTTGCTGAAGAGGGGCGAGCGCATATCACGATGAGTTTATTGATTCAGGTAAAGAGTGATGCTTACAATGAACTGAATCTATCACAAAGAGAAGAACTGGCGCAGGACATATTAAAGACTGCGCAAGGGTTGCGACTTGCAGGGGGAAGCATCTTGCCACTATTTACGAAAAAACTAACAGCTCGACTGAGCGATTGGGATGCTACCGGGGATGCACTTAAAGCTGAACTTCGTCGTTTATTGCCAGGTTTTTTACTGACCAGCAAGGAAGATCTGCTGAACGAACGCACCATTGAATTGCAAACGATCAATCCCGAAGCAACATCTTTCGATGCGTTGCTTGATTTATCAAGTATCAATCATGAACCGATAATCACGGAGGAAGATGCAGAGGTTGTTGAATGGCAAGTGCGTAAAAAACCTGGTTGGATTGTCCCGATTCCTGTTGGATATCGCTCTATTTCAGAATGTTATGATGCTGGACAGGTGCTCAATGCTCGTGACACAGAAACTCCATTTTCCTTTGTTGAATGCATCTATTCGCTTGGGCAATGGATTAGCCCGCATCGTTTAACCGATACAAAAAATATTTTCTGGAGGCATGAGGCTGATGTCGCAAAAGGCCTTTACCGCTGCATTTGTTCGTAATACTATTTTGACCAACTTCAATAATTTAAAGAAGGTGAATCATGGCTGACATTAAAACCGCCTCAGTATTGGCTTTTGAACGCAAACTTGACCCCTCAGACGCCCTGTTTTTTGCCGGCAAATGGGAGCAACGAGACGATTCCTATAAATGGCCACCCATAACAATTCGTGAAAAAGCAGTGCGAGGCACTATCTCTAATCGGCTTAAAGGTAAAGATTCTGATCCAGCAAAACTGGATGCTGCCATTGAAAATCCGAATCTACAGCGTGTGGACGTGGCAACATTACCAAATGATTGTGATACCCTGAAGGTTCGCTTTACCCTGCGAGTGTTAGGTGGTGCCGGCAGTCCGTCAGCCTGTAATAATTCGGCGTATAGAGAAAAACTGAACCAGATTGTTCAAGGTTATGTAAATGAAACAGGTTTTGGTGAACTCTCAAAGCGCTATGCTTGCAACCTTGCCAATGGCCGCTTTTTGTGGCGCAACCGTCTTGGTGCAGAGTCTATTGAGGTAAGGGTCAGTAACCGTGATGGTGACAAGATACAGCCTTGGACTTTCAACGCACTGGAGTTTAAGTTAAGTAATTTTGACGTCCCAGCAGGATCGAGTGAAGCTATCAAAGGATTAAGCAACGTGATTGAAAAAGGACTAAAAAATGACGGATATGTGTTATTGGATGTCGTAGCTTTTGTTCGCATCGGCGAAGGACAGGAAGTGTATCCAAGCCAGGAATTAATTTTAGATAAAAGTAGTTCCGGCAAAGGTCAGAAGAGCAAAACACTCTATGCGATAGATGATAATGCCGCTATGCACTCTCAGAAAATCGGAAACGCCTTGCGTACCATCGATACCTGGTACCCCAATGCAAATGATCCTGACAGTGTCGGGCCTATAGCCGTTGAACCTTACGGCTCAGTTACTACAGTGGGCAGAGCATACCGTCAACCTAAAGAAAAAGCTGATTTTTACTCGTTGCTTGATGCATGGACAACTCGCGACAAGGTTCCTGCTGAAGCTGGATCCCAGCATTTTGTGATGGCAACGCTGATAAGAGGCGGTGTATTTGGCGAAAGCGAAAAGGAGTGAAAATATGAGTCATTATATCGAATTGCGGATTATTCCTAACCCGGAATTTCCCCCAAGCATCATTATGAATCTCCTTTATAACAAGTTGCATAAGGCACTTGTACAAACGAATAGCACCACTATTGGCGTAAGTTTTCCTGACTTCGACAATAAGAGAAAACGACTTGGAGAAAGATTAAGGCTGCATGGCAGTGAGGCTCACATTCAAAATGTGATGGTCAATCTATCATTGTCAGCTCTACTTGATCATCTGCGTGTGGGTGATATTCAAGAGGTACCACAGCAAGTCAGTCATGCTACGGTAAAGCGGGTTCAATGCAAAAGCAGTGCCGAGCGCATACGGCGGCGCCAGATCAAGCGACATCAACTATCTGAAGAAGAGGCGCTGATCCGTATTCCGAATACTGTTGAAAAACAGTTAACCCTGCCCTATGTAACATTGAAAAGCGAAAGCAGCGGTCAATCTTTTAGGCTTTTTATAAATCAACAAAAAGTAGAAAAACCTGAACCAGGGGTCTTTAATACCTATGCCCTAAGTGAAGAGGCGACAGTACCCTGGTTTTGACCCTATTTTTTGTTGCTGCGCTACAACTGCTGATAGATAAGGATAACAAAATCATTTTCAAAAAAGGGTATTTTGCTCGAATATGCAGATAACCTCTTTTTTGAGAATGTTTTATTTGAAAATATCTGTAGTTCACTGCCGTGCAGGCAGCTTAGAAAAGACCGGCAGCAGCAAACTTTTAACCGGATACGTTCACTGCCGTGCAGGCAGCTTAGAAAAGTATGCGGTGTTTGAGGCTGAGGCGTTGTTTGTTCACTGCCGTGCAGGCAGCTTAGAAATGATCCAGTCCGAACTTCTCAATCAAGAAATCGTTCACTGCCGTGCAGGCAGCTTAGAAAGAGAAAAACAAATCAACGTTGCGCCTGATTGCGTTCACTGCCGTGCAGGCAGCTTAGAAAAGGACTTGGCATCTTCAAACACGTCAACCACCGTTCACTGCCGTGCAGGCAGCTTAGAAAAAGAGCGGTATGCGGAGTATCGTTACAAACCAGTTCACTGCCGTGCAGGCAGCTTAGAAAAATAGGCATTATCGGTTCCCGGTCTGGCGTTTGTTCACTGCCGTGCAGGCAGCTTAGAAAAAGCGGTTAGAGGTTTGTTGCAAGACATCTGGGTTCACTGCCGTGCAGGCAGCTTAGAAATTTAGAGACCTTAAACTATTCAAATCTCTCCAGTTCACTGCCGTGCAGGCAGCTTAGAAAATGTTATCAAGTAGAGTATTAATATCGCATTCGTTCACTGCCGTGCAGGCAGCTTAGAAAAATCCGCGGCTTATGTTGCTCGATACATCACAGTTCACTGCCGTGCAGGCAG
>CAIJWE010000094.1 GCA_903824295.1 uncultured Chlorobiaceae bacterium
GATGCCTTGCGCTCTGCTGTAAATTCTATCTCACTTATTCTGGAATTTTGCAGACAGTGCCTGCAAAATCTGAAAGCAGGCAAAATGAGTTTCAAAGTGGACTACCGGAGGTTCAACAGGCACTGCCTGTTACATCTTTTGATGCCACTCTCAATGCCCCAAAAATGCTTCAGAATCTCACTGCAACACTGGCAGGAAGCTTCTCTCTTGGATGGACACATTACGTTGCTTTGCTGACCATCACGAACGCTGATGAGCGCCGCTTCTACGAAATTGAAGCACACAAAAACAGTTGGGGTGCCAGAGAGCTGGCGCTCTATGAACGGCCTGCGCTCAGCCGTGACAGGGAGAGAATCAGGCAACTCTCAGAGAAGGGGCTGATTATTGAAAAACCGGCGGATGAGCTTCCGACCATCGGCATTCTGTTGTGCCATCGCAAGCATGATGCGCTGGTTGAACTGACCCTCCCCCAGGATTCAAATATCTTTGCCTCAAAGTATCTCAGCTCTATCTGCCCTCAAAAAAGGAGCTGAAGAGGCAACTGGAAGAGGCTGCAGGCATTGAGCACTGCGAAAATCCCGATCAGGAGGAAAAAATCGATGTTTGAGAAATGGCTCAATCAGGATATCGGGAAAGGGAGCAACATCAACAAATTCGCCTTCAGTGCTTGGCACGACCGACGTGCCCTTTTATGGCAATAACCAAATACTGATGCAAACGGTGATTTTGGGGTAGTGAGGAGGTGAAATGAAGCACGAAGTATTATTGTTGAATAATTGTTTAAGGATCTTTTGCTATCTTTATTTTCAGTTTATTGCGGATCTGTACAAGCCAAGGGAGCAGAAACAGCGAGGTTTTCTTATATTTGATTTTAAATAAATGAGATAAGACGATTAGTAAGACGCGTTTCGAAACAGCATCTTTAGTGAACAGCAGAGAAATGAAATTATGACTTTGACAGATATTCTTCCGTTTGTTCAGCAGTTACGGATAGTTGACAAACTCAGACTGATTCGGATTATAGCGGAACAGCTTGATGCGGAGGGAAATATTTTTCCGCTTGAACAGGGCAAAATTTACGATATGCCAACACCGTACAATACGTTCGGAGTGGCAGAGATATTGATGAATAAACTCGAAATAACGAATACGAATAGAGATTTTGAACCTGTATGTCTCGTTTTTGCATGGGTTAAAAGTGATGTGCCGCTGATTCTCGGGCAAACAAATTTTTTTATGGAATTCGATGTCTGCTTTTACCGCTCGAAGTCAGAGTTTGAAATCATGCCGAAATCATCATAATTTATCAGGATATCGCGCAAGGTTCCTTAACGCTGCTGTAGATGGTTAACGTTTTGAACCGTGACCTCATAGCTCTGAGGTTGTTTAAGCTAACCCAGGGTGATTCTTATTTTCCGTTTTTGGCCTATTCTTGTTTTCCAATCACAAAGCCCGCTTTAGTGAACAGCAAACGCTGAAAGTATGACGTTGACAGACATTCCTCCGCTTGTTCAGCAGTTTGTTCATTCTCCCTTATTTTGCCCGATAGCCGTCAGCCCCTCATTCCACTCACTGAGCATGGCCTCACCAACAGACTTAAAATCCGCAAAATCGAGCGTATGCTGGCGCAAACCTGCAACGGTTTCAGCAACGGCATCGGCAACCTCTTCGATAATGAGTTTTGCTTTTGCTGGCTGAAGATTACAGTGCATTTTTGCGAAGGCAATGAGTTTTTTTGCTGCGGGAAAGCGCTGGCTGCCGTCCAGAGTAAGCGCCAAAGTGTCCTTTTTGATATATGCTGTTGTTGAAACGATATCGAAAGCAGGTGCAAGGCGCACCGGTTTGTTTGATGCCGTGTAGAGTACACCGAAATTTTTGAGATGGGCATCACCGTTCCTCACGATACAAGAGAGTGTGAGGGAACGGAAGTAAACCTCCAGGGCAGAGGCCTGAAGCTCAGGAGAGACAAACTGGCGAATCCGTTTGGCCAGCTTTTCATAGCTCCCGTCATACTTCTCTGCCGTGCCGATACCATTCAGGGAACAGAAATCTTCAAACCCAAGATACTCTCCCTCATCTGTCCGGTCAAACCTCTTGACCACCAGGAATTGGTTGTTTTCCGAAAGAGTAAACTCCGGCACTTCCAACCCGCTTCGACGGGCAGCAGTCATGCAGAAAAACTCGTTAGCGGCCAAATGGGGATATTCATTGCGGTTCCAACCCTTGACGATATGCGTGGCTCCTTTCACCGTAACACAGGACTGAGCAAAAGCTTCCCCCTCTCCATGTACACCGTCTCTGATCAATACCTTGGGTTGCACTCCAGAGACACCTGAAACCGTAGAAAAACGCTCCAGGAGATCGATCAACAACTCTTCCGACCCATCATAGGCTATCAGTTCCGAAACACGTTGTAAGGGAACCTGATCAATCACACCGGGATCGTTGGCGAAACGCAACCTGCCAATCTGCGAACGCCCGACAACCTCCAGCAAGGAGAGTGCATCAAAGCCCTTGACACGCTTTCGGGATGAGAGCTCGATCGACTCCCGCAGCCTGCCTTCAGGAAGATTCATTTGAAAAACCGGATGTAACCCGTTTTGGTACCGATAACTTTCCAGTGACCACGGCATCGTCAGAGAAACATCCTCACCGGGCTGAATTGCTGAACGATAAGCAAACGTAGAAGCACCAGCTTCACGTGAGTGGCGATCGAGTGAGCCGACAACATGAGGAGTAACCCATACATCCAGCATCCTAATTCTCCCGTTCGGTTATCAGCTCCTGCAAGGTTGGACGCTGTGAAGCATCTTTTACGGTGAGCTCAAGCCCAAGTGTTGCGCAGATGGCCATAACCTTCCGTATACCAATTTCCGGCAGTTTGCCATTTTCAAAACGGCTTAGCGTTACGCGGCTCATTCCATTTGCGCCGGCGACCTGCTGCTGTGACAATCCTAACGTTTTCCTTCGACGGTGAAGCAACTCGCCAATTTCCTGAATATCGCTCATCTCTGTATCGTATACACTATATTTGTGCACTTTTTCTTTTAAAATGTAGCGTATACTCTTCACTTCAGCAAATTGTTTCTACAATATGGAACGCCCTATAAGGGATAATTGAACATCTTAAAATTCAGATACTCTGTGTTACTCATCGCCCCCTTCAGCAAATCCTTGGCAATTGTTCGCCGAGAGGCAGGTCAATGATGCGCTGGCTGCCGAAGGCGGTACGCATCACCACCATGCCGGGATGAAGGTTGACCACTGATCCGATGATGACGGCATCACGGCCTTCTGCAAAAGAGCGCATCACCTCCAGAACTTTTGCGGCATCGACGGCGGCAACGGCCACAACAAGTTTGCCTTCGTTGGCGACGTGGAGAGGGTCGATGCCAAGCAGTTCGCAGGCGCCGCGCACCTCTGCTTTCACGGGAATGGTTGTTTCATTGATGGAAATACCGACGTTGGATGATACGGCAAGCTCATTCAGGGTAGCGGCCACTCCTCCCCTTGTGGGGTCGCGCATGGCATGGATTGCGGGCGCGACGTCGAGCATGGCGGCAATCATGCCACTCAGAGCGGCACAGTCGCTCTTGATGCGTGACTGGAAGGAGAGCCCTTCACGCGAGGTCATGATGGCCATGCCGTGATCGCCCACCGTGCCTGAAAGAATGATGCTGTCACCAGGGTGCAGATTGCGGCATGAGAGGTTGACCCCCTCCCTGACAATGCCAATTCCCGAAGTGTTGATGAAAAGTTTGTCGCACTGCCCTTTGCCAACCACCTTGGTGTCGCCGGTGACAATCATCACCCCCGCTTTCCGGGCGGCCTCAGCCATGCTGATGACAATGGTTTCAAGCTCGGCGAGCGAAAATCCCTCTTCGATGATGAAGCCTGCACTGAGGTAGAGGGGACGCGCCCCGCCAACCGCGAGGTCGTTGACGGTACCGTTGACCGCCAACTCGCCGATCGTGCCGCCGGGGAAAAAAATCGGGCTCACCACATAGCTGTCGGTGGTGAAGGCCACCATACCGGGAGGGAGGTCAAGCTTTGCCTGATCGTCAAGCAGGTCAAGATAGGAGTTGTGGATATGCGGCATGAAGACCCGCTGCATGAGTGACTGGGAGAGGCGTCCTCCGGCACCATGGGCCATTTGGACGGTTTCGTGCTGCATGATTGGTGTCGGGCAGAGAGGGAGAACGGTCATAAGGCAAAATTTCGGTGATAGTTGTAATAGGCGGCACAGGCTCCTTCAGAGGAGACCATGGTGGCGCCGAGTGGGTGCTCCGGGGTGCACTCCCGCGCAAATGCCGGGCAACCGTCGGGCTTCAAGACCCCCTGGAGCACACTGCCACTCATGCAAAGCGGTGATTCGGAGGCGCAGATATGCGAAACATCAAACTTTTTTTCGGCGTCATAGTGACTGTACGCTTCCCTCAAAGAAAGTCCGCTTCCGGGGATGAGGCCGATTCCACGCCACTGCCGATCGGTGACTTCAAAAACCTCGCTGATAATCTTTTGCGCTACGAGGTTCCCTTCACGGCTCACCACCCTTCCATAGCGGTTGACCACCTCTGCACGCCCCTCTTCAAGCAGCTCAACGGTTTTGAGAATTCCTGCAAGCAGGTCAACCGGCTCAAAACCGGTCGGCACAATCGGCACGTGAAACTCACGGGCCACCGGCTCATACTCCTCATAGCCCATGACCGCGCAGACATGGCCCGCCGCAAGGAAGCCCTGAACCCGGTTGGCGGGCGAGGAGAGAATGGCACGCATGGCTGGCGGCACCATTACCTGACTGACCAGAACGCTAAAGTTTTTGATCCCCTCGCGTGCGGCCTGCCAGACCGCCATGGCATTGGCCGGTGCCGTCGTCTCAAAGCCGACGGCAAAAAAGACCACCTCTTTTGAGGGGTTGTCGCGGGCAATCTGGAGGGCATCGAGCGGGGAGAAGAGGATGCGGACATCTCCCCCTTCACTGCGCACCATGAAGAGATCCTTTGCACTGCCGGGCACACGCAGCATGTCGCCGAAACTGGTGAAGATCACCTCTTTTCTTGCCGCAACAAGGAGTGCCCGCTCAATGGATTCAAGCGGCGTGACGCAGACCGGACAACCGGGGCCATGCACCAGCTCTATGGTATCTGGCAGCAGTTGATCAAAGCCGTTGCGCATAATCGAATGCGTCTGCCCTCCGCAGATCTCCATGATGGTCCAGTGACGGGTGGCTGTTCGGCGGATTTCATCAAGCAGCTTCCGGGCAAGCTCCGGGTCGCGGTATTCGTCGATATATTTCATGCGGCTCCGATTTACAGCGATTCGAAGGTCGGGGGCTCCCGATCAGGCTCATCAGGCTGAAATGCCCCGCTTTCAATAAGCTCCTGCCAGAGTTTCAGGCTTTCTGCTGCATCCTCTTCGTCAATGATTTTCAGGGCGAAGCCTGCATGGACGATGGTATACTGGCCAAGCTGAATTTCGGGCACATATTCAAGGCAGGCCCTTGTTTTTGAACCGTTCACATCAACAATGCCCATTTTGAGGCCGTTTTCATTGGAGAGTTCAACGAGTTTTCCGGGAATGGCGAGGCACATTGGGCTTGGTGGTTTTTTTCAAAAGATAGTGGAATATAGGGGTTACAAGGCGTATATCATTGCACTCCGAAATAGTTGCCTTTGAGGTACTCCCGGCCGATGACTGCCTGGCCGAGGGAGATGCCGCCGTCGCCGGAGGGCACAAGGGCGTGAGTCAACACCTTGTAACCGTCGGCTTGCAGTTCACTGACAAGGGTTTCAAAGAGGAGTTCGTTCTGGAAGACTCCGCCGCTGAGTACTACGGTTTTCATGCCGGTCGCTTGGGATGCCTTTTCGATTAACTCGTGAAAGCTGGTTACAAGGGTGCGGTGGAACCTCCGGCTGATTTCACCTGTGGCCATCCCTTCTTGCAGGGCAGCGGCTACATCCTGAATGAGTGGTGAGAGCAGCAGAGTCCAGCGACCTTTTGCCTCATGGAGGGCCTTTTTGCCGGTGCTTACTCCTGCAGTGTGTGTATGCGCCACACCAACTTCTGCTGCGTCGTTTGTGCCAGTAGGAAAACCTGCTGCGTGCACAGGCCCTGCAACTCCTGATGCGTCGGTTGTGCTCGCAGTGCCTACGGATGGTTGCATCGGCGCAAGAGCTTGCACGTTCTCATACTGCAACCCATAACGAAACGACTTGAGGCCAATTCTTCCCCCGGCGGCGTGCATGAGCGCGATGGCCGCCTCTCCCTCGAAGGTGATCTCGCCCCGCAGGTTGCAGAGAGCGGCAACGGCGTCGAAGAGCCTGCCGCAACTGGAAGTTTCAACGACGTTGACTCTCTTTTCGAGCAGTTCAAGCACCGGTGATATCCCCCGCTCTTTTAGGAAGGGCAGGTCAGGCAATTCAGCACAACTTCGATGAAGATAGCCAAGTGCCGCCCGCCAGGGCTGAGTAACCGCCGCCTCTCCTCCCGGCAATGGCATCGGCTCAAGTGAGGCAAAGCGTTCCACACCGGCAGCGTTGCCAATGAGCAGCTCTCCGCCCCAGATTGTCCCGTCGGTTCCGTAGCCTGTGCCATCAAGTATCAGGCCAATGGCTGGCCCCTCCTCCCTGTTTTCGGCCAGACATGCCGCAAGATGGGCATGATGGTGCTGGACACCAAGCAACGGGAGACCCTGCTTCAGCGCCCACTGCGTGGTCATGTAACCGGGATGAAGGTCGTGCACCAGAAGCTCGGGAGTGGCCTGAAACAGGTGCTGCAAATGGGCGACAACCTGCTCAAAATGGCGATATGCCTCAAAGTTTTTCATGTCGCCGATATGCTGGCTCATCAGCGCATGGGTGCCTTTCAGAAGGGTAATCGTGTTTTTCAGTTCACCTCCGGTACCAAGTACGATGGCGCCCCCTTCGGGCAGGGAGATCGGTGCTGGCACATATCCCCTGCTCCGCCTGATCTGGCGCAACGCTCCTGCAAGGTGGATGGTGACCGAATCGTCGCATTTGAGCCAGATGGGACGGTCATGCACCAAAAAAGCGTCAGCAATGCCCTTGAGTCGCAAGAGTGCCTCTTCATTCTCGCTCGCAATCGGCTCCTCGCTGAAATTGGCGCTCGTCATCACCAGGATATCAAGATTGCCATCGAAAAGCAGGGTGTGCAAGGGGGTATAGGGAAGCATGACGCCAAGCCGATCATTGCCCGGCGCTATGGATGGCGAAAGGACGGCACACTCCCTCTTTTTCAGGAGCACAATGGGCGCCTGGGCAGAACTCAAGGCGGCACCTTCACCCTCACTCACCTCGCAGCAGCTCCGTACAAGCTCCACATTGCGCATCATGACGGCAAATGGCTTGGCTTCACGCCCTTTCCTCTCCCGCAGTCGCCGCACCGCTTGCTCATTTCGAGCGTCGACAGCAAGATGAAAACCTCCAAGCCCTTTCAGCGCAACAATAAGCCCCTTTTCGAGCAGCGCCACAGCGGCAGCGGCAGCATCACCCGGGAGAGGTGCACCTGAAGCGTCAAGCAGGGCAAGAGAGGGGCCGCACACCGGGCAGGCAGTGGGCTCTGCGTGAAAGCGCCGGTCGAGCGGGTTGTGGTACTCCCGCTCACACTCACCACACATTGTAAAACGGTGCATCGAAGTAGATGCACGGTCATAAGGCAGACGCCCCACAATGGTGTAACGCGGGCCGCAATTGGTACAGTTGATGAAGGGGTAACGGAAGCGTCGGTTTGCTGGATCAAGCATCTCCCGGCGGCAATCGCTGCAAAGGGCAATATCGGGCGGAATGAGTGTCTCAACCCCGGCACTGGAAGTAGAGTCTCCGATCAAAAAAGCCTCTTCAGCAACACAGTCAATGGTGCTCTCCTCAATGGACTCTATGGCGGCAAGCGGCGGACGTTCACCCGGCAGGCGCAGCAAGAACGCTTCGAGGAGAGCGGGCGCCCCCTGCACCTCAATCAGCACACCGGAAGCGGTATTTCGGATAAACCCCTTGAGACCACAACTGACAGCAAGTCGGTAAACAAACGGGCGGAAGCCGACGCCCTGCACGATACCGTGAACACGCAAACGCCTCCGCGTTTCAGCGCTGTTATCAGGGCTGCTCAGTGCTGTGCCATTTTCGCTTCGAGCCACTCCTGCAATGCCGCAAGCCCCTCTCCGGTTGTGGCCGAGAGTTCAAACCACTCCAGATGGTGGTTGACCCGCATGGCATTTTCACGGCATTTGGCCGCATCAAACTCCACATAAGGCAGAAGGTCGATCTTGTTGAGAATGCAGATATCGGCCTCATGGAAGATGGTTGGATACTTCAGCGGCTTGTCGTCTCCCTCCGTCACACTGATAATGACCACTTTCAGCGCCTCGCCGAGGTCAAAAAGTGCCGGACAGACCAGATTTCCGACATTTTCGATACAGAGCAGCGAATTGTTTTGCATCTCAAGCTCTTTCATGGCGCGATTAACCATCAGGGCATCAAGATGGCATCCCGAACCGGTATTGATCTGAATCACCGGCACACCGAGCGCCTGAATCCTGTCAGCATCATTGGTGGTCTGCTGGTCGCCCTCGATAACGGCAACCGGAAAACGCTGCTGCAGGGCTGGAATAATTTTTTCGAGCAGCGAGGTTTTGCCCGAGCCTGGAGAGCTGAGCAAATTGAGCGCAAAGATCCCCCTTGCCTCAAAATATCCACGGTTTCGTTCGGCGAGCAGATTGTTTTTTTGAAGCACATCCTGTTCAAGCAGAACCTTCCGACCTGATCCCTCATGATGATGATCGCCATGCTCATGGCTGTGATGCTCACCATGAGCGTGTTCGTGCTCGTTGACATGAAGATGATAGTCACTCTGGCCGGGTTTACGGAGCACCGCCCCGCCTTCAGTTGAACAACCGCAGGTATCACACATTGCTTATTCTTCCTCCTCTTCTATAGTCATTGATTGAATCAAAAATTCCTCACCGGAGAGAATCTTCACCTTGAGCGACCGGCAGGCGGGGCACTCTGCATAGTAAAAGTTGACCGGAAAGGTCGTGCCGCACTCCCCGCACTCGCCCACTCCTTCCGGCTCCTCAATGGCGAGCCGCGCTCTGGCAGCAAGGGTGCCTGCCGCCGCCGCTGAAAAACAGAATTTGAGCGACTCCGGTTCAATGCCGGCAAGCTTGCCGACAAGCAGCTCAATTTCTGAAATCCATCCAGCCCCCTCCTGCCGCGCCCTCTCTTCCACTGCTTCAACAATGGAGAGCGCAATACTCATTTCGTGCATTGAAAGTACCCTCAAAAGGAGATTGGTCGATTATTTATTTTCATGTATTTATACCAAGTTCCGTAGATTAGCAAAAATCTTTCAAAAGAATCCACCCATTAGTCCAGTAATGGGCAGGAGAGGGATCATAACGCAGGTGCAAAAGGGGATAGACGTAATGGATTTCAGCCATATTGACAACAACGGAAACATTGCCATGGTCGATGTTTCCGCGAAACCAGGGACGCTCAGATGTGCAAGGGCCTCCGGTTCCATCCTCATGCAGCCGGAAACGATTGAGCTGCTCTCCCGTGACGGCTTGCCCAAGGGCAATGTTCTGACAACGGCCAAGATTGCGGGTATTCTGGCGGCAAAAAATACTGCTCACCTGATCCCCCTTTGCCACCAGCTCAATCTCTCCTGGGCGGATATTGTTTTTGACGTCCAGAAAGAGCGCATCAACATTGTTGCGACGGTGAAAACAAAAGAGGCTACCGGTGTAGAGATGGAGGCTTTGACGGCCGTATCGGTTGCCGCACTGACCATCTATGACATGTGCAAGGCGGTAGACAAGAGTATGGAGATCGGCTCAATAATACTCGAAAAAAAAACAGGCGGAAAGTCTCATCAAACTGACGGATACAGGCCGAAAACATCAATTCTTGTCTTGTCGGACTCCATCTCTTCCGGCCGCGCGGTTGACCGGTCGGGCCAACTGCTACGTGAAGGGTTTGAGGCTGCTGGCTGCCCGATTGGGGAGCTGAAGGTCATTGCCGACAATGAGGAGGAGATTGTTGCGGTTATTGATGAGTGGACTGCAGAAGGTATCGAGCTTATCGTTACAACCGGAGGAACGGGTCTCGGACCCCGTGATGTAACCGTGGATGCTCTGCTTCCAAAATTTTCCCGTAGATTACCGGGAATTGAGGCCGCGCTTTTTAACTGGGGACAAGGAAAAACAAGGACGGCCATGCTTTCGAGGCTCGCCGCAGGTATGGTGGGCTCTTCGATGGTGATCTGCCTGCCCGGCAGCACCGGCGCAGCAAATGATGCCGTTGAGCTGCTTGTACCTGTTGTGTTTCACGCTTTTGCCATGATGAAAGGAGAGGGACACCCATGATGATCACCGTTCAGGAGGCTCACAACCTCATCAATCACTCCGTTACCGTGTTGGGAATGGAGGAGCTGCCGCTCGGCCAACTGCAGGGAAGGGTGCTTGCCCGGGAGGTAAAGGCACCCTTTTCGCTCCCCCGTTTTACCAACTCGGCCATGGATGGCTTTGCCCTCAGGTGGAGTGATATCTCCACCGCGTCGAAAGAGTCCCCGGTTCGCCTCCAGATTACCGAAAAGATTCCGGCGGGCACACTCTCCACGTTGCCGGTTACTCCTGGATGCTGTGCGGAGATCATGACTGGTGCGCCAATGCCGGACGGGGCTGATACGGTTCTGGCGTTTGAAGAGAGCAGCGGCTTCGGGCAGGAATTTGTCGAAATCTACAAGGCACCGAAAAAGGGTGCCAATGTTCGTTACAGCGGTGAAGAGGTGGCTCTGGATGAAGTTGTTCTCCAGAAAGGGGTCACGCTCTCGCCCTCTGAAATTGCCGTACTTGCCTCATTCGGCTTTGCATCAGCTCCGGTACACAAGCAGCCGAGAGTTGCCATTGTTACCGTTGGTGATGAGGTGCGTAGCCCCGGTGAAGAGCTTTCCGGTGCAGAGATCTATAACTGCAATCGCTTTTTGCTTGAGTCGGCCTGCCGCTCAATCGGCATTGAGCCGGTCATGGTTCGCCATGCCCCCGATGAGAGAGCGTTGTTGCGTGAAGTGCTCGCACTGGCTCTCGGCGAAAGTGACCTGCTCATTACGGCAGGAGGCATCTCCTCCGGAGAGTATGACTTTGTCCAGGAGGAGCTCTCGGCACTTGGTGTCACAAAAAAATTCTGGAAGATTGCTCAAAAACCGGGTAAACCCCTCTATTTCGGCTCTACGGATGAAGGAAAAGCGGTTTTTGCCCTCCCCGGCAACCCGGTTTCGGCACTGGTCTGTTTTGTTGAGTATTGCCTGCCCGCCCTCTCTGCCCTGGCAGGAAAACCGGCGCCAGTAAAATTTCGTGCAGCTCTTGCCGAGCCCTTCACTTCCGATAAAAAACGCCACCGCTTTTTGCTCGGAAGTGTCTGGGCTGAAGAGGGGCAGCTTTTGTGCAAAGCGTCGCCGAAAGTTGAATCACACATGATCACTGCCGTCGTTGGCTCAAACTGCCTGATCGAAGCGGAGCCATCCGAGGAGCCGCTTGCGAGGGGTTCGAAGCTGCTTTGCACCATGCTTCCCTGGTCAAACCGGTAACATCATGCTCTTTCACCCTTTTGAAATAGCCTTTTGCGGTTATTCCGGCTCGGGAAAAACAACCCTCATCAGGGAGGTGGTTCGCCACCTCTCTCTGCGGCATTCCATTGCCTATTACAAACATGGCTGCCACCGCTTTGAGATCGACCGTGAAGGAAAAGATTCATGGGTAGTCGGTCGGGCGGGAGCCGAAACGGTCATGATTTCTGATCCTGAAAAAAAAGCAGTTATCACCGGCTCTGGCACAGAAACGCTGCTTGAGCGTCACGCATTTGCAGAGCACGACCTGCTCATTGTTGAAGGGCTCAAGGAGTTGCCGCTGCAAAAACTTCTCGTGGTCGATTCAGAACGCAAAATACTCGACCTCGTCAAGAGTGGCTCCGTCACCAATGTTGCTGCACTCATCGTTCCAGACGATCCAGCCGGCTATCCACCGTTCGGCATTCCCCTCTTTCAGCGCGATAACATCGGCGCCATCGCCATCTTTATTGAAACCCTCCTGCTTGACCGTGCGTTGAAAGAGCGACCGCTGCATGGTCTGGTACTGGCCGGGGGGCGCAGCTCACGCATGGGGTGCGACAAGGCGCTGCTTGCCTACCATGCAAGCAACCAGCTTGTTCACACGGCAAAACTGCTGCAACGGCAATGCTCTAAAGTCTTTGTTTCCTGCAGGGAGGATCAGGCAGAAGTATACCGCGACTTCGGTATTGAACTCATCGCCGACACGTACCTCGGTATCGGGCCTCTGGGGGGGCTGCTCTCTGCTCAACGCTCCTCTCCCGATGCAGCCTGGATTATTGCGGCATGTGATCTCCCCTTTGTTGATGAGGCCATCATCCGGCAACTCTCTTCAGAGCGCGATCCCCTGCGTTTCGCAACCGCATACCGCAACCCTCAGTCGGGCTGCATTGAGCCGCTCTGCGCCTGTTATGAACCAAAATCTCGCAACCGGCTTTTGCTCCGCCATTTGGATGGAAAAAATTCACTCGCCGCGTTTCTCAACAAGTCGCGCATCAAGGAGCTTGTGCTGCAAAAGAGCGACGCGCTGCAAAACATCAATGATCAGGCCGAAAGAAACGGCGTTCACTTTTCATGAAAAGAAGGTGAAAAATGCTCGCGTCACACAGCTCAAACGTCCCGTTTCTCTCCTTATCGACACGGCAAACACCCGAACCTTAAAGTAAGCTTAAAATAGACTTAAAATACTTTTAAAAAGGACGTTAAAAGGTTATATCCAAAAAGGTTTCTTACGAAATTGTTTGTAAAAAATTCAAAGAATCGACAACTTGCGGTTGGACAAAAACGGTTCCGTGCATCCGGAGCTTAACAATTGCTACCATCAACCCACGCAGGAGGAAGTTATGTCGGACATCTCTCGAAGAAAGTTTCTTCAAACAACATCTGCTTCAGCCCTTCTCCTCTTTTCAGGACTGAGCAACACCCAGGCCGCTCCAGCGAAGAGCTACCCATCCAAAAAAATTGGCAACATCAGGAATCTCAAGCCGAATGAACCTCTTGCGTTTAACTATCCTGATGAACAGTCACCCTGTCTCTTGGTAAAGGTTGATAACGAAACCATTGGCGGAGTTGGCCCTCAAAAAAACGTTGTCTCCTTCTCTACACTCTGTACGCACATGGGCTGCCCGTTAACCTACAGCAAAGGGCGCCTTGTCTGCAAATGTCACTACTCCATGTTTGATGTCTCCCGGAACGGTCAAACCTTTCAAGGGCTTGCCTCACAGTGGGTTGCACAAATTGTGCTGCGTCTTGATGCTGCAACCGGCAATATTTATGCCGAAGGGGTTGAAGGCCTTATTTACGGAAGAATCGGTAATCTTAAATTGAGCTAAGGAGAAAACGAGCTATGTCACTCTTCAAAAGAAAAGACTCCCTTCCCATTCCTCCGCTGGATGCGGAAAAATATACGACGGTCTGCCAGTACTGCAGCGCCGGTTGCGGTTACAACGTCTTTGTCTGGCCTGAAAAAAGAAGCGGAACAGCAAAATCGAATGCGTTTCAGGTTGATCTGTCGCAGCAAAATCAGTTACTGTCAGGGTTTTCCTACACGGAAACCATGCATAATGTCATTACCCGCAAAAATGGCAATAAATACAATCTTGCCATCATTCCAGCAAAAGAGTCACGCATCAACAAGGGCGACTACTCCATCAGGGGCGGCACCAATGCACAGACAGCCTACACGCCAACCGGGCACACCAAAGATCGTCTGAAAGATCCCCTGCTCAGAAAAGAGAACGGTTTTGTAGCCATATCATGGGATGATGCCGTTGAAATCATTGCAACGGTGACCAAAAGCTCCATCGACAAATACGGAGCCGACAGTATCGCCATGAAGTTTTATGACCACGGAAGTTCCGGCCTTGGATTTGAAGACAACTGGGGTGCCGGCAAGCTTTTTTTAAGCGGCATTCAAACACACTATCTCTCAATTCACAACCGTCCGGCATACAATTCCGAGGTGTGGGGTTCAAGAGAGCGCGGTATGCATGAGCTTAACTACGATGTTGATGATGCTCGTCTGGCCGATACCATTGTGCTCTGGGGAGCGAATGCCTACGAAAGTGCTACGGTTTTTTTCACTGAGCACATTATGCCGAACCTTCAGGGTGGTTCCGTTGAAGAGAAAAAGCAGGAATTTGATGCTGGAGAGCCAGCCGAGGAGGGACGCATTATTGTTATTGACCCTCGCAAAAATGCCACAATAACGGTCAGCCAGGAAATTAGCGCCGAGCGGGTTCTGCATCTTCGTCCAAACCTTGGCACAGACTGGATTCTGGCCAATGCCCTTGCAAGAATTGCATGGGAAAACAAATGGTACGACAATGACTATCTCCAGAAACGCACCGACATGGTGACTTTTGAAGCCTACAAGAGCAAATCTCTGCAGCTTGCAAAGTCCCTCGACAGCGTTCTTGCTGAGGCCGAAAAGATTACAGGGATCTCCAGAAAGGAGATGGAAGAGGCTGCCTCATGGATTGCCAAACCAAAAACAGGCGGGTTCAAGCGCAGAACCCTCACCCTGTATGAAAAGGGCATCATCTGGAACATGAAGAACTATGACCAGGTTGCCGCCATAGCACAGCTCAATGTCCTTACCAGCAATGTTGGAAGACCGGGCACCGGCTGCGGACGGCTTGGCGGTCATCAGGAGGGATATGTAAGACCGGGCGCTCCAACACCTGGCTCCATCTATGCTGGAGGCCCTCCAAAAAATGTCGACAACTACATCACCGGCGGTGGCGGAAAGATCTATTGGGTAGGCGCAACAGACCCCTATCTCTCAACACCGAACAGCAAGTTCTTCAAAAAATCGGTGAAAAAACGGGCAACCAACCTGCTCGATTATCTTGATAACGGCGGGATTCCTTCTGACACGAAAGCCTATATCGCAAAGGTGCTTGAGGCATTCGAAAAAACTGACGGCCTCTTCATGATTGTGCAGGATCTTTACAGGACAAACACCTCCGAAGATGCCATGCTGATCCTTCCTGCCGCCGGATGGGGAGAAGCGGTTGATACCTCAATAAACTGCCACAGCCGTCTGTTGAGGATTTATGACAAGTTCCTCGATGCTCCTGGAGAAGCGCTTCCGGACTGGAAGATTCTCGCGCTTGTCGGCAATAAACTCAAAGCACTCTACGAAGCTGACGGGAACAAGGTGATGGCCGAGCGCTTCAGCGGTATGGATTGGAAGAACGATGCCGAGGTATTTGAGGCTGGATCGCAAGAATTCGGAGACAACAAAGCCACAGAGAGTGAGGAGGCGAAACTTTCAGCAGAATGCTATAAAGGCGTAACACACGAGATGCTGCGCAAACTTGGCAACGAAGGCATCCAGACTCCTGTTCGTCAGGATCCCGCAACCGGCAAGCTTATTGGTACCAAACGCCGTTACAAGTACAGCTTTGCATCAAAGGACGGACTCTTCAAATGGTACGGCACCGATGCCTGGACAGGCTATCCGGCTGAAGTGGCAAAGTATGTCGACAATCCGGCCTACCCATTCTGGTTCACCACAGGCCGCTCCCAGCATGTCTGGCAGACCATGTACAACGACAAGAGAATTCCTGCGAAACTTTTAACAGTTCCCCTTCCCTATCTGGAAATTCACCCGGATGATGCCCTCAAGCTCAATCTGAAAACCGGTGAGATGGCAGAGGTCTTCAATGAGGAGGGCTCATGTCTGGCCCTTGTCTATGTTAATGATGCCACAAAACCGGGACTGGCCTTTGGACTCATGTACCATGCGAAAGGGACAATGAACAACCTGATCTCTTCCTATACCGATCCAAAAACCACAATACCGTGGTACAAGGGGACGAAGGTTGCTGTGAAAAAGTATACCGGCAAGCTTGATGACGCTATTAAAACAGTAAGCCTCCTGTCAAACAACGATTTTACCACCGGATAACGACTGGTGAGCTCTCTTGCAGTGAAAAAGGCGCTGACTCATGAAAAAAGAGCGGCGCCTTTTTTATCTTAACGCATGTTATTCCAATATTTCCCCTTCAGCATGAGCACTGCCTGTCAGAATGTCCTTGTCGATACATTTCACCGGCCTGTCGACTATGTCCGCATTGCCGTCACTTCACAGTGCAACCTGAGATGCTCCTACTGCATGAGTGAAGCACATGAAGAGCGGTCAACGACGCTCTCGCCGTTAAGCAAAGAGGAGATTCTTACCACCATAAAAGTTCTTGCCACTCTTGGCGTTTCCAAGGTGCGTTTTACCGGTGGAGAGCCCCTTTTGCGCAAGGATATTGCAGAGCTGGTTGGTGAGGCAAAAAAAAACAGCACCATAACAACCGTCGGTCTCACAACAAACGGCCTTTTGCTCGACCGTTTTCTTCCCGCCCTGATTGATGCCGGTCTCGACGCCATCAATTTCAGTATCGACACGCTTGTTCGCCAGAGATACCACGCCATAACACGACGCGATGAGTACCTGCGGGTACGGAAAAATCTCGACCGACTGCTTGATACTGAGCATATTGCCGTGAAACTCAACGTGGTGCTTATGCGAGATATCAACAGTGATGAAATCCTGCGCTTTGTTGATTTTACCAGAGATCACGCGGTGACGGTGCGATTTATGGAGCTGCAACCCTTTGACGACCATCAAATCTGGCGAACCGGCCGATTTCTCAGCGCAGATAAAATCAAGGAGTTGCTGAACGCTCACTATCCCGATCTTCAGACCCTCACAGGCTCAGCAACCGAGTATTTCAGCTACACCCTGCCAGGGCACAAGGGCTCAGTTGCCATTATTCCTGCATTTACCAGAAATTTTTGCAGCCAATGCAACAAGATCCGCATCACTTCGGATGGCAAAATTATCAGTTGCCTCTATGATAAAGAGGGGCTGGAGCTGCTTCCGCTGTTGCGCAATAACGCCAGCGATCAAGCTCTTGCCGATCTCTTCAGAAAAGCGGTGGCACTGAAACCTGAAGACGGAAAACACTCCGCCAGAGATGCTGTGAGAACCAGCATGTCGGAGATTGGAGGGTAAGAAGATTTACCTGACCGCCATACCCGGCACAATTGTCCCCCCCTGCAAAACCCGGCAGAAAATCCCCTCTTTTGGCATGATACACTCACCTGTTGCCACCTTGATGGCACACCCCGAATTATGGCACTCCTTGCCTATCTGTGTAATCTGAAGAAGAACCTCGTCGCCAACCCGAAGAGAGTCACCAACGATGAGGCCCGAAAGATCGACACCCCTTGTTACAATATTTTCAGCGAACATGCCGTGGTCAAGCTCCGCCATTTTTTCGCGCATCCGGTCAATACTCTCGCCTGCAAGAATTGAGACCTGCCGATGCCAATCCCCTGCGTGGGCATCGCCCTCTATTCCCCACTGAGGCCTCAGAATGATCTGGCTGACAACTTTTTTTATAGTACCCTTTTCCGTACTGATACAGACCGCTTCTACAAAACCCATAACCCTTAATTAATTTGAGTGTTCCCCCCGTTGCGCCTCATTCATGAACCGGTGCAATAACCATCGCCCACTCCCTTTTCGGCTCAAGCATGCGTGACTGCAATATAATAGAGCGTACCGTCAAAGCAGAAATCTCTTCTTCAGAACTCATGCGAGGTAGTTTTTGATCATGATTTTTTTGTACCTTTAAAAAATATATTTCAGAACAGCCACAATGACCTGTTGGATTTGAAACACCTTACTGGATTATGCCATCTCCCGGCCAGTGACATCACCGGCATACTCGACATGGCCACCGGATTTAAAAATGAGTTGATTACCGCCAACCCCTCTTTTGAACCCTCTCTTCAAAACAAACGCATTGCGCTGGTTTTTTTTGAAAACTCAACCCGTACCCGGTTTTCTTTCGAAATAGCCGCTCGCTACCTTGGCGCAGGAACACTGAACTTCAGTGCCTCATCAAGCAGCGTCAGCAAGGGGGAAAGCCTGAGCGATACCATCAAAAACCTTGAGGCCATGCGTGTTGATGCCTTTGTTTTGCGGCACCCCTCTTCAGGAGCAGCCGATCTCATCACAAAAATCACCTCGAAAAACGTCATCAATGCAGGAGACGGATCGCATGAGCACCCGACACAGGCGCTGCTCGATATGTTTACGCTTCGAGAACATTTTGGGAAAATTGAAGGGCTCAAGGTGATCATTATCGGTGACGTACTGCACAGCAGGGTTGCCCGTTCAAATATTTACGGTCTTCTTGCTGTCGGTGCAAAGGTTGGACTCTGCTGTCCGGTCACCCTCATGCCTCCCGATGCAGACCGGCTCGGCGTCACCCTCTTTACCGATCTCGATTCGGCTATTGCCTGGGCTGATTCTGCAATCGTGCTTCGGCTGCAGCTTGAACGGGCAACAGGAGGCTACCTGCCCTCTCTTGAAGAGTATTCTGTCCATTACGGCCTGACCGATGAACGGCTTGAACGGGTACAGAAACATCTGCTGGTGCTTCATCCTGGGCCGATTAACCGGGAAATTGAAATATCAAATAATGTTGCCGACCGCATACAGCCTCCAGGCTATTCAAAAAGCATGTTGCTGGAACAGGTGACCAACGGCGTCGCAGTCCGCATGGCGGTGCTGAAAACCCTTCTGGTCGGATAAAACAACTCTATTACCATGACTGTCGCTCGCTAACCCATCAACTTTTCGCCATGAAACAGAGATTCCACATCAACAAGGCGCTTTTCATTCTGACAGCGATACTCCTCGTCACCATGAGCAACGCCAAGGCAGAACCGCTGCTGCACCCCACCTTCAACACTCTCTTCAAACCGCTTCTCGCCGATCCGACAGAACCGAGAATTGCCGTCATGCCGTGGCTTGAAAAGAGCCATCTGCAACTCGATATCGGCAGTTCGGTCGATCTCTACCAGAGCGACAGCAAGAATTTTGCTGCCGGTGTTGATTTTGCCACCTGGTCTCTTTTAAACCGTGATGAGAATTTCAAGTTCCCGGTTGACGCCATCGATTATCTCTTTGGTATCAACGCAAGCTGGAAACAACCAGTCAACATCGGAGCACTCCCTTTTGATGAGTTGAGTGGAAAAATCCGGCTCAGCCACATTTCGGCCCATTTTGAAGATGGTCACTATGATGCGGCGACCCGCGACTGGATCCAGGGTGACAGCCCGTTCGACATACCCTTTACCTACAGCCGGGAGTTCGTCAACCTTGTTGTGGCGCTCAGTTCACCCCAGCACCGCCTCTATGCCGGATATCAGTACCTGTACCACTCCATCCCTGACGGGATCAATCCACACTCATTCCAGGCTGGCGTTGAGCTCTCCACGCCCGGCAACACCTACCTCGCCGCAGACTTCAAGCTGCTGCCAATCTGGCAGCCGTCGCTTGACGAGACAAAAGGATACCGCGGAACATGGAATCTGCAGGCCGGCATGCGTCTCAACAGCATTGGGCTTGAAAAAGTCAGAGTCGCCTGCAACTATTTTTCAGGAATGAGCCGCCACGGCATGTACTTCTACCGTCCCGAGAGCTATACAACCGTAGGAATAATGGTCGATCTTTGAGAAAAGCAGGAAATCGAGTACTATAGACGTGTATTCGCAAAAATAAATCCGATTTATAAAGAAAATAGAACTCACTGAGGGGATAAAAATATCGGTTTGTTCGTTTTGTAATATTTTTATTACATTTACCCATGATAGTAAACACTATATTTACTTTTCTGATTCCGTTTCGCACCTTATTAAGTTAAGGCTATGAACCGTTTTTCTTGTTAACACACACACAAACACACAACCTAACGGAGAAGACAGATGAAAAAAATGCTTTCGCTTGCAGCAATGCTTGCAGTAATCTCTTATGCATCACCGGCATCGGCCGAGCTGAAAATCGGCGGAGACGCTTCTGTACGCGTGAGAAGCGAGTTCAACGATTACGAAATAAACAGCACGCATTTATATGACAGCGAAGATCTCAAGTACCAGTACAGGATCCGCCTGAAAGCTTCGGCAGACCTTGGTGACGGCTACTTCTTCAAGGCTTTGGTCCAGAACGAAGATTATGCAGGAAGCTGGGCAACAGTCAGTGATAACAACACAGAAACTTATGGTCTTGATGTTTCTAACTTCTACTTTGGTCGGATGATGGAAGATAGCCACTACCAGATCGGTCGTCTTCCGCTCAACAGCTTCAACAACCCGATTTTTGATTTGGCCCTTTACCCGACGAGTCCTGTTGATGTGCCGGTAGCCACATATAACTTCGACCGTGTCTTCGGCCTCAACTATGGCACCAAGGTCGGCAACGGTGATCTCAACGCAACACTTGTTGTTCTTGACAACAACAGCAACACTGCAGGCGATAAAGGCCTCTTTAACGATGGCTATGTACTCCATGTCGACTACAAAACCACTCTCGGCAATGTCACGATTGAACCACAGGCGCTCATCGCTTTGACTGATCTGAGCGGTAAAGATTTCAGCAACATATCACCAAACACCTTCGGCGCCAATGCGATCATTCCGGCAGGTGATGCAAAGATCGGCCTGAGCGCATTCTACACCATCTGTGATGACACCAATCCCGACACAAATCTCCATGTCGACTACAATGGCTACCTCCTGAGGCTCAAGGCTGAATCCGGTCCGGTCATGGCATGGATTGACTACAACAGAACCAACCTTAATGCACCAATGGATGAAACTTATGACAACCTCTTTGTCTGGGCACAGTACAATGTCAAGGTGCATGAGTCAGCTCTTGGTACCTTCAGTGTAACTCCAACCATCCGCTACCGTGCTTCTGGTGAGGACTCGTCAGGTGTTACTTTTGACAACAGCCAGCTTCGTGCCGAGCTCTATGCAACCGTGACCTTCTAAGTCACGCTTGACCTTTCAAAAAAAAGGCCGCAGGCAACTGCGGCTTTTTTTTACCTGTGCATTCCTGAAAAGGTATTTTTGTTTTACAGGCTCCAATCCTGAAGATAACAATTGACACGTCACGATTTTTTCACGATATTACCATGAAAAAATCCTGATAAAGTACAAAACAGACCGCTCTCTATTCTACAGCGGTGATGGCGGTTCCTTTTTCTTGTCGAAGTTCAGTTTTTCGTCTCGAATAGACGGCTTGCATGAGCAAGCACCATGAGTGTCTGACTGGAAGACCAGTTTTACTGTTCTTTTTTTGCAATACGACATTAACTCTTTTTATTCACTAATTTAAACACAACAGCGGTACTATGATTACCATTAAAAAAATCATCTGCCCGGTTGATTTCTCTGGTTTGTCGCGCAAGGCGCTGCAATACGCCAACGAGTTCGCAAAACTCTCCAACGGGAAAGTTTTTCTTGTTGGCGTTATCGAGAACGACCCAACCATCACCTATTCCCGTGGCCTTGAAAAGGAGCGTGCTGAAGAAGAACAGAAACTTGTTGCGTTGATCGAAGAGGAGAAGATGGCGGGTATTGTGGCCGATTACGTCATCTACGAAGGATTTGCCGAAGAGTGCATTCTCGACTATGCAAAACGGCAGGAGGCTGACGTCATCATCATGGGCTCGCACGGTCGCCGCGGCCTGAAACGGATGATCCTCGGCAGCGTTGCAGAACATGTGATCCGTCGCGCTCCATGCCCGGTGCTTGTCGTCAAGGAGAACGAGCATGAGTTTATCAATTAGGAGAGCGCTTCTTGCTTGAAGCAAAGACAAGACGAGTTACTTGCATTTCATTTTTTTAACAATCAAAGAAAACTTTTATGGCACAAAATGTCACAAACGTTTCCCAAACCGAAGAGGTCTCCAGCACCCGCAGGGTTATTGCGGCTTCCTCGGTCGGGACGCTTATCGAGTGGTATGATTTTTATATTTTCGGTACCCTTGCCAAAATCATTTCCGAACAGTTTTTTCCAAAAGATAACCCGACGGCGGCACTGCTTGCCACGTTGGCTACTTTTGCCGCAGGTTTTGTTATCAGACCATTCGGCGCACTCTTCTTCGGGCGGCTTGGTGATCTTATCGGACGCAAGTACACCTTTCTTGTGACCCTGGTAATCATGGGCGGCTCCACCTTTGCTATCGGTCTTGTTCCCGGCTATAAAACGATCGGCTTTTTTGCTCCGGCGATTGTCTTCATTTTACGGCTGCTGCAGGGTCTTGCTCTTGGAGGTGAGTATGGCGGTGCGGCCACTTATGTAGCCGAACACTCTCCGGCCGGGCAACGGGGTTTCTGGACCAGCTTTATCCAGACAACGGCAACCCTGGGTCTCTTTCTGGCACTCGGTGTTATTCTCATTGTCCGTCAGACGCTTGGTGTTGAAACATTCTCTGACTGGGGATGGCGTATTCCTTTCATCCTTTCAGCACTATTGGTCGGAGTTTCGGTCTTTATCCGTATGAAGATGTCGGAATCGCCGATGTTTGTAAAAATGAAAAAAGAGGGCAAAACCTCGTCAAACCCTCTTGCCGAAAGCTTCAAGGAGAAGGATAACCTGAAAATGGTACTTATCGCCCTTCTTGGTGCAACCGCCGGTCAGGGTGTTGTCTGGTATACCGGTCAGTTCTATGCACTCTCCTTTTTGCAGAATGCCTGTAACGTTGAATTTGTGCAGAGCAACATGATCATTTCGATCGCCCTGCTTATCGGCACGCCATTCTTCATTGTCTTCGGCGCACTTTCTGACAAGATCGGACGCAAGTACATCATGATGGCCGGCATGCTTATAGCGGTCATCTCCTACAAGCCTATTTACCAGGCAATGTACGACGAGGCTGCACTCAAAACGAAAGTTGAGATGGTTGACAAAACAACCGTCGAAACCAAAGAGGCAGTCAAAGGCACCGACACCATCACCACAACAGTGACGAAGAAAGCTTATGAAGATGGCACAACCTACAAGGAGACTGTCAAATTGACCGTCCCGCTCGATCCGGTAAAAAAAGCTGAACTTGTGGCTGCCGACAAATTGAAGCCTGAGACAAAAAAGGAGGTAACCCTTCCCGAGAATTCCTACTACAAGATGATTGGCTTTGTCTTGATTCAGGTTATTTTTGTCACCATGGTCTATGGCCCGATTGCTGCGTTTCTGGTTGAAATTTTCCCGACGCGCATCCGCTACACCTCGATGTCTTTGCCATACCATATCGGCAACGGTGTCTTTGGTGGACTGGTACCGCTTATTTCAACCCGTCTTGTTGAAGCAACCCGTCCGGCTCCAGGCCTTCCTCCTGCGGATCCGCTTGCCGGTCTCATGTACCCGATACTGATTGCAAGCGTAAGCTTCGTAATTGGCATGCTGTACATCTCGAACAAAACCAACAACATGGACGTTGAATAACCAAGAACCTTTTAATTTGATCCATTATGTCATTAATAAAAAAGTTGTTCGGTATTGTCTGGTCAATCATGGGGGTTGGTATTATCCCTTTGGTGATCATGCAGGCCATGAAAGAGATTGCCGCAAAACCCAGTGAAGAGAACTGGATTTTCTGGTCGATCGTCATTGTTGTTCTTATGCCTATTATCTCATTCAGTCTCATTACCTTCGGGATCTTTGCACTGAAAGGTGAGTATGATGTTCTTGCATAGGCATTAAAGCACACTCCTGTTCTTTTTTCTCAAGGAAAAGCCGCATCTTTCGTGCGGCTTTTCCTTTTTCAGGCAAACACTAAAAAAACTCCAATTTGACCGATGGATATTCAGGATGAGCTTGCTGCCCGCACCGATATTAAACATGCTCTCGCGGAAAAACTTGCCACACTTCCAACCTCTCCTGGTGTCTACCAGTTCAGGAATGCAAGTGGCCGGGTGATCTATGTCGGCAAGGCAAAGAACCTCCGCAACCGGGTTCGCTCCTATTTCAGAAGTTCACAGCAGCTCTACGGCAAAACGCTGGTGCTTGTTACCCATATTGCCGATTTTGAACTCATTATCACCTCTTCGGAGGTAGAAGCGCTGATTCTTGAAAACAATTTGATCAAGGAGCTGAAACCGCGCTACAACGTAAATTTGAAGGATGATAAAACCTACCCTTATCTGGTCATTACCAATGAGCCCTTCCCGCGCATCCTCATCAGCCGCCAGCGAAGAAAGGATGGCTCCACGTGGTTCGGCCCCTATACTGAATCCCGTCAGCTTCACTCCATTCTTGACCTTATCGGCTCCATTTTTCCGGTACGGAGCTGCAAATTCCGCCTGAACGAAGAGAATATTGCCGCAAAAAAATACAAGGTCTGCCTCGACTACCACATTCACAAGTGCAAGGGGCCCTGTGAAGGGCGACAGACGGAAGAGGAGTATCTCCTTATGATCGAAGAGATTACGCGCCTCCTGAAAGGAAAGACTGCCACCATGATACGCTCGCTCACCAGCACCATGCAGCTCTTTGCCCGCGAGCTGAAGTTTGAGCAGGCGGCGGAGATAAAGGTGCAGCTTGAGAGCCTGAAGCGCTATGCTGAACGGCAGAAGGTGGTGTCGGGTGATGGTCTCGACAGGGATGTGTTTGCCGTTGCCACCGGCGAGGAGGATGGCTGCGGCGTCATCTTCAAAATACGGGAGGGCAAACTGCTCGGCTCCCGGCACATTTACATGAACAACACCGCAGGAGAGAGCGACGCCGGACTGCAGGCAAGGGTGATGGAAAAATATTATCTCGAAACCCTTGAGCTTTTGCCTGATGAAATTCTACTCCAGGAGCCACTTGGCACCGACGAGGAGGAGATATTGAGAGCCTTCATACAAAAACCCATTCGCTTTGTGGTGCCGCAAATTGGCGAAAAGGCACACCTGGTCGAGATGTGCCGCCAGAATGCCCGGCACCATCTGGAGGAGTACCTGATACAGAAACAGCAACGGGGAGAAGCGGTGCGCGAGCACTACGGCCTTACCGCCCTAAGGGAGTTGCTGCACCTGCCGAAACTCCCGCAACGGATTGAGTGTTTCGACAACTCCCATCTTCAGGGCACCGACTATGTGAGTTCAATGGTCTGTTTTGAGAAGGGAAAACCAAAAAAAGCGGATTATCGGAAGTTTAAAATGAAGAGTTTTGAAGGGTCAGACGACTATGCCGCCATGGAGGAGGTGATCCGGCGACGCTACAGCGGATCGCTTGCAACCACGCTTCCCTGGCCTGATCTTATTGTGGTCGATGGCGGCAAAGGCCAGGTCAATACCGCTTTTCACACCCTGAACGCCCTCGGACTCTCCATTCCGGTTATCGGTCTGGCAAAACGCATTGAGGAGATCTTTACGCCGCAGGCCAGCGACCCCTTCAATCTGCCAAAAACCTCTCCTGCACTTAAACTGCTCCAGCAACTGCGCGATGAGGCACACCGCTTTGCCATCACCTATCACCGTCAACTGAGATCGGAAAGAACACTGAAAACAGAACTTACCACGATAAAAGGAATTGGCGAGAAAACCGCGTTCAGGCTGCTTGAGCGCTTCGGCTCCGTTGACGGTGTGGCGAAGGCAACCCTTGAGGAGCTGACGGCGGCGGCTGGCAAAAAAACAGCGGAAGCTCTCTACCATTTTTACCGGCCATGAATGTTCCCATTCTCACTCCAGCCCGAGCTCCAGAATATTTTTGTTAAGAAAATTCTGTTATATTTGACCTTGTGTACCGCGACACGGTGAACTGAAGAAACTCTTTACGATTGCTTATGAATGTGCCTGATTTTTTCGACGATAACCGCCATTACCCAACGGGTGCATCAGGAAAAGAACAGCCCGACCTTGATGGTCTTGATTCGATGTTTGATTCGGAGGATATGCTTGACCGGATCATCCAATATAATGAAGAGGGGTTCCAGCTTGAAGCGCTGGCCGTTGCCCGTCGTCTTGCTGTAATAGCTCCCTCCAACACGGAGAGCTGGTTCTACCTCGGCAATTGCCTGACCCTCAATGGCTCTTTTGAAGAGGCTCTCGAAGCGTTCAAGATGGCTGCGGTCTTCAGCCCGATGGACAGCGAAATGCGCCTGAATCTGGCGCTTGCCTGGTTCAATACCGGCGACCACGAAGAGGCGATCAGAGAGCTTGATGATATGATTGTTGACTCCTCGATTGAAAAGGAGTACCACTACTACCGCGGTATCATTCTGCAGCGGCTTGAGCAGATTGTAGAAGCTGAATCAAACTTCGAATACGCCCTGACGCTTGATGCCGAGTTTGCCGATGCGTGGTATGAACTTGCCTACTGCAAGGATGTGCTGGGCAAGCTTGAGGAGAGTACCTCATGCTACCGCAAAACGCACGATTATGACCCCTACAATATTAATGCATGGTACAATAATGGCCTTGTACTGAGCAAAATGAAGCGCTACGACGAGGCGCTCGACTGTTACGACATGGCCATAGCCATTTCCGATGATTTCAGCTCGGCCTGGTATAACCGGGCAAACGTTCTTGCTATCACCGGGCGTATTGAGGAGGCTGCCGAAAGCTATCTGAAAACACTGGAGTATGACCCTGACGATATCAACGCCCTCTATAATCTTGGCATCGCCTACGAAGAGCTTGAGGAGTACACCGAGGGCATCGTCTGCTATCGCCGCTGCATTGAGCTGAGCAGTGATTTCAGTGACGCATGGTTTGCCCTTGCCTGTTGCCATGAAGCGCTTGATGAGTACCAGGAGGCATTTGCGGCCACTGCGGAGGCTTTGAAGTTGGCACCCGAGAGCATCGAGTTCCTGCTGCTCAAAGCGGAGATTGAGTATAATCTTAACGATCTTGACCTCTCCATTGCGACCTACCAGCAGATCATGACGCTTGATCCTGAAAATCCGCAGATCTGGGTCGATTTTGCCATTGTGCTCAGGGAGGCTGGCCAAATCAATGCTTCAATTGATGCGCTGCAGCAATCGCTGAAACTTCAGCCGCTGTCGGCCGATGCCCACTTTGAAATTGCCGCCGCCTATTTTGCCATGGGCGACAAACTCAGTACACTCAAGGCACTGAGCAAGGCATTCAAGATTGATCCGGAGAAAAAAGAGCTGTTTCAGAGCACCTTTCCGGAGCTCTATCAGCAGGATTCCGTCCGTCGGATGCTCGGAATTGCATGAAGAGAGCAACAAAAATCCTCGGACTTATCGGTCGTGCCGTTGATTATTCCTACTCCCCGCTCATCCATAACAGGGCGTGCGGGTTGCTTGGGCTTGAGTATCATTATACCATCTTCAACATCTCGGATCCCAGCTTGATCGGTGACGCCCTTCGCGGAGCAAAAGCGCTCGGGATTGCGGGCTTTAATGTCACCATCCCCTACAAAAAAACCGTTGTACCTTTTCTCGACGCCCTCTCCGAAGAGGCGGCCTCAATACTGGCGGTCAACACCATTGTTAACGACGGGGGAAAACTGATTGGCCACAACACCGATATTGCCGGATTTGCCGCTCCTCTTCTCCCCTATCGGGAGAGCATAACGGGCACAACACTCTCCATTTTTGGCGGAGGTGGAGCTGCCCTCGCAGCCATTGAGGCGTTCAACCGTTTTTTTGCTCCAAAAGAGATTTTGATCTTTGTGCGTGACCCTGAGAAAACCCGTTCGTTGCTTGAAAAGAGCGCCCATGACAATCTCACCATACTCCACTCCGGCGATCCCGCAAAAATGAGGGAGTGCCGCGTTATGGTCAATGCTACGCCCATCGGTACCAGAGGCAGTAACACTTCTTTTCTCCCTTTTGAGCGGGAGCTGCTCCATTCAGGCCAGATTGTCTACGACATGGTCTACAACCCTCTTGAGACTCCCCTCCTGCAGGCGGCAAAGCAGGCTGGAGCGACAACCATATCGGGCATTGAGATGCTCATCGGCCAGGCTGAACGCTCATTCACCCTATGGACTGGTATGCAGATGCCAACCATGGCCGTAAGAGAGAGTCTTCTGCAAGAGATTCATCAACAATAACCCTCTGCCCGCGGGCATCTTACCCATGAAACTCTTTTTTACGGTTATCCTTCTCATCATCACCCTTGACCAGTGGACAAAAAAACTTGCCGTAACGTTTCTCCGCGATGGAGTGCAAAGCATCACCATCATCCCTGATTTTTTTTCACTCACCTACGCGGAAAACCGGGGAGTGGCCTTCGGGCTTGAATTTGCTCCGCCGGCGGTTCTCCTCCTTTTGACCGGACTCATTACGGCCATCGTCCTCTTTTATGTCATCCGCTCAAAAAACCGGAGCGCTCTTTTTCTGCTCCCTTTTGCCTTCATCACTGGCGGAGGGATTGGCAACATGATTGACCGTATGACGCTCGGCAGGGTTGTTGACTTCATCTACTTCGATCTCTACCACGGCCATATTTTCGGCACCTGGGTCTCCCTGTGGCCTATTTTCAATGTTGCTGATTCAGCCATCACCATCGGAGCCTGCATGTTGATCCTCTTTCATAACAAGCTCTTTCCAGTCGGGAGCCCTGAGGTGAAAAGCGATGTTCGTTGATATCCACTGCCACCTCTCCTTCCCTGAGTTCGACGTGGATCGAAGAGAGGTGATCAATCGTCTGACCGAAGGGGGTGTGGGGCTGCTTATCGATCCGGGCGTTGACGTTGCCTCAAGCAGAAAATCGGTTGAACTTGCCAGCAATTTTGATTTTATTTACGCCAACGTCGGACTTCACCCCCATGAAGCGACCCTCGCTGTCGAAGAGAGTGTTTTTGGAGAGCTGCTCTCTCTTGCCCGCTCGCCGAAAGTGGTCGCCATCGGAGAGATCGGCCTCGACTATCACTATCCCGACTATAACCGCTCTGCCCAGCAGGGCGCATTCCGTGAAATGCTGAAGATGGCCCGCTCGCTCGATATGCCGGTGGTGATCCATTGCCGCGATGCATGGGAGGATATGCTGCAGATTTTGACAGAAGAGAGCCATTCAGCCATGCGTGGCGTGATGCACTGCTTTTCAGGTGACACTCTTATCGCAAAGGAGTGTATCCGGAAAGGGTTCAAGCTCTCCATTCCAGGCACCATAACCTACAAGCGTTCCCTCTTGCCGGAGGTAGTCAGAACGGTTTCTCTTGATGATCTCCTCACGGAGACCGATGCTCCTTACCTTGCTCCCGTGCCATATCGGGGCAAAAGGAATGAACCGGCCTTTGTCAGCACGGTCACGACGGCCATTGCCCGTCTCAGGGAGATCTCCCTCAAAGAGGCGGCGGAAGGCATTGCAAAGAACAGCGTTGAATTGTTTAGACTGCCGAATTGACCATATTTTGAAAATCACGCAAACTTGCTTAGGTTGAGGGCCGACCGTAACCAATGCAGCAACCATAACTACGAGCCATGAACGATATACAGACCTCCACTCCCGTCCAGCAGAGCATGAAACCCTCTGCAGAAGACAATCTGCTCTACATTGCCATAAAGTATAAATCGGCAATTATCGGCGCACTCATCCTCCTCATCTGCCTTGGAGCAGGTAGTTTTTTCTGGATTCGCTACCAGCAGACACGTGAGCTTGATGCAGCAATGGAACTCTCAAGGATCGCTCCCTTTCTTGATCGTGGAGAGTACAAAATCGCCATCAACGGTGACGGAAAGATTGACGGCCTGAAAAAAATTGCTGATGTATACGCCGGCAAATATGCTGGCACCCCGAGTGGCAATATGGCCAGTCTGCTGCTTGCCAATGCCTACTACTCCACCAATGAGTTTGACACAGCCCTGAAGGCTTTCAGTAGCGTATCAATCAAAGATAACGATCTTGCCGCCGCCGCACTGGCTGGAGCCGCTGACTGTTACGTTGGTAAAAATCAGTTTGCGCCAGCAGCCGAAAGCTATCAGGAGGCATCAAAACAGGCTGAAAACAATGTTCTGAAGGCTCAGTACCTCGCTCGTGCAGCCGACTGTTTCCGGCAGACGAACCAGCTTAAAAAGGCGGCTGAACTGTATACAAAAATCGTCGCGGACTATCCCGGCACAACAGGAGCGGCTACGGCACAGCGCTCACTCTGGCAGATTTCCGGAATTCTTTAAGAAGCAGCAACCACTATCTAAATATATTTCAGCATGCCTGAACAGTTTATTATCAAGACAAGCCTTGGCGACATTACCATCAGCCTCTACGACGATACCCCGCTGCACCGCGACAACTTCGTCAAGCTCACTGGCGAGAATTACTACGACGGCATCCGCTTTCACCGGGTTATTGAAGGGTTCATGATACAGACCGGCGATCCCCTGTCGCGCCATGAGGAAAAACGCTCCCTGCATGGAACCGGCGGCCCCTCGACTCGCATTCCGGCCGAAATCAAATTTCCGAACAAAAAAGGAACACTTGCTGCGGCGAGAGACAACAATCCACAGAGAGCCTCATCCGGCAGCCAGTTCTATATCAACCACTCAGACAATGGATTTCTTGACGGCCAGTACACCGTTTTCGGTGTCGTTGAAGCTGGCATGGATGTGGTAGAAAAAATCGCTGCGGTCAAGACCGATCCCAACGACAACCCGCTTGTTCCGGTCGTCATAGAGTCGATCGTTCCAGTTGCCAAGTCTTGAGAGGCTGAAAGAGAGATGGAGAGTATTGCGGCCAACATAGAGGATATTCAGGAGCAAATCACCGCGGCCTGCATTGAGGCGGGCCGAGACAGGGCCGAGGTACGTCTGATCGCCGTTTCAAAAACCCACCCGGCCTCTCTCGTCAGGGAGGCCTTCAATTCGGGCCAGATCGAGTTCGGCGAGAGCTATGTGCAGGAGTTTTTGGAAAAGCACGACGACCCACAGCTTGAACATCAAGGAATTGAGTGGCACTTTATCGGCCACCTGCAGTCGAACAAGATTCGCTCGATTATCGGCAAGGTGAGCCTTATTCACGGCATCGACAAACGCTCAACGGCTGAAGAGCTCTCAAAACGGGCTCTCCAGCAAAACCTGCAGGTCAACTATCTCCTTGAAGTCAACACATCCGGCGAAGCATCCAAGTATGGCATGGCGCCGGAAGAAGTTCTTTCAGTGGCAGAGGCGCTCTTTTTGCTCCCCAACATCACCCTCCGCGGTCTGATGACCATCGCCTCACCGGATAGGGTCAAAGCACAGGAGGAGTTCCGCCAACTGCGTCTGCTGCTTGAAGCACTGAAAGCGGTTGCACCAGATCCATCACAACTTGCCGAGCTCTCCATGGGTATGAGCGGCGACTTCAGGGAGGCCATTCATGAGGGAGCGACCATGATCCGTGTCGGCACGGCAATCTTCGGCTGGAGATGAGACTAACGGCTTTCCGGCTGGCTCAAACACGTTTTGTACTACTTGTCAATTAACCTGTAAAACAACCCCATCATGATCTCACAGAAGGCAAAAATTCAGGAAGCAGTCGCCTTTATCAGAAAAAAAACATCCCTCGACTACCCTGTCGGAATTGTTCTGGGAACGGGCCTCGGTGCTCTTGTCAAGGAGATTGATATTGATTTTTCCCTCGACTACAGTGATATTCCCAACTTCCCGGTCTCAACGGTTGAAACTCACCTCGGCAAACTGATTTTTGGAACCCTTGCAGGCAAAAATGTTGTGGCCATGCAGGGGCGCTTCCACTTCTACGAGGGCTACTCCATGCACCAGATTGTCTTTCCGATCAGGGTCATGAAGCATCTCGGCGTCAAAACCCTCGGCATCACCAATGCCTGCGGCGGCCTGAATCCTGCCTACAAAAAAGGCGAAATCATGCTGATCGACGACCACATCAACCTGCTCGGCACCAACCCGCTGATCGGGCCAAACGACCCTGAAATCGGCTCACGTTTTACTGACCTCTGCGCACCCTACTCTCCCCGTATTCTTGCCCTGGCCGAGCAAGTTGCCCTCGACCACAGAATCAAGGTACAGCGTGGCGTCTATGTCGCACTCTCCGGCCCCTGCCTCGAGACCCGAGCTGAATACCGCATGTTACGCATTCTTGGCGCCGATGTCGTCGGTATGTCAACCGTACCGGAGGTGATCGCCGCCGTCCATCAGGGAACAGAGGTCTTCGGCATGTCCATTATTACCGACGAGTGCTTCCCCGACTGCCTCAAATCAGTCAGCATCGAAGAGATCATTGAGGTCTCCAACCATGCCGAACCAAAAATGACCTCCATCTTCAAGTCTATTGTAGCAAACCTTTAATCGTCACAAACACCTATGATAGACGCCATATCGTTCAAAGACAACACGCTTCACTACCTCGACCAGCGTTATCTGCCGCTCAAGGAGAATTACGTTGCAACCAAAGATTACCGGGAGGCCATAGAGGCAATCAAGACGCTTGCCGTGCGCGGCGCACCACTGATCGGCGTTGCAGCAGCCTATACCATCATCCTCGGCATCAACAGCTTCAAAGGCACCAAAGAGGAGTTCCCTCCTTTTTTCAAGGCGCTTGTTGCAGAAGTTGAAGCCTCACGCCCGACCGCCGTCAACCTCTTTTTTGCGGCGGCCCGTATGAAAAAGGTCTATAATGAAAATTTTGAGGCCGACACCATCGAGGTACTCTTTGCAAAAATGAGCGTTGCCGCCGGCAAAATTCATACCGATGAAATTGCCAACTGCGATGCCATGTCGCGCCACGGTGTTGAGCAGATCAAGACCGACTTGGCCCACATCCTCAAAACCCGCAAGCTCAACGTTCTGACTCACTGCAACACCGGCACCCTTGCCTGCTGTGGGACTGGTTCGGCGCTTGGCGTCATCAGGCTTGCCTGGCAGGAGGGGCTGATTGAGCGCGTCATCACCTCCGAAAGTCGTCCGCTTTTGCAAGGGCTCCGTCTTACAGCCTGGGAACTTGAGCAGGATGGCATACCCTTTGTCTCCATTTCCGACTCCTCATCAGCATTTCTGATGCAGCGCGGGATGATTGATTTCGGTATTGTCGGCGCAGACCGGATTGCTGCCAACGGTGACACCGCCAACAAGATCGGCACCTGTGCCCACGCCATCAGCGCCTGGCACCACAACCTGCCTTTCTACATCGCCGCGCCGGTATCAACCATTGATATCACGATTCCAGACGGCACTTGCATCCCGATAGAAGAGCGCAACGCTGATGAGCTGAGAACCATTTTCGGCACACAAGTGGCATCACCAACCACGCCGGTGCTCAACTACGCCTTCGACGTCACCCCCGGCAAATTACTGAGGGGGATCATTACCGATAAAAAGGCGGTTGTCGGCGATTATGTGACGGGACTTGCGGCGTTGATGGTGGAGTAAACGGGGAATCATCTCGCTATATCGCTACATGTTAAAACGCTCACCGTTAATTGATCTTGATGGTGAGCGTTCTGTCTTGCAAAATTTGATCATCCCACTCCAGTATCGTCATCCCTTTTGATTATCAGGTCGTAGATAACTTTTCTTGTGCATGGAGTGAGATTGTGTCCTACTCTGACTTATCTTTTTCTATCCTTGGAGCTAATGGGCGACATATTGCTGCCAGTCTTTTCATATCCTCTATATCATCTTGAACTCGTTTCGGTAGCGATGATTGGATTCGATCAAGTGCTTCTTTTGGAAATTCTGGGATAATGGTATCATCTACCTTAAGCTTTTCTCCTTGCAGAAACTCGATGAAATCTTCTTGGGACGTCGGATCTGCGGTAGCAAAGCCTGGAGTTATGATTATTCCTTCTCCAATTACCTTGCCCGTCTCTGGATCAATGTACTGGATGGTATCACCTATCTTTGGACCTTTACTCATGATTGTAAGTTATTTTAATGCGTTGACTATTGGCATAACTTCACAGATATGAAAAAATTTATGGTGTGTTCATTAATTTTTTAAGCAATTTTTTCCATATTCCATCATTTTCCACAAAAAACGCAAAGTAGAAACTAAAGTATGGTTAGCGTTTTTTACGCGTACTCGAACACATCCATAGGAACTGATTTCGCCGGTTCCTGGTGGCTGTGAACAATTCGTCGAATTCTCTCTGTCGTCTCCCGGCTAAACGTTTTATCACCACACCGAGCACAAACTTTAGCGGGAATACCCTCTACCAACACGTGCTTTCCGTTGAGGTTAAATACTTCATCAACGATTTCTGCTCGGGCCTCACCTGAACCGCAATTATGACAATGAAACATACCTACCTCCTCACTGAATAGTTCTTAATCCATCTCTCTCCATCGGGCTCATAGATTGTAATAATCTTGATCAAGCCCTCGCCGGTCTCTACTCGCGTGACCTGTATATGAACTGCTCGCCCTGACTGCAAGAATCCCAAAAGAAGGCAACTCGGGGCATACTTATCATCAGGGTAATCCTCTATAATTTCTACGTTATCTCCAATTTCCCGTATTTCACTTTCACTGATGTTGCGCTCAACAGCTCGTTTGAACGCATGATAACTGAACTCAAATTCGCCACGCGTCAAATGCTCTCGTATCTCTTCAATAGTTTTCATCGTACAATGGCACGAAGTCTGGCTGCTTTATAAAATCTGCACCGTTTTCACGTTGTCCTTCCAGCAAATAGGGCTCCTGCAATTATTGCCTGGAATAAAAGTCAGAATACACAAAAGCCACGACAACAACAATACAGTCACGATGAACGCTTGCTTTGAATCATGATTCAGGGCAACACTCTCTTTCACCTGACAACATTTCATAATTCTCGTTACATTCCCCTTATAAGTCAAACAACGATCAGAAAGGAATACAAAAGGGATTTATGGACACACTTTTTCTTGCGCGCTCCCAGTTTGCCTTCACCTCGATTTTTCACTTCTTCTTTGTCCCGCTGACGCTCGGGCTCTCCATCTTTACAGCCATTCTTGAAACGGCCTATGTAAGAACCGGCAAGGAAAAGTATCGCCAACTGACCAAATTCTGGGGCACCCTTTTCCTTATTAACTTTGCGGTCGGCGTGGTCACCGGCATTGTGATGGAATTTCAGTTCGGCATGAACTGGTCGCACTATGCACGATTTGTCGGCGATATTTTTGGCGTGCCGCTTGCCGTAGAGACACTCCTCGCCTTTTTCGTTGAATCAACCTTTCTTGGCCTCTGGGTATTCGGATGGGAGAAGCTTCCCAAGGCGCTCCATGCCGCATCAATCTGGATTGTTGCCTTCGGCTCAACCATGTCGGCTTTCTGGATTCTGGTTGCAAACTCCTTTATGCAGTCCCCCACAGGATACGCAATGGCCGCAAAAGCCACTCGCCTTGAACTGGTCGATATTATGGCCCTCCTGCTCAACCACAATGTGTGGCAACAGTTTCCCCACGTTCTTGCTGGCGGAATGGTCACCGCAGGATTCTTCGTCATTGCCATCAGCTCATGGCATCTCGGAAAAGGAACAACAGAGCGAAACGCTTTTGAAGCCTCCCTCAAGTTCGGCGCCATCTTTGCCTTTATCGGCACCATCCTGGTCATTCTGGCTGGCCACTCCCAGATGCAAAATCTGCTCAAAACCCAGCCCATGAAAGTTGCCGCGGCTGAAGCGCTGTGGGAGAGCGAAAACCCTGCAAGCTTCTCCCTCTTCACCATTGGTGATGAAGAAGGGCTCAAGGACGTTTTTTCAATACGGGTACCAAAACTTCTCTCCTTTCTTGCTTACAACTCCTTTGAGGGTGAAGTGAGGGGAATCAAGAACCTGCAAAAAGAGTACGAAGTTCAGTACGGCCCAGGCAACTACATGCCCTCCATTGTCACCGCTTACTGGAGTTTCCGGCTGATGGCCGGGTCAGGCGCGCTGATGCTCTTCATCGCTCTCTTGGCCCTCTCAAGGGTGATCAAGGAGAGCTACACCTTTTCTCCGCTGGTCAGCGCCCTGCTCTTCTGGTCAATGCTCCTGCCCTGGATAGCGAACTCGTCGGGGTGGATTCTTGCGGAGATGGGTCGTCAACCCTGGATTGTGTTTGGCCTGCTGAAAACTGAACAGGGCATTTCACCCGCAACGGTGGTCAGCAGCACCGAGCTGATGATCTCTCTTGCGCTCTTTGTAACACTCTATGCGGCGCTTGCCGTGACCGATCTTTTGCTGATGAAAAAGTATGCATCCGCAGGCATCGAAAGGACTGAATAACCTATCGAAAAGAGAAGCCATGAACCTATTGTCCTGAACAAGTATTTTTTCTGCAACCATTTTAACACTGCTCAAGGGAAGCTCCATTGCTTGCTGGAAGAAAATCGTGGCCGCACAGGGCAAACCCCTGAAAATGAGCATACTCAGAACTAACCTGTAAAAGGGAGCATTACAACGATGGATTTACAAACACTCTGGTTCATAGTCATCGCATTTCTCTTCACCGGCTTTTTTGTGCTCGAAGGGTTTGATTTCGGTGTCGGAATTCTGCTCCCCTTCATAGGCTGCGACGACCGTGAACGCCGCACCGTCATCAACACCATCGGCCCCTTCTGGGACGGTAATGAGGTGTGGCTGATCGCCGCCGTCAGTGGGATGTTTGCCGCATTTCCTGACTGGTACGCCACCCTCTTCAGCGCCATCTATCTGCCGGTCGTGATCATGATTATGGCCCTTATTTTCCGCGGTGTCGCCTTTGAGTTCCGCAGCAAGCATGACAATCCGGCATATCGTCGGTTCTGGGACTGGAGCATTTTCGGGGGAAGCGTTATCCCTGCGCTGCTTTGGGGCATGGCCCTCGCCAATTTCATTCGGGGAGTACCCGTTGACAGCTCCATGAATTATACCGGCGGTATTCTGAACCTCATAAACCCCTACGCCCTGCTCTGCGGAATAACCTCATTGCTGATTTTCACCCTCCACGGCGCCATCTTTCTTGCCCTCAAAACCACCGAATCCCTCCAGAAAAAAGCGATGAACTTCGCCAAAAAGCTCTGGGCTCCGGCAACACTCCTTTGCATCCTCTTCATGGCCTTTTCCGGCACTGAAACTGACCTCGTCACTCATCTCGGCATCAATCCTGGCACCATTCCAGTCTTCAGTGTGCTGGCCCTCGTCTCAGTAATCTTTCTGCTGCAAAAAAACGCCGCAGGCTGGGCTTTTGTTATGACCTCTGTCGCCATAGCCTTCTCCACCATCACCATATTCATGGGGCTCTACCCTCGCCTGCTTGTTTCGAGCCTCAACGCAGCATGGAGCCTTACCATCTACAACAGCTCAGCATCTGACTACTCCCTCGGCCTTGTCTCCATGGTCGCCCTGATTTTCATTCCGATAATGATACTTTACCAGGGATGGAGCTACCGGGTTTTCCGCCAGAGAATTTCGGTGGATTCAGAACTTGAATACTGATGAACAATGGAATATGAAGTCGTAACAATTGTCAATTAAAATCAGCAAATAATGTACGATCGGATATTTTATTCGACTCAACATCTCATATTTTTCACTATATTTTTCCTTTAGCAGTCAGAGAAGGCTTTTCTGTTGGTTACTCCAACTGCCGTCTGACGTTCTCTGTTTATTTTCCTTAAAAAATGATCCGGAGGAAGGGATGAGCGAAGCAGGGTACAATTACAAAATAGTCCGCGGTTTTGCCTTTTCAGCGCTCTTCTGGCTTGTCATTGGTCTGGTGGTGGGGCTCTGGATGGCGTTTGAAATGTTCTATCCTGCGCTGAATCTGACACCATGGCTCAGCTTCGGGCGTCTTCGGGTTGTTCATACCAACGGGCTTGGGCTCGGGTTTGCCCTCGCGGCTATTTTTTCGACATCATACTATATTCTGCAACGCCTTAACAGGGTAGCGCTTCCCTTTCCCCGCCTTGCCCAAGCGCATCTCTACCTCTTCAATGCGGCAATAGCCTTGGCGGCCCTGAGCCTCTTTGCCGGCATGAATACCACAAAAGAGTATGCCGAACTTGAATGGCCTCTTGATATCGGTGTCGTGATCTTGTGGGTCATGTTTGCCATCAATGTCTTTGGCACGCTGATCAAACGCCAGGAAAAACAGATGTACATCTCACTGTGGTACATCATAGCCATGACGGTGGCTATTGCCATCCTCTATATTGTCAACAACCTTGAAATTCCCGTCAACCTCTTCAAGTCCTACTCGATCTATGCGGGAGCCAACGATGCCAATGTCGAGTGGTGGTACGGTCACAACATCGTGGGCTTCATCTTTACGGTGCCGATACTGGCGATGTTCTACTATTTTCTTCCCAAAGCAACAGGCCTTCCCATTTACAGCCACCGCCTCTCCATCGTCTCTTTCTGGGCACTGAACTTTGCCTACCTCTGGACAGGAGCACACCACCTCATGCTGACCCCCCTGCCGGAATGGATTCAGACCGTCGCGATGGCTTTCAGCATCTTTCTGATTGCCCCCTCATGGGGTTCGGTGGTTAACGGTTATTATACGCTTCAGGGAAACTGGGATCAGATGCGCAGCAATTATCTTGTCAAATTTTTCATTGCCGGCATCACTTTTTACGGGCTTCAGACCATCCAGGGGCCGCTTCAGGGATTACGGACGCTTAACGCATTTTTCCACTATACCGACTGGGTTGTCGGCCATGTGCACATGGGAACAATGGGATGGGTTACCATGGTCGTTGCCGCATCATTCTACTACATGATTCCGCATATTACCAATACCGAGATCTACAGCATCAAGCTTGCCAACATTCAGTTCTGGCTGACTCTCTTCGGCCAGGTGATATGGACTGCCACCATGTGGATTGCGGGCATCCAGCAGGGTGCCATGTGGAAAGCCACGAACCCCGACGGTTCGCTGATGTACAATTTTCTTGATACCGTCTCGTCTCTCTACCCATACTACCAACTGCGATTTGCGGCAGGGCTTATTTTCTTTATCGGCATACTGATTTTTGTCTGGAATCTGATCATGACGGTCAGAAAGCAACCTCGCCCAGTTGAAGCATAACCGACTCATAACAAACAGGAGCTGCCATCATGGGGATCACTTCAAAACCGGTTGTTTTTGCTGTTCTTTCAGCCGCGGTCATCCTGATCGGGACCACGGTAACTGTCTTTATTCCTCTTTTCATGCCCTCTACACAGCCGATCAGCTCATCCATAAAGCCCTACACAGCGGTTGAACAGGAGGGGCGCGACATCTATATGCGTGAGGGGTGCAACAACTGCCACACCCAAACCGTAAGACCTCTGAGAACCGAGGTGCTGCGGTACGGCGAATACTCAAAACCGGAAGAGTTTGCCTACGACCGCCCCTTCCTCTGGGGTTCCCGCCGTACCGGGCCTGATTTGAACCGAGTCGGAGGAAAGTATCCCGACTCCTGGCACTATACCCATTTGATGAGCCCGCAGGGAATGTTCGAAAAATCCAACATGCCCCCTTACGCTTGGCTTGCAAAGAGCAAGCTTGATACTGGCTACTCATACAAAAAATGCTCAGTACTCGGCTATGGCTATTCAAAAAGCGATGTTGAGCTGCAGATTGGCCAATACCAGGCAACCGTGACCGATGGCGCCTATCCATCAAAAGTGAGCCGTGACAAAGTAACACCGCCGGAACTGCGCAAGGAGCTCACCGAGATGGACGCGCTGATTGCATACCTTCAGAAGTTGGGACGGGATGTCAAACAGATGGAGGCCAAAAAATGACACTTTCAGGCTTGGCATACCTCCTCTTTACCATGCTTCTCGCTGTCGTTATGGGAGGAATAATTGTTTATTACTACAATCCCGGGCGAAAAGAGACGATTGAAGAGCCAAAACGCAGAATGCTCGATGAAGAGCAATGAATAACCGAAATCCGCCAAAAGGAGAGATCTATGTATGAAACCCAGGAACCCCAGGATGGCCATGGTAAAATCCCCAAAGGGTGGCTGCTCTTTTTTTTCGGGGGAATTATTTTTCTGATAGGCTATATCGCCTCTTACACACCGGCCATTTCCGGCTGGTCGTTCTACAAGGAGTATGAAAAGGAGATGGCGGCGGCGGCAAAAACAGAGAAACCGGTTGTCATGAAGGAGTATTCCGACGACAAGGAAGCAATTCATGAGGGTAAGGAGATTTTTGCGAACACCTGTGCCCCGTGCCACAACGCTGATGCAACAGGCGGAATCGGCCCCAGTCTGACCGCACCCACACTCAAATACGGCTCTACCCAAAAGGATCTCTACGAAAGCGTGACCAACGGCCGCCCAAACGGAATGCCATCATTCCTTCCGCAGATTGGCGCAGAGAAAATCAGCAAGGTAATAGCCTTTCTGGAAACCCTTAGAAAAAAATAATTTCCACCAATTCCGGAGTTTGCCATTGTGTGGAGAACATACAGAAGAACCGTTGAAATCCTGCAGGCCGTTATCGTAACCGGCCTGCCGTTTCTTTTTATAAACGGCGAAAGCGCATTCCGGTTTGACATTCCGACCCTCAAGCTTCATCTTTTTGGATCAGTTCTATGGATGCGGGAATTTTATCTCATTCTTGCCGCATCCCTTTTTTTTCTGCTTTTCATTGCCTTTGTTACCATCACCCTGGGACGAGTCTGGTGTGGCTGGTTCTGCCCCCAGACCGTCCTGCTTGACCTGAATGAAAGTATCGCAAGCATAGTCGGGAAAAAGTACAGAAAACCTTTGCAGAAACTCATACTGATCCCGCTCTCTGCACTGGTGTCAGTCACCATGATCTGCTATTTCGTCCCGCCTGCGGAGACCTTCAAAACCATCTTTGTTGCACCGACCATCACTGCATTTTTCCTTGTTCTCTGGCTGCTGGTCTACCTTGAACTGGCTTTTCTCGGAAGAAACTTCTGTATATCGATCTGCCCCTACGCCATGTTGCAGAATCTGCTGTTCGACAAGGATACCCTTGTGATCGAGTATGATGTTTCCCGGGATGCGACCTGCATGAAATGCGATGCATGCGTCAAGGTATGCCCTGTCGGCATCGACATCAAAAAAGGATTAAGCTCAGCCTGCATTGCCTGCGCAGAATGCATCGACGCCTGCAGGAGTATGACGGCGAAGAGAGGTATGCTTCCCTTCCCGAATTACAAGGGGAGGATGCTGCGCCCGAAAACATACTGGCTTGGTGGCGCAACCGCAATTGCCGGAATCGCCCTTATTCTGCTGATCTGGAGTCGTCCGGCGGTTGATTTTCTTGTCATCCGCGACAATGCTCCGCTGCCACCGGGTCTGAACCGTTATGCATACACCATCCATAACAACAGCGGAGAAAAACGGGCACTTGAACTCTCCTCATCTGACAACGGCGTTATTCTTATTGGCGAGCAAACCCTTCTGTTGCAGCCATTTTCAGCCATTCATGGAAGTATCCTGGTTAAATCGAAGGGCAAACGGGAGCATCTCCATCTCAGGATCTCCGGGAATGGCATTGTCATCAACAGGGAAACCGCTTTTCTATGAAGCTCTTTTTCTACATCATCTATCCGCTTTTTTTCTTTGCCATGGGCTGCGGCATCTATGTGGCCTTCAGGAATGCCGAAGGGCTGGTCGACAACAACTATTATGAAAACAGCACGCGCTATTTTCAGGCAAAAGCCAATGAGGAGAGACGCGGTATTGAGGTGAGCAAACCTGATTCGCTCAAAAAGGGATACAACGACATCCGTATCAAGGCAACAACTCATGGAAAACCGCTCGAAAAAGCCGTGCTCTCTCTCTTCACAGGCAACCTCTCGACCACCGGTTACGACTCTACCATAACCATGAAGGAAATCTCTCCCGGCCTCTATCAAGCGACCCCAACCATTCCCTTCAAAGGGGTCTGGCTTGCAAAAGTTGACCTCAAGCAGCAACAACAACTCATAACCACAAAAAAATGGTTTTTCAACGTACAATAGTTTCACTGGCGCTCTTCGCCTCCATGCTGATTGCAGGGAGCACACTCAGCGCAAACCCTGTGGATAACACTATCCATGAAAAAGCCTGCACTATCACGTCAGGCAGCTATACCGTAACGCTGAATATTGATCCAAAGCCGGTCAAGCACATGAAAGAGCTCACCTTCAGCGTGACGGTATCACCATGCGACAAGCTGCCCGCCAGCCTGCTCCTTGACCTTTCCATGCCGGGAATGGCGATGGGCAAAAATCAGGTGACGCTTGTCAAAAAGAGCGCCTGCACGTACGAAGGAAACGGAATCATTGTCCGCTGCATGAGTGGCCGGACACTCTGGCAGGCAACTATTCTCTCTGATGAGCTGAACAATCCCGCTTTTACCTTCAATGTCAGGGAATAAATCCTCATCTCCCGCGAAAGTGCTGTGCGACCATTGCAGCCAGGAGACGATTAAAGCCTCGGCCATTACCGCCTTCATTGACGGTAAAACAAGGTACTTCTGCTGCCATGGCTGCCTTGGTGTCTATGAACTCATCCACAGCAACTCGCTTGATGCCTTCTACAACCAGCGATGCGACTGGCAACCGGGCCCTCCGGCCACCCAGGTAAAGCTCGAAACCACAGCCTTTCGAGACACCGTAACCATTAACGGCAAAGAGAGCCGAATTGATCTCATGCTCTCAGGCATCAGATGCGCCTCATGCATCTGGCTCATCGAAAAGTTTCTGATGAAGCACGAAGGCCTCCTCTCGGCAAGAGTCAATTATGCCACCCACAAGGCAACCATCACCTGGGACTCAGAACAAATTACTCTTGATACTATCCTGAATGCCATCCGATCCATAGGCTACCTGCCCCATCCTTCCCGTCACAACAGCAGCGCTGAACTCTTTGCACATGAAAAACAGGAACTGCTCCTGCGCTTCGGCACTGCCGGTTTTTTTTCCATGCAGCTCATGCTCTTCACCGCCGCGCTCTATGCCGGCTTTTTTGAAGGAATGGAGGAGCGTTACCGGCTTGCCTTCCAGCTTATTTCATGGGCACTGGCCACACCGGTACTCTTCTACTCGGGCTATCCCTTTCTCTTCAGCGCATTCCGATCACTGAGGCGGTTGACACTCAACATGGATGTTCTCGTCGCCCTCGGCTCGCTCTCCGCCTACGGCTATAGCATTGCCATGATTGTATTGGGTGGTGAAGTTTTTTTCGACACCGCCGCCATGATCATTACCTTCATTTTGCTTGGCCGGTTTCTGGAGGCGGGCTCAAGACTCAAGGCGGGCAACGCCATGGCCGAACTGGCTGAACTTCAGCCGCACGAAGCACTGCTGCTCTCCGAAAGCGGCGAAACAATCATGGTGGCGATTGCCACGGTGAAGATCGGCGACCGGATCGAGATCATCCCCGGCGACAGAATCCCGCTTGACGGCACCGTTGTGGAAGGCGAAGCGGAGGTAAACGAAGCGATGCTCACCGGAGAGTCAAACCCTGTGCTGAAAGAGCCGGGCAGCAAGGTTTTTGCCGGAAGCTTTTCGATGAACGGGCGGCTCAGCATCCGGGTTACCGGCAATGCTGGAAACACCCTGCTGGCGCGAATTATCAGCACGGTAGAGGAGGCTCAGGCACGCAAGGCCCCAATTCAGGGGGTAGCCGACAAAACCGCAGGCTACTTTGTCCCAGCCACCATCACGCTCGCCCTCGCGACCTTTCTCTACTGGAAACTCACCACTGGCAACACCGTCACCGCCCTGATGAACGCCGTCTCGGTGCTCGTCATCGCCTGCCCCTGCGCACTTGGTCTTGCCACACCGCTCGCCATTCTGGTCGGCACCACGGCAGCCGGAAAAAGAGGGATTCTCGTCAAAGGGGGCGATATTTTTGAAACCGTCTCAAAAACCACCACTGTCGTGCTCGACAAAACCGGCACCATCACCACCGGCAAACCCTCCATGACCGACAGTCACGACTACGGCCTCACGCCAACGTTTATGCAGCATATCGCTTCGCTCGAAGCGGCCTCGGAGCACCCAACCGGACGCGCCATTGTTGCCGCATGGCAGGGAGAGCGACTGAGAGTAACGCAGTTCCGCGCAACACCGGGCAGAGGTGTGTCAGGAATCATGGAAGGAGCAATCTGGCGGGCAGGATCGAGAGCCTTTATGGTGCAGGAGCAGGTTGAGCTTCAGCCGCTCCATGAAAGCTGCGCCTCAGCGCTCGAAACTGAGGGAAAAACCGTCGTGATGGTCGCCTGCGGCAACAAGCTTGCCGGTATTATCGGTCTGATTGACGACCTGCGCCCGGACGCCCTTCCGCTGATAGCAGGGCTCCGAAAAAAAGGGCTCTCCCTGAAAATCCTCACCGGCGACAACCAGGGAGTAGCCAACTACATCGCGGCCAAATGCGCCATCACCGATGTCGAAGCCGGGCTCGGACCGATTGAAAAAGCCGCAGTTATCCGCGCCCTCAAAGCAAAGGGCGAGTGCGTCATGATGGTTGGCGACGGCATCAACGACGCCCCAGCACTGACCGAAGCCGACACCGGCGTCACCCTCGGCCACGCCTCCGGCATTGCTCTCGAAAGCGCCAGCGTCGCCATCCTCAACGATGACCTCCGGCTCATCAACACCCTGATGGAAAGCTCCATGAAATGTTTTTCCATCATCCGCCAGAACCTTCTCTGGGCCTTTTCGTATAATCTCATAGCGCTGCCACTTGCCGTATCGGGGGTGTTGCACCCCATCATCTCAGCACTGCTCATGGTCATCAGCTCCCTTGTGGTGGTAAGCAACTCACTGAGGCTTCAGGGGAGGAATAAACAAAATCTGACCGACTAACCATCATGTACACAACATTTTACCTTATCGGCATCGGCCTCTTTGTCGGCGTCGCCGCATGGTTCCTCTTCATCTGGGCAGTAAAAAGCGGCCAGTTCGACGACACGGAAGCGCCCAAATACCGGATGCTTGACGATGACGATGAGCCCGTCAAACCCTTAAAATCAGCAAAGCCCGTAAACAAAAACAGCCCATGATCGCACCCCTCCTCGCCATGCTCCTCTCCGGACTTGCCGGAGGATTCGGCCACTGCATCAGCATGTGCGGTCCGGTGGTAGCAGCATTCACGGTGGGTGAAACCCGAAAAGGGATACTCCACCACCTGCTCTACAACCTCGGACGAATCACCACCTACACCATCCTTGGCGCAATGGTCGGCCTCTCCGGCTCATTCCTCGTCCTGACAGCATCCATTGAGTCGCTCCAGCGGGCCATCATGATCATTGCCGGGCTCTCCATCATCATCATGGGCCTCACCACAGCAGAGTGGCTGCCACTCCCCTCTCCAAAAAAGGGATGCAGCCCCGGCAACTCACTCATGCAAAAGATCATGGCGCTCTTCAAGGCCCCGCGCTCCATCGGCGCCTACTACCCGATGGGCATCGTCCTCGGCTTTCTCCCCTGCGGCCTCACTTACACCGCCCTCCTCGCCGCCGCACGAGCCGGTATGCAAGCTCATCACCCTTTTGCCGGGATGCTCCAGGGTGCCCTGATGATGATGCTCTTCGGCATCGGCACCGCCCCTGCGCTGATTCTTGTGGGGAAGGTGGTGAACACCATCAGCAGCAAAATGCGGAAATGGTTTTACCGGATAGCGAGCGTAATTATGATTGCAACCGGGGTTTGGTTTGTGGTGGCGGGGTGGTGAGAAACAAGACCGGTTGCTTATCGTAACATTCCTCTGTAAATTACCAAGTATATACTCATGGCAAAATTAAAAATATTTACAAGAACAGTCTGTGCCCACGATACTTGTCATACTCGGATGGAGATTATTTTTTTATGCCAATGAGGGCAACGAGCCGCTTCATGTCCATTGCCGAAATGGAGACATGGAATGCAAATACTGGTTAAAAAGAGAGATATTCGATATTGAAGAGGCTTTTTCCTACAATATGACACAGAGAGATCACAAGCAAGTAAGGAAAATTATTTTCGATCATTTTGAGTACATCGAGACACAATGGGATGATTTTCAAAGGAGACGCCAGCAATGAACAAACATCATGATATTAAGAACATACAGTTTGATGGAGACATTTTTGAAATAACTGTTGATGGAACAACCAGAAAATTTGAACTGCAACAGATATCGCCGTTGCTGCATCAAGCATCTGAAGCAGAAAGGATAATGTTCGAGGTCTCACCATCCGGGTATGGGATACATTGGCCACTCCTGGATGAGGATATCTCCATTGATGCGCTTTTGGGCATTGCCAGTGCACCTGCAAGGAACAGAAAAACTGCATGACAAAAGAGTTTCAATGCCGGTGCAGCACTTCACAACAATTCCCAGCTATTACGTCGCTCGGCGAGCGCGTGACATTGTACAGGCAGCAAGACAGGAACTCACAATTGAGTGGTGGGATAACCATCGTTCCCGTTACGAATTGCTTTCATCCCAAATCGTTCTTGATGAGTTGGCGCGTGGAGAACAAGCAATGGCTATGAAAAGACTGCAACTGATTGAGAATATTTCTTTACTTGTGATAAGTGAACCGGTGATAAAAATCGCAGAAGAATTACTTCGGGAAGGAATTGTTCCACAAAAGGCGGCAGATGACGCATTTCACATCGCATGTGCAGGGGTTCATCGTGTTGATTTTCTGTTAACATGGAACTGCATCCACATCGCCAACCCTCATAACAGAAACCGCATTGAGCGTTGTTTTACTCGATATCAAATTAAAATGCCAGTAATATGTACCCCTGAAGAATTTATTGGAGACGATTATGCAGACTATAACTGATCAAAAAACAGATTCAATCATTCGAGAAGTCCGTTGCCTGAAAGAAGAGAATGCCGCTGAATACGATTTCGACATCCGATTGATCGCAGCAGCAGCGCAATTGAGGCAACGCCAGCATCCTGAACGAATCGTGACAAGGATACTGACGGATGCTGAAAAAGTGCATGGAAACGACGCGCTAACACGCCGCGTAACGGAGCATGAGTTATAAGTTGTAAAATTTTTTAGAAATTGATTTTACCAATTAAAATCAGGCCACTATTATGTCAACGGTGATGAAAAAGGAAGACGCACACAAAATCATTGACCTTATGCCCCCGAAAGCTACATGGGATGACCTGATGCACGAAATATACATTCGTGAGGCAATTGAACGCGGCTTGGCGGACAGCAATGCAGGCCAAACCAATGATGTGCAGGAAGTCCGGGCGAAATACGGTTTACCGGAATGAAACACAGTGATACAATAAAATAAGGAGAAACGCATGAACACAGACGCTACA
>CAIJWE010000095.1 GCA_903824295.1 uncultured Chlorobiaceae bacterium
AACAGATTGCGCAAATGTGGAAGGACTGCTGAGAATTATTCAATCCATCCCCTCGCCTAAAGCAGAGCCATTCAAGCAATGGCTGGCAAAAGTAGGCTATGAACGCATTCAGGATATGGCTGATCCAGCGCTATCCGTTGATCGCGCCCGCGAGTACTGGCAACAACATGGGAGAAGCGAAAAATGGATACAGCAGCGGATGATGGGCCAGGAGACCCGCAATAAACTCACCGATTACTGGAAAGAGCATGAAATTTCCAAAGAGGATGAGTATGCCATTCTGACCAATATCATCCATCAGGAGTGGACGGGCGTTTCCATCAAGAAGCATAAGGATATGAAAGGGCTGAAAACCCAGAACCTGCGCGACCACATGAGTGAAGCTGAGCTGATTTTTACTGCGCTGGCCGAACTCTCTACCCGGCAAATTGCCGAAAGTGTTGATGCTACAGGAATGGCAGAGAATGCCGATGCAGGGAAAAAAGGCGGCAAGATTGCCAAAGGTGCACGACTTGAATTGGAACAAAAAACCGGCAAGAGCGTTGTCAGCGGAGAAAACTTTCTTGCGCCATCAAAACCGGCAAGAAAGATTACTGGTGCACGGGAAGGCGGGGCGTGAGCTTGTGTAAAACATTATGAAATGTATTTCAATTGTAGAGGCAAAGTATGTTAAGGATTATCAGATATTTCTGAAATTCAATACTGGTGAAACCGGCGAGGTTGATTTTCGTGATCTTGTTTATAAATATCCAATTGCGGAGCCGTTGCGGAACCCTGAAGCGTTTTCACAGTTTTATCTTGATTCCTGGCCAACGCTGGCATGGGATTGCGGTTTTGATGCAGTTCATCCAAGGTTTCCCCTTGTGTGTGTGCGCCCTGGAATCCAGGGATGAATCCTGTAAAAAGACCAGTCTCTGTACAGCGATCAACAATGGCTGTGTAATTTCTCATTTTAAGCAGTCTCCTGTGCCTGTAAATTAGAAGTGACAAGCCGCGTTTTCCCAGCGGGCTGACTTGGCAACATTTTCCTTTCCTCGAGGTAAATAATTGATACTGATTTTCAAATGAACACAAGCTGACAAGATTGCAATCTATCGATTCAACAATCTTACAATATATCAAGTTTACAAGCTAACAAAACAACAAGACAGCAAGCAACCGGACAGGGAGAGAGATTGACGTTTGATGGATATGCAGTATATATTCGCGGTTCAGCCTGTTGATCTTTTGAATACTCCAAAATCGTATGGGGACGGAGGCTTCGTTATTCTTATTTACTTTACATAATAAATGTTTTTAAGAACAAACACTTGTTTAAAAAAGCAATCGTTTACACTTGATTTTTACGCAAACAGTAATATGGCAGTTCTTGTTGATTCCCTTGCTGTCGAGTTTTTTGGGCCGATTGTTCAAGCGCAGGGGAGAGTAGGCAAAGTGTTTGATGACCTGTAATTGTTTGCTATACTGCAAAAGCAGGTTGTTCGTAGAGACGTACCAAAACGGCTTGTACGGTATGATCTTGCAAGAACATGAAGGGCGGTTGATCCATAAATCACCGTTAATTCAGGAAATGGAACCATGAATAACTTTCGGCTACCTTCAGGTGAGGGGATCTTCTTGAAATGCCTGAAGCCGTTTGAAGGTTGATGAGTTTTATGTAAAATCGTGATATAAGTATACCTCATGCCGCTTAACCTCTACACCAGCAACCGGATGGAAATTCTGGTTACGACCCTCGCCACGGTGCTCCAGAGGCCGCTCGTCTCAGCCTTTACCAAGGAGGTGATTGTGGTGCAGAGTCGGGGGATGCAGCGGTGGCTTTCGATGGAGCTGGCTTCGCATTTCGGCGTATTGGCCAACGGGTACTATCCATTTCCCAATGCGATGGTGCAGGAGTTGTTCTGCAAAATCTTGCGCGATATGCCCGAGAGCTCTGCTTTTGCGCCGGAGGTGATGGGGTGGAAGATTATGCGCCTGTTGCCGGAGCTGCTCCAGAGTGAGCCGTTTGGCACTTTGCGCCACTATCTGGCCGATGATCCTGACAAGCTCAAGCACTTTCAGTTGTCCGAAAAAATTGCTGATACCTTCGACCAGTACACGCTCTTTCGTCCGGAGATGCTGCTTGGCTGGGAGGCGGGAGAGCAGCAGCCGTCGGAAGAGGAGTGGCAGTCAATCCTCTGGCGAAAGCTTGCCGAGGGAAGCGGTGCGCACCGGGGGCGGTTGAAGGAGCTCTTTTGCCGGCAGTTGAGCCCATGGTCACCGGGAGTGGAGGATATTCCCGAGCGTATTACCCTTTTCGGGATCTCATGCCTCCCGAAGTTCCATCTTGATGTGCTCTCGGTTGTGGCGAAGGTGACGGAGGTAAACCTCTTTATCCTAAGCCCGACCCGTGAGTACTGGGGCGATATTCTCTCCAAAAAGGCAAGTGCACGGCTGTCGGAGGAGGAGCGTGCCCTGCGCACTGAGGGGAACCCGCTGTTGGCCTCTCTTGGCCGGATTGGCCGCGATTTTTCCGACATGGTTATCGACTTGAGCGACAGCGCTTTTCATCAGGAGGAGTGCTATGATGATCCGGGGGAGGAGTGCCTGCTTCATGCTTTGCAGTCCGATATTTTGAACCTCTCGGGCACGGGCGACGAGGAGGAGGAGTTGCGCCCGCTTGAGCGTGATGACCGCTCGGTCAGGATTCACTCCTGCCACAGTCCGCTTCGTGAAATTGAGGTGCTTTACGACAACATTCTTGCTATGCTTGAGGAGTATTCCGATCTGAGCCAGCGTGACATTGTGGTGATGACGCCGGATATTGAAATTTATTCTCCCTACATCTCCAGCGTTTTCGGGGCGGGGAGTGCCGGAGGAGATGGCGGTGTGGCGCTGCACTACTCCATTGCCGACCGACGGATGATGAACGAGGGGGAGATTGCTTCGGCGGTGCTGAAGTTGCTGGCTTTGCCGGGTAGCCGTCTTACTGCCTCCGAGTTGTTTGACCTGCTCTCTTCACCGCCGGTGAGCCATCGTTTTTTGCTCGATCCGGATGAGCTTGAGCTGATTCGTGGCTGGATTGAAAAGAGCGGGATTCGCTGGGGAATGGATGAGGATGACCGCACCGCGCGGGGCCTTCCAGCCTATCGCGACAATTCCTGGAGGGCGGGGCTCGACCGGCTGCTGCTTGGTTATGCGATGCCGGACGAGAATCAGCTCTTTAACGGCATTCTGCCCTACGACGATATGTCGGGCTCTGATGCCGAAACGCTTGGTAAATTTGCCGAGTTTGTTGAGGGTGTTGACCGCTTTGTTGAGAGTTTCGGGCTCTCCCGTACGCTTGAAGAGTGGCGCATAGAGTTTCAGTCGCTGCTGGCCGATTTTATTACCCCTTCCGACAACTCCGAGCGGGAGTTTGCCGCTATTACGGCACTTGCCGAGGAGCTTGGAAACGCGTCTGATGCGGCGGAGTTTACCGATGCGGTGACGCCTGCGGTGATGCTCTCCTGGCTAAGGGCCCGACTTGAGCAGCAGGAGCAGGGGCTTGGCTTTATGACGGGCGGGATCACCTTTTGCGCCATGCTGCCCATGCGGAGCATCCCTTTCCGGGTTGTAGTGCTGATTGGTATGAACGACAACGCCTTTCCCCGCCAGAGTCGCGCCCCTGGCTTTGACCTCATTGCCCGTGAACCGCAGAAGGGTGACCGCTCACTGCGCAACGAAGACCGTTACCTCTTTCTTGAGTCGATCCTCTCGGCACGCGATCTGCTCTACATCAGTTATGTCGGCCAGAGCATCCGCGACAACAGCGAGCTGCCGCCATCGGTGCTGGTCAGCGAACTGCTTGACGCGGTGCGTCGGGGCTTCTCGCTGCCCGATGGCGTTTCGGTGGAGGAACTTCTGGTGGTGCGCCGCCGCCTGCAAGCATTCAATCGCGACTATTTTACTGCAAGCTCTCCGCTTTTCAGTTACTCGGCGGAGAACTACCGGGCACTGGTTGAAAAGGAGAGCGCTACGGCCCATTCCCGCCCCTTTATGCATGCCCCTCTTGCGGAACCACCTGAGGAGTTAAAAACTGTTTCGCTCGCTCGGCTCGTGCGCTTTTACGATAATCCGTCGGGATTTTTTCTTGAACAGCGCCTCGGCATCCGGCTTGAAGGCAGTGCGGAGCCGCTGGAGGATCGGGAGCCCTTTGCGGTTGAGGGGCTTGAGCTGTACAGCCTGAAGCAGGAGCTGCTTGAGGTGGTGCTTGGAGGGGGGAAGAGCCGCGATCTGCTCCCGCTTTTCCGGAGCCGGGGGATGCTTCCTCCAGCGCGTCATGGTGAGCAGCTTTTCACCAGAATCCTTGGTGAGGTCGAGGAGTTTGCCGCCACGGTGCAGGAGAGCATCGGCGGCATCGTGGCGCTTGAACCGCTTGAGGTCGATCTGCCGCTTGGTGCCTTTCGTCTTACCGGACGGCTTGAGCGCCTCTGGCCACACTCCTTGCTGCACTACCGCTACGCCCGGCTGAAGATGAAAGACCTTATGAGGAGCTGGATTGAGCATCTCGTGCTGAATACGATAAACCAGCCGGGCTATCCCATTTGTACCTCTTTGGTGATGGACGACGATATCAGAACGTTTGAACCGGTGGAGGACGCTGCTGCTCTTCTGGAGAAACTCCTTTCTCACTACTGGCAAGGCATGTCAATGCCCCTGCGCTTTTTCCCGCGTTCATCCTATGCTTTTGCCACAAAGGGGCTTGAGGCCGCCCGCAAGGAGTGGCGTGATGACACCTTTAACAACCGTCCGGGGGAAGGCTCCGACCCGGCAATTCAGCGCTGCTTTGGCACCACGGAGCCCTTTGATGAGGAGTTCTGTACACTGGCAGTTGAGCTGCTCGGGCCGATGATGGAGGCTTCATGACGTTCTCTCCAAAGGGAGTGAAATTGTAAAAACCGTTCCTCCATCCGTCTTGCACTCCGCTGAAATGCTGCCTTGATGTTTGTTGACCATAATGTCGTAGCTGATACTTAACCCAAGCCCCGTCCCTTGACCAACATCCTTTGTTGTAAAGAATGGTTCAAAAATCCGGTTCTTCACCTCTTCAGTCATGCCCGGCCCGTCATCAGTAACGGTGCAGAAAACACGCTCATCGGTTGCCCAGGTTTTGATTGCTATAGTACCCGGAGAGATTCTGTTTTGTGATTTGATGGCTTGGGCGCTGTTGAAGATCAGGTTCAGAAACACCTGACTGATCATCGGCAAATTACACATGACCGGTGGCAACTTACCAAGATCCAAGTCAATAGTGGCTACATCGCGATAGACGCTCTTGGCTATGAGGAGCGAATCATTGACCGCCTTGTTGATATCAGATGGGCTTAAACCGCCCGTTTCGTTTTTGACGGTGTAGTTGCGCATGCTTCGGGTAATGTTCATGATGCGCTCTAACCCATGCCTTGTGATTTCAAGAGTTTTGGGGATGTTGTCGAGCAAATAATCAATATCGAGTCCCTGTTCTTTTTTACGGAGTTGCAGAACATCTTCAGCATCAGCACTTCCTGCAATGTATTTGTCAATGATCTCACGGTATTGATCCACCATTTCCTGCAGATCATTGAAATCATTCAACAGGTTAAATTCATTGATGGTGATGAAATTGAGCGGGTTGTTTATTTCATGGGCAATCCCTGACGCAAGCTGCCCGATCATCTCCATTTTTGATGCTTGCTGTAACTGCGCAGCAAGTTTTTTGTTTTCTTTTTCGGCTTTCTTTTTGGCAACAATATCCCAAACGTGATTGGCTATGATCTCTAACCACTCAATATCTTTGTCAACATACTCCATTTTTTTGTTGCCGACTCCCATAATTGCCACTATTTTTCCGTCACGGTTGACCGGAATAACCAGCTCGCGCTTGATTGCAACATGACCTTCCAGCATTCCATTCCAATGCTCAAGTGATGCATAATCATTATGGATAATTGGCTTTTTAAACCGTACAGCATCCCCCCATATCCCGGCCTTGTCCAGCGGGTAGTGCAGGCACGTTTCTTCAGTCTTGCATATATGCTCAAGGGTATTGGTTGATACGGTCTGGAGCAGCATGCTGTGTTGATCTTCAGCAACAAAAAAGGCAAACCCGATTGAACTTTCTGTTATTTTTTCAGCCTCATCAAGGGTTGCTGTCAACAGTTCCTCTGTAGAATGACAGTCAGCCATCTGGAGGATACGCAAGCGGAATGCGTTCACCTGTTCATACAGCTTTTGATCCGTGACATCATGAATGATAGCCGTGATGAGGTCACGATCCTTTATCCTGATCTTCTTACCTAAGAGCTCAACATGACGGACGGAACCATCAGCCCTTCTATGGAAGAACAACACCTGCTTTTGCTTGAGGTCGTTCCATTTTGCCATCTCTCTTTCAATAGCTTCCGGAGGGAGGGTATTAATCTGCCGAATATTCATCCGGCGCAGTTCGTCAATTGACCAGCCATAAAAATCGGTTGCTGCTTGATTTGCATCAATAATATCTCCTGTGGCATCATAGATGAACATAATGGAGGAGTGTTCTTCAAACAGGGAGCGGAAGCGCTCCTCGCTCTGTCGTAATGCCTCTTCAGCCAGCTTTCTTTTGCTGATATCCTCAATGATGGAAACCACAATGCCTTTTTCCGGGCTGAAGACGTTGTTGTCGAACCATTTGCCCAAAACGTCAATGTAATACTCGAAGTGATCCGTGATTCCGGTTTCTGCAACCTTGAGAAGCCTTTTAAAAAACTCGGGGTTCGATTCGGCAATTCCGGGAAAAACCTCTGTAAGCTTTCGTCCTGTTGCATCTTGTATGCCCGTGAGTTTCTCCCACGTCACATTGACCTCCTCGTGCATCAGATCAACCGGACGCCCCTGCTCATAAAGAACACGGCAATAGACATAACCGTTTGGAATAGAGTTCAGGATAGTCCGGTAGCGATGATTCAGTAGATTCTCTCTACCCTGATCTGGTCTGTGGCCCGACTGGCAGGCATCAGATTGATGAATGATGTTGTCTGTTGGCATGGGAGCAAAGAGTTGCATGCAATTTTAACTCTGATAGTATAACCTGCTTTTTTGTCAAATGCGCACTCTTTTGTAACGCCGCTTCGCAGGCCTCATACTCACCCAGATGGAGGCGCATCAGGCTTTTCCAGAGTTTGCCGCAAATATACGTATTGCTTCTTACTGAAATCTTTAGTTAAAACCGCATCAGGGCACTCCACTGCGCCAAGCCGGAATCTTTATTTAGGAGCGAAAATGTAAAGAAAATTGCGTGTACTATTTGAAATACATGTAAATTATAGTATAATTACCGTGCGTTGATTGCTTTTTTCCCACTCCATCCCTGTACTGAGTTTCCGTAAGCGCAAATTTTGTCAGTATTTGTTTTTCAGTTACGTCATTTTTTACCGGTTTTCGTGATTGACTGTAGACGGCATCCACTTCTATTATAGGCTTTAAGAGTACCTGTGTACTATTCTTTTTCGCATGTCGGTCATTGCAGTGGGTTGTACCTGTCCACTCCTACTGGTTCTTGTGTATACCCGAATAAGTCGGGGTCCTCGGTGATTTTTTGAACTACGCCATAAATAGTTGAGCTAAACCTTCAGGTCAGCCATGATATCGCACGCGTTAACAATCGTGATAAACGAGTTGAACAAGCATCTTGTCGATGATTACAAGTCGAGTGAGACGGTTGCCAGGTTGGGAAATCTGGCAGATGGGTTTTCCAATAGTGTCGTGATGTCAAGAAAAGATCTCTATTTTTCAGTGGTTAATCTCAAAGAGGAGAAGACACTGAAGAATCTTCCGAATTATGTCCGCAATGACGTCACGCTCAAGGCGTTATATGAAAACCCTCCTGTTTTTCTGAATTTCCAGATTTTAGTCACGGCTCCTCATGAAACGTACTCTCTTGGTTTGTCGTTGCTCTCGAGAGTGATCCGCTTTTTTCAGTATAAAAATGTTTTTACGCAGGACAATGTTCATCCCGACTCGATAACAACCAGCCCGCCAACGAATTCGCTTGATCAGTTAGAAGAGTTCAAGTTGATATTTGACTTGTATTCTGCTTCTATGGAGGAGGTTAACCACCTTTGGGGCACCCTTGGAGGAAAGCAGTATCCGTTTGTGATCTACTGGATGCGTATGCTTGACCTGAAGTTTAAGGCCGTGCCACAAGAGAGCTCGCTTATTTCAGATGTGGTTACTGATTTTCGTCACAAACCCTCATCCTCGATATGACCATGGCTGAGAGCGTTCAAAAAAAATATAACCAATTGCTTGAGGTACGCCTGCTCCACCATTACTGGCTGGACGATGGAAACACTTGCTTTGACCTGATTGCAGCAGAGGGAAAAAAAGAAAAATACCTGGGAATGTATGATGTGCACTCTTTTCTTGACATAGCGCCGACTGCTGCTACGGCTAAAATGCTCAACAGTTTATGCTGTCTTTGCAGAAACACGGCATTGGGTTTCATGGTAACCGTAAAGGATGGCAGAGCGATTCCGGCTGATACGGTTTTTGAATTTGTTGTAACCGTTCGAAATCCTGATTTTTTCAACTATACAGCTCTGACACTTCGCTCTCAGGCAATTCATGAGCTGTACCATCAAGCCGAGCATACGATATACCGCTATAAGGAGAATGTTCCTGTTTTTTCCAATTTGACCGGTGTTGCAAGGGGAAACAATCCGAACAAGAATCTTTTTCTATCCCGCCAAATCCCTCAAATTAAACCTGATGCCCTATGGAGCTCTTTCAATGTTGAAGAGTTCCTGGTTATTGAAGGGGATGACGCTTTATACCAACTGACAATGGACAGACCCGACGTCAGCACTGGTAAAGAGCAGTTGGGAAGGGATACCGATAAAGCGCTCGACCTGCCCGTATTTTTTAATCAGACGGATGTTCCTGAACTGACGAATCCTGACGCTCTTATCGGAGTGCCGCTGCGGGGGATCAGACTCACCGATGATATCCCTGATAATGTATTTGCTCTTATCCGGTTATCTGCGGTGCGCGCCGATGACGGTGCGTTCAGTTTTATCGACGGGAGTGGCCAGGCAAAATCAACGTATCCTCTTTATCAGATTCGCTTTAAAAGTCGTTCCTCCTTTTGGAAATACGTTGAAAAGAATAAAGCGATAACGCTGTCGAGTAAAACGTTGCCATTGACTTTTTTTGGAAATGCCATGGTCACAAGGCAAAAACCGTCTCAAGGAGTGGTAAAGGCTGTGATGAATGAGAAGCGGATAACACAACTTTTTTCAGAGATATTTGTTTAGCAACTTATCAAATTAAAAAGGGATATACTATGCCATCACTGTATAAGACCCCGGGGGTGTATGTCGAAGAGATCACGAAGTTTCCGCCTTCAATTGCTCCTGTCGAAACGGCCATTCCAGCATTTATCGGGTACACTCAAAAAGCGTTGCGCAATGGAGAGTCTCTCCTCAAGAAACCGGTACGCATTGAATCTATCGCCGAATATGAAGAGATTTTCGGGGTAGGGCCATCACAAGCCCTTGAGGTTTATCTTGACAGCAACAACAACTACGTCGGGGCAAAAAAATCGAAAAGTTTTTTGCTTTATGACAGTCTTGCTCTCTTTCATGCTAATGGTGGCGGTAACTGTTATATCGTATCAGTAGGAAATTATACGGATTCTATCACCCAACCGCCACTGCTTGAAGGGATCGTAAAAATTGAAAATGAAGATGAACCAACCATTCTTCTTTTCCCTGATGCGGTTAATTTATCGGGAAGTGAATTGCATGATGTTCAGGTCAAGGCACTTGCGCAGTGTGCTAAATTACAGGATCGCGTAACATTGTGCGATACGGTCAATACCGGCAATTTCAAGAACGATGTCCAGACTTTGCGAAACGGGATAGGGATCAACAATCTGAAATACGGAGCCGCATACGGCCCGTGGATCAATTCAAGCCTCTCCAAATCGGTCAATCACCGGGATGTGACGCTCAAACGTGACAATGCGTCAGGCGCCCTTGTCCAGCTTGAAAGCTTGACCACTGATGATAAAATCAAGCTGCTCTTATCTGATGTATCCAAGAGTGAAATTGCGGTTAACACGTTGGGTTTGGCCGAAACAACGATTACTCTCGGTAAAACATGGTCTGATGCATTAAAAAGCAAGTCCGGAGCTTATGATGCCAGCGGTGAAACCGCACTGGCTGATCTTGAAAATGAATTGCAGGGTATCTACGACTTGCTGGCAACAATCCTTGCCAAAGTCAAGGATATGGTTGATCAGCCCAACCTTGCTCCCTCAACTGATTTCAGTTTAAAAACTGACATTGACAAATTTCTGAGTAGTTCAAAGCTGAAAGAGACGGTCTTTGATATTCTTGCAGCGTATAACAAGTGTCTTGCCGGCACGATTGATCTGTTTAGTGAAGACCCAACGGTTGCGACAACTAATCTTGCCAAAGCAATTGCATTGCTCAAGTATCTGGATGCGGCCGCTTTTACCGCAATGACCGTTTCCGATGTGACAACAGCGTATGCTGCTGCCGGCACGGACAGAGCTAAAGCTGACCTTGCCAAAAATGCAGCGATAAATGCCAGTGGCGCCATTATCGCCCTCTATCGCTATGCACAGAGTTCTGCGGCGGAGTATGAGAAGAAATTTAACAGCGCTTTGATCAGCAGTTTTGGTGTTTACAAAAATATCGTTACCAAAGCAATTGAGTCGCTGAACCTGCTTCCTCCAAGCGGCGCTATTGCAGGTGTTTATGCTTCTGTTGACCGCGATCGTGGCGTTTGGAAAGCTCCGGCCAATGTCAGTCTTAACTCTGTGATTACTCCGGCAGAAAAAATCTCCAATGAGCAACAGGGCGAGTACAATGTGGATGTCAATGCCGGTAAGTCAATCAACATTATCCGGACTTTTCAGGGAAAAGGGGTGCTTGTGTGGGGCGCTCGTACCCTTGCCGGTAATGACAATGAGTGGCGCTATATCAGTGTTCGCCGGTTCTTCAACTTCGTCGAAGAGTCCACCAAGAAAGCTACCGAGCAGTTTGTGTTTGAGCCGAACGATGCCAATACCTGGGTGCGCCTGCAGGCTATGATCGAGAATTTCCTCACGGTGCTCTGGCGGCAGGGAGCGTTGCAGGGAGTCAAACCGGAACACGCTTTTTACGTGGCTGTGGGCTTGGGAAAGACTATGACACCGCTTGATATCCTTGAGGGCCGGTTGATTATTGAAATCGGTATGGCAGCAGTCAGACCGGCGGAATTTATCATCCTCAGATTCTCGCATAAAATGGCTGAATCGTAGTGTCGGGGGGAATGGTGCAGGAGGGATAATGACGACAGAGGCTTTTTTCAATCTCTAAACAAGACAGACTATGGCACAAGAATATCCAGTACCAAGGTTTCATTTTCAAGTTGATTGGGGCGGCGCAAAAATGAGTTTTACCGAAGTAACAGGCCTTGTGATGGAAAGGGAGAAGATTGAATATCGGCATAGCGACAGTAAGGATTTTAATAAAATCAGTATGCCGGGGATGGTAAAAAACAATAATCTCACACTGAAACGCGGCAAGTTTGAAAGTGATTTTGACTTTAACACCTGGCTGGAGGAGATTGCCAATGAGCGGGTTGAGAAACGGCGGGATGTGACTATTCGTCTGCTCAATGAAAAGCATAATCCTGTTGCCGCATGGACGGCCATACGCTGTTTCCCGGTTAAAATTACCGCTTCGGATCTCAAATCGGATGCCAATGAGATTGCCGTTGAGAGTATCGAGCTTGCCCACGAAGGGCTGAAACTGATGAAGGTCTAAACTCTTTGGTTGTATGGTTGACTATTATCCGCCGTGGGGCTTTTACTTTAAAGTGGTATTCAACGATGTCAGTCCGGACACGAACGATGTTCGTTTTCAGTCCGTGTCCGGTCTGTCGGTTGAATATGACTATGAGAGCTACAAGGAGGGCGGTGAAAATCGTTTTGAGCACAAATTACCGGTTCGCACCAAGTATGCTGATCTGGTGCTGAAGCGAGGGATGTTGGTCGATTCGGCTGTCGTAAAATGGTTTCTCGACGCATTCAATAACCGGATATTTAAACCTGCAACGATCACGGTCAACCTGATGAACGAAAAAAGCGAGCCACTCCGAAGTTGGAATGTTGTCGGTGCCATTCCCAAGAAATGGCTGGTCAGCGATTTCAATTCGAGCGAAAATGGCATTGTCATTGAAACCATGGAGCTGACCTATCGTTATTTCACCATTTCGTGAACGGAGTGAAAAAATGCCTGTTGAAATTAAAGAGCTGCATATCCGTGTAACGGTGAATGCTTCGGAAGGAAAGCCTTCGGAGAGGCCATCCGGCCCCCCTCAAAAAAGCAGCGATGGCGATCGGCAAGCCATTATTGCGGAATGTGTTGAACAGGTACTTCAGATACTGCAGAACAAATCGGAACGCTGATGGCTGAAAAAGGAGCACTGGAAAAAATGCTCATTCTTGCTTTCTCCGATTCACAGAAGGCTGAGAGTGGTGGCAAAAATGAGGCGGATGACTTTGTTGAGGCGCTGATCAACCCGGAAACGTATACGCTCAACTATAAACTCAAGTTTTCCGAATCGGGACAGGGACAGGGGAGCAGTGGCAAGCAGCTCAAGTATGAGTACACCGAGCCGGAAGAGATCTCTTTTGACTTTCTGTTCGATAATACGGGTATTATTGATGGCAAGCCTCGGGACTCGATTACTGATGATTTGAAAAAGTTTCGGCAGGTGCTGCTTGAGTATAAAGGCGATGCACACGAACCGCGTCACTTCAAGCTGGTCTGGGGAGAAAACTCCATTTTTAAAGGGAGGGTAACGGAAGCAAGCTTCACCTATAAGTTATTCAAGCCTGATGGAACGCCCATTCGCGCTTCAGCCAAAGTAACCTTTAAAAGCAGTATTGAAGAGCTGAAGCGAGCTGCAAAGGAAGATAAAAAATCGTCTGATCTGACACATATCCGGAAGGTGAAAGCAGGGGATACGCTGCCGCTGATGTGTTACAGGATTTATGGAGATCCGAAATACTACTTCGCTGTGGCAGCAATCAATGGGCTCGATAATTTTCGGTCATTGATTCCGGGCAGGGAAATTGTTTTTCCGCCTCTTGAAAAAATAAACCGAGTCTGATGTGAGCAACGATACGACTGTCCCGACACCTGCAACTCCGGATGTATGCACGGTAGCCGTTCTGGTAGACGGGGCTGAAATTCCTGGTAAATTTCACCTCTTGTCAGTTGCCATCACACAGGAGCTGAACCGGATTCCTTCGGCAGTGCTTCACCTGATGGATGGAGAGGCCGCCAGTTCGACATTTGAAGCAAGCAATGAGGGCTATTTCATACCTGGTAAAAACATTGAAATTCAGCTTGGATATCGCTCACAAAATGACTCTGTTTTTAAGGGGATCGTTATCAAACACAGCATAAAAATCCGGAAAAACTCCAATTTGCTCATTGTGGAGTGTCGGAACGAGGCGGTTAAAATGACCAGTGGTGTCAAGAGCCGCTACTATACCGGCAAGCTCGACAGCGAAATTATGGAGGAGATTCTTGGCTTATACGGATTGCAGCATGAGGTAACCGCGACCAAACCGGCCCTGAAAGAGGTGGTACAGTATGAGTCCGCTGACTGGGATTTTCTGGTATGCCGTGCTGAAGCCAATGGGCACGTGGTTCGTGTCGGGGATGAAAAGGTCGTTATTGCTCCGCCCGATACGAGCTCGAGCGCTGTGGTGAAGGTAAACTATGGATCGACTATTCTGGAACTGGACGCTGAAATAGACTCCCGCTGGCAAAGCAAAGGGATCAAGGCAAGCAGTTGGAATCCAACAGAGCAGGAGTTGATGGAAACGGATGCCAGTGAACCCTCGACCACAAACAACGGCAACCTATCGCCCTCGACTCTGGCGGATGTGATTGGTGGTGAGGCAGATACCATCCGCCATGGCGGCAAACTCAGCCAGCCTGAATTGCAGGCGTGGGCAGATGGCCGACTTTTGAAAGAGCGTCTGGCAAAAGTTCGCGGAAGAGTACGGTTTCAGGGGTTTGCCGGTGTGTTGCCTGGCAAAATCATTGAGGTGACCGGCATCGGAGAGCGCTTTGAAGGGAAGCTTTATGTTTCAGGTGTGCGCCATACCGTAGCCAACGGCAACTGGGAAACAGATGTTCAGTTTGGTTTGAATCCTGAAATATTTCCAGCGACTCACAACCTTCGTCCGTTACCTGCCGCTGGACTTCTTCCTGGTGTCAGCGGCCTGCAAATCGGGGTTGTCACGGTTCTGGAAAGTGATCCGGATGGCGAAGATCGCATTAAGGTTCGTCTTCCTCTGGTGAGCGCTTCGGAGGAGGGAATCTGGGCACGCATTGCCACGCTGGATGCAGGCAAGGAGCGGGGCACATTTTTTCGTCCGGAAATTGGCGATGAGGTGGTGGTAGGTTTTCTTGGTGATGATCCTCGCTGCCCGGTCGTGCTCGGGATGTGTCACAGCAGTGCCAAGCCTGCTCCTGAGCCGGCAAAGGATACCAACCATCACAAAGGATACGTCAGCAGGGAGAAAATGAAACTGACCTTCGATGATGAGAAGAAAATCATTCTTTTCGAAACTCCGGGGGGCAACAGGTTGACGCTCTCGGAGGAGAAAAAGGGAATCATCATCGAAGACCAGAATGGCAATAAAATTACGCTCGACGATAGTGGCATCAAGCTCGAAAGCATTAAAGAGTTGATGTTGAAGGCATCAACCGATATGAACGCCGAAGGGCTGAACATTTCTATGAAAGCGCAGAGTGCCTTTAAGGCATCCGGAACAGGAAGCGCAGAAGTGTCAGGGGCCAGTACAACGATCAAAGGCAGCGCCACAACAATGATCAGTGGCGGTGTTGTTCAAATTAACTGATTTAGCGGCAAAACAATGCTTCCATCGGCACGTGTCGGCGATATGATTGTCAGTTCAGCAACGATGGGTGCGCCGGTACCGATTATTCCGCCCGGCGCACCAACCGTTCTTATTGGAGGGCTTCCGGCAGCGCGTATGGGAGACTCTTGTGGTGCGGATGCCATCATGAAAGGCTCTGCAACTGTCCTGATCGGGGGAATGCCTGCCGCGAGGGTTGGCGACCTGACAGCGGCTGGAGGCGCCATATTGCCTCCGGGCTGCATGACGGTGCTCATTGGCGGCTGAGTCAGACGATCGTGTTGTATAACCTCTTTTTGATTAACTCAATCATTCAAAAAAACGATGGAGCTTCCATTTCTCGGGCACGGATGGTCTTTTCCGCCCACATTCAACCGCACGACATCAGGTGTAGAGATGCTTGAAGGGGAGGCTGATATCGTTTCGAGTCTTGAAGTGCTGCTCGGCACAGCGCAAGGCGAACGGGTCATGTTGCCGCAATATGGCTGCAATCTTGATGAGCTTATGTTTGAAAATCTGGATACGCGCATGAAAACCCTGATAGCTGATAAAGTGGAATCGGCAATCCTCTACCACGAGCCGCGTATTGAGCTGGAAAAGGTATTTCTTGAAGAGCGTGTTGAGCTGGATGGCGTCGTACTGATAAACATTGTTTATCGGGTTAAAACCACCAATTCAAGGTTTAATCTGGTATTTCCATACTACAAACAGGAAGGCACCGATATCAATCTTTCGGCGACCGTTAACTTTTTACCTGATAACCGTTGATCTATGCCTGTTGCATGCAAGCAAAATAAGGATCTGAATACACTGGTTCGGGAAGGAACCAATCAGGATCAGCGCGTTTTTCCGGCACTCAATCCGGCTTACGCTCCTGTAGATGAGCGAAATATTCCGGACAGAGTGGTCTTTGCGCAGAGCTACGCGGCATTGCTGAACTATTTTGATGCCACCCTTACTCCCGTTGGAGACTGGACCCCCTTTTTCAGTAAGGATGTGTCGGCGGCATTGCTGAACTATTTTGATGCCACCCTTACTCCCGTTGGAGACTGGACCCCCTTTTTCAGTAAGGATGTGTCGGCGCAATTGGCTTTGATCGTTATTGAGGATATCGAAGTCTACAAAACAACCCTCAAATCCTGGTTCGATTATGTAAACAATCGGGCAAATGAACATGATAGTGAAGGCTTAAAACAAACATTCGCTTATCTTTATGGCAGTGTGGGAACGCTGGCCCTGCGACTCGACGCCTTTAAAGAGAGCTTGCCTGTTGATATTTCCCTGAAAAGCACGCTGCAAAACCTGATCAAAAGCCGGTTGGCACCTGCATTCAAACGGCTCATTTCCTATTACAAAGGAGGATTGAAGGGAAGGCTTGATTTGATCAATGAGAGCGCCGCGCCTTCATCTCTCCTTATCATGCGCAGCCCGGCAACAACCTTCGATTCCGTTCTGAAAACCGGATTATCACTGGACTGGAGCGCCGGTGACGATTGGTCTCATTACGTTCATAATCATATTTTCCCGGATGTATCTGTTTATGGGGATGAGCCCGTTGATCATCACCAGTCGACTGCCGATAAAGTCTTCATTAAAATTAATCACTGTGCGACGCACAGCCTGTTCAAATCCATTTTTGACCAGTTTCTGCACGTATTTGCCCGCATCATCATTGAGGCAAAAAACGCATTTGAAGAGACCTTGACAAAACAGGACAATCACCAACCCCACTTTGCGCTTTTTCTCGCGTTTTTGCGTCTGTTTGAGCACGCACGATCGGAGGTAAATACGCTGACCGGCCGACATCTGGAGTTCTATTACCGGGAGATTCTGCGTTTCAAGGAAAAGCCGGGCGAGCCGGGCCATGCTTATTTACTGGCTGAACTGGCAAAACATGCCGACTCTCACGATTTTAAAGCAGGAGAGCTGTTTAAGGCGGGCAAGGATGATTTGGGAAGAGATGCTTTTTTTGCCAATGAAAGGGATTTTGTTGCCAACAAGGCAAAGGTATCCGCCCTTAAAACACTCTATCGGCACGGCGATGAAGAGGTCACAGAAGAAAACCCGAAAGCTGTCAATCAAGGAGGCATTTACGCCTCACCAGTTGCAAATTCTGATGACGGACTGGGAGCAAAACTTCTTTCACCCGATCAATCATGGCATCCGTTTTTTAACAAGGTTTATGCGGATGGGACGCTTCAGAAAATCAACATGCCCGCCGCAGAAACAGGCTTTGCCATTGCCTCACATTATTTACTGCTGGCTGGGGGCACGCGAACGATCAAAATTGAATTCAGGCCGCAACCGGACTTGACCAATGATGACTTTGCGGATCGAATGATTTGTGCTCTGACGACAGAAAAGGGCTGGCTTACCGTCAATCAACCAAAGACCTTTAAAACTCTTCAATCAAGTACCAATGAAAAGGTGTTGTGCCTGGAAATCACCCTTACCGGGGCTGAGCCAGCCGTCACTCCGTATTCATCTGAAACGCATGGTTACAATTTTGAAACCGATTTACCTGTACTCCTTGTCAGGTTAAAGCAGGATGAGAGCGCTTCCGGATATACGGTGATGCAGAATATCATTGTTGAAACGCTCTCTCTCTTTGTTAATGTTGACAATTTGAAAGTACTTGCCGTTTCAAACGATTTTGGCCCGGTCGATACATCGAAACCGTTTCAGCCGTTCGGCCCTTCGCCGGTTGCTGGAAATGCACTGATTATTGGTTCAAAGGAGGTTTTCCAGAAAAAGCTGATCAGCTCGTCGGTGAGCTTGCAATGGTTAAACGCTCCAAAGCCCTACCCCAATCCGAATGCTTCGCTTGGTGTTACTATCGATTATCTGAGTGGAGGGCAATGGCCGATTTCATCCGCTGTAACGCTATTGGATAGCTCCAAGCCACTCGACATCACCGGCGCACCAGCTCTGGATAAACCGGATTTCACGGCCAATGAGTTTTACAGCACGAGTTCCCGCCATGGTTTTGTCCGGATTCGCCTGGCCGCCGATTTTGGGCAGGAGGCATATCAGGAGGCTCTGCTCAGATTTCTTCGCAAGGAATATGTTCCTGAAGAGAGTACAACAAGCATACGCGTAAAAGCAGGAACAATCGCTCATGAGCCTGCCAAGGTGCTGCAAACCTATCCGGGTACTCCGCCGATTGGGCCTACGGTCAGTGAAATATCCCTGAGTTACCATGCGCGACAGGAGATAGTCTGCAACTCGTTCGAAGCTGAACGTTTTGAAAAAGGCAGGTTCTTTCATGTAGGTCCTTTTGGAACTGCCGAACAGAGCCCATACCTGAATTCCAGCGTGAAGGGTGTGCATCTGCTGCCGCAATTCAATTTTCAGCTCAACCAGGCAACAACTCCAAGCGAGGCGGAATTCTATATTGGTATCAGCGAACTGAAGCCGCCGCAGAATCTCTCTCTGTTGTTTCAGGTTGCGGATGGAACGGCCAATCCTTTGGCCGATAGCCCTAAACTCAATTGGAGTTACCTGAAAAACAACCGATGGGTTGGATTTGCTGACAATGCGGTAGAGGACGGAACTGGAGGGTTCCTGAATTCCGGTATTATGACGTTTGCTGTACCGCAGGAGGCAACGCAGAACAACACCCTGTTTCCTGCCAAAATGATCTGGATTCGTGCTGCAGTTGCAAAAAACAGTGATGCCGTCTGCAGACTGAAAATGGTGGCAGCACAGGCTTTGAAAACAAGCTTTGTCGACAAGGGTAACTCGCCGGGTTTTCAGGCAAAACCGATCATAGCGGAAACCATCAGCAAGCTTGTTCAGCCTGACGCGACCGTCAAAACCATCACCCAGCCTTTCGCCTCTTTTGGCGGGCGTGGCGCCGAGCAACCTGAGGCGTTCCATCTGCGTATCAGCGAGCGGTTGCGTCACAAGGATCGTGCAATTACCCTGTGGGATTACGAGCGGTTGATACTTGAAGCCTTTCCGCAAATCCACAAGGTCAAGTGTCTGAATCACACCTATTGTGAAAAGGATGGTTACTCTGAATTGGCTCCGGGACATGTCACGATTGTCACCATTCCTGACCTGCAACTCCAGAACCTGCGGGATCCGTTAAAGCCCTTCACCAGTCTCGGGTTGCTGCATGATATTGGGATATTTTTGAAAAAACGGGTCAACTGCTTTACCCGACTGCATGTGCAGAACCCCCGGTTTGAAGAGGTTCTTGTCAGTTTCAGACTCAGCCTCTATGACGGTTTCGATAAAACCTTTTACCGGAATTTGTTGCAGCAGGCGATCACCCGATTTCTGTCACCCTGGGCATCTGCGGAAGGTGGAACTCCCTCATTCGGCGGAAAAATTTATAAATCGGTGTTGATCAATTTTATTGAAGAGCAGCCTTATGTGGACTATGTGACCGATTTTGAACTGTTTTGGTACGGGAATGGCAAAAAGGGAAGCAGAATCGAGTTCCCCGAAGTTGAAGGATCTACGGCCATCTCTATCCTTGTATCAGCCCCGGCTGACAAGCATGACATCACCTTTATTTCATTTACTCCGGAAACGGCATCCGGTCAAACTTGTTCGTGTCAAACATGAGCCAGAGCTCTAAAACCATACCAAAAAACCCTCAGCTTGAACCGGCGGCAGATTTCTATCGTCTTCGTCGTGAGGGTATAGGCTTCATCGAACAGATGGCAAGCCAGCTTTGGACCGACTATAACACGCACGATCCTGGCATCACAACGCTCGAAGCGCTTTGTTATGCCATGACCGATCTGGCCTATCGCACAGGTTGGGATATCAAGGATATACTGGCACCTGCAACTCCTTCGACTGATCCCCTGCAGCCTTACCCGAAACAGGCCTTTTTCACCGCCAGAAAAATCCTGACGGTTAATCCTGCCTCCCCTGACGATTTTCGTCGATTGCTCATTGATCGTGAGAAGGTTCGCAATGGCTGGGTTTTCTGCAAGGAGTGCCTGTGTGAAGCGAGTTATTACGCATGGTGTGAAAATCATGAATTACGGTTCTCCTGTCAGAAACCGGCGGATGATGAGCTTGATGCCAGGCCGGTCACTCCGAAAGGTCTCTATGATGTCTTGCTCGAATTGGAAGCTGACCCGGTACTTGGCGACCTGAATGACCACAAGATAGAGTACAAGGAATTTTTTCATGATGACGAAGGTGCCCATGAAATTCTTCTGGAGGTGCGCTTCCCTGATACGGCCCCTTCCAACTTCGAATGGAACGCAATTTCCGCCATTCAACTCACAAGGCTTGGTAAAACCAAAAATAGCGACGACAACGTCTTTACCATCAAGGCTGATGAGTTTCGATCTGCAGATGAAAACCGGTACAGCTCTATTCGCAAGAATTGGCGGAATGTCTTTTATCTTGACTTGATGGTTGATTGTCATACAAAACCAGCCTCCTCTTTTATCATCACCAACATCGCTTTGCGCATTTTTGTCAACAGTGCGCAAGTGTTCAGCTCCTGGCTCAAGAGCTTTAATGGCATTTCGGCATTGAGAAAAAAGTTTCAGGAGAGGTATGCTGTTTTTTTTCTTGAGCGCTTTTACCAAAAGGCGACTGCTCATAAGGCTGCCGTCGAGAGTGCCAAATCATCTCTGCAAGCCCATCGCAATCTGGACGAGGATTGGTGCAGCATCAGCGTCGTTGGCATTGAGGACGTTGCGGTCTGTGCCGATGTGGAAGTCAAGCCCGATGTGGACATTGAATGGGTACAGGCTCGCATCTGGTTTGAGATCGAACAGTATTTCAATCCTCCGATCCGGTTCCATACCTTGCAGGAGTTGCTTGATGCCGGTGAAGCCATCGAAGAGATCTTCAATGGCCCGGAACTTGACAGTGGTTTCATCAAGCCGGGCGATCTGGAGGCATCTTCGCTCAAATCGGTCCTGAGGGTATCGGATATCATCAACCGGTTGATGGAGATCGACGGTGTGATTTCCATCAATCAGTTGTTACTGACCAAGTACGATGCTGAAGGCAATGCCGTAAAGGGCATGGCCGATCCTGATGGAATCAATGGCGCATTTGATCCCGATAAAAGCAGCGCATCCTGGCAGCTCTACCTCAGCAAGCAGCATCAGCCCCGTCTTTATCGGAATCTCTCTCGCTTCCTGTTTTACAAGAATGGTCTCCCGTTTCTGCCTCGGATGGATGAGGCTCTTGATACGTTGAATCAGCTCTACGGCGAGGCTGAACGTCCAAAGAACATCAATCTTGACTATGATCTGCGTATTCCCAAAGGAACGTTCAGAAATCTTGAAGAGTATTATCCGGTGCAATATAGTTTGCCCCAGGTCTATGGCACCGGCACAAGCGGATTACCTTCCCATGTTTCCAGCTTGAGGCGAGGCCAGGTAAAACAGATGAAAGCGTATTTGCTGGTGTTTGAGCAGATTCTTGGCAATGCCCTGGCGCAACTGTGCCATACGGCCGATCTCTTTTCGCTCGACACTGCAATAAAGCGAACCTATTTTGTCAAAGCATTCAGTGAGAAACTGATCCAGGGGTTTGATGAGATAAAAAACGATCATTTCAAGAGGGGAGTCTTGGAAGAGTTAACCGAAACTGTGCCCGAGTTTCTTCAGCGGCGCAATCAGTTTCTTGACCACTTGCTGGCCCGATTCGGCGAGCAGTTCAGTGAATATGCCTTGCTTCTGAGCAAGGTGAATGGCAAAAAAGTTGCGCTCGAACGCCTGATCGACGACAAGATTTCATTTCTCACGGTTTACCCGCTGATCAGTCATGATCGGGCAAAAGCGTTTAATTACACCCGGCCGGTTTCATTCAACAACGTTGACTCGGAGTCCGAAAAGCAGTACAACGAATCCGGCATCAAAAAGCGGGTAAGCTTATTGCTGGGTTATCCCGATCTTGCGTTTTCTGTCAAGGAGATTCGTTCGATAAACGACAAGGCCGATACCATCGTATTCACCTTAAAGGACAGCATCGGTACCGTCTGGCTGAAAGGAAAGATCACAGTTTCGACTCCTTTTTCTGGAAACGGTGACATAATAGCTTTCCGTGATCTTCTTGTCAGGATGAATCAGCCGGTGAACTATAGGATTGTGCATAAACAAAAGTCCGGCCTGTTTCAGCTCAAACTTACAGAAAAGAAGAGCGTGCTTCAGGCTGACCACCCTTTATTATTCACAAAAAAGAGTGATGCTGAACAATGTATGGAAGAGTTGATGGCATGGAGCGCCAACGAACGGTTGATGGTTGTCGAACATCTGTTGCTGAGGCCGAAATTCCCCGGAGATGCGCTTTATCCAGCCTGTTCCGAGGGAGGCTGCAGTACGGTAACCTGTGGTGATGAAGACCCTTACTCGTTCAGGCTCACCTTTGTCATGCCTGGCTGGACAAAGCTCTACAATGAGAATCTGGAGATGCGCCGCTTTGCCGAACGTACCATCCGCCAGGAAACACCCTCGCACCTGCTCGGCAAAATCTGCTGGGTCAGTAATGATGGAGAGTTCGAACATTTCGAAGAGGCCTGGCTTCTGTGGCTTGAAGCCAATGCTGAAATCGACTGGACGGAGGAGCGACTGCATGAGCGGGTTGAAGCGCTTCTTCGAGCAAATCTGACCACCGTTACGCCTGAAACCAATGTCTGTGAGTGCGCAAAGGATATCCTGGAAAGATGTGGGCAGACTTTTTATCAGTGGATGCAGGATAAGATAACGGCCGGTACGGCGTGCGATATCGCGGAAAATGAATTTAAAATAGCCACAATCACTATCTGCCATAATCTGATCAGTGACAAGATCGCCAATAAAAGAGCTGCCACTGATATTACAAACTTCCTGAATGATCGTTACAACTCTTACAGCAAGAGCTCTTGTCGGCTATGGATTCTCGTCAATCTGCTTGGCAACTTGAGCAACACCTATCCTGTGGCAACCTTGCATGATTGCGATGACGGCAGCGACCAAAACCCGGTACGTCTTGACAATACTGCGTTAGGGGAGTTGCCATTGTATTAATTATCCGGAATTTACCTGATAACAGCCTAACAACTGTACCATGAAATCTACACAAGAGAACTATCCGATCTTTGAAGCCAATCAGGTGTTAACCAGCGAGCATCTGAATGAAATTTTCAACTATCTGGACGAGCAGGAACGCCTGACACGAGCAAATCTGATCGGCATTGGTATCGTCTGCGGTCTGGAGATCAAACTCACCGATGGCAGCAGTGGCAAGGCTATTCAGGTATCGAAAGGTTGTGGCATAACGTCGTCAGGGTACCTGGTTGTCGTACCTGATATGCAATTGGTGTCGTACCGGGCATATACCATTCCGAACAAAACAGATTATCCGGAGTTCAAAGAGTATCCCTTGTGGGAATTGTTTCAAGCTGTGGAAAAAAATTCAGTCATATTGGGAGAGGACCCGGAATATCCGCGTTTTCTCGACGACAAGGCGGTATTGCTGTTTCTTGAATTAAAAAAGCAAAGCCTCCGCAATTGCAGCCCGAAAAACTGCGACGACAAGGGATCATCCGTGACGGTGAGCATTAAACCCTTGTTGATCAAGCGGGGAGACCTGGAACTGATCATTAAAAGCGCAAATGGGCTGGACAGCAAATTAACTTCCAGTGATATTGAATCCTTGCTGCTGGAGAAATTGCATTTGCCCGATATTTGCCTGCCTCGCTTCGATGTGCCAAACAGCAGTCTGGCAACATCCAACAACATGTATTTATCCTTTCTCAAGGTATTCAATACCGGCCAACTGGCCGGGAAAACCGCTACGGCGCTCAGTGCCGCCTATACGGCATTCAAACCATTACTCAGGGAGGCTTTTCCAACCGATCCCTTTGTGACTGATTCACCCGGTTCTTTCCTCGATACCGTCAGCTTTCTTGACCAGGCTCCAACAACATCTGCCCAAGTACGCTTTCTTCAGTATTACTATGATTTATTCGATGATTTGCTGCGTGCATATAATGAGTTTCGCTGGATGGGAGCAGAACTGTTCTGTGCGTGCTGTCCGCAGGAAGGAGCCTTTCCGCACCATTTGATGCTCGGCTTGTTGTATCCCGAAAACCAGCCGGTCATCTATCGGCAGAATTTTTTAGCATCGCCCGCTACCGGCGATTGTTCTGAACGCTCCAGGGATGTTGTGCAACTTTTCAGACGCATGGTGGAGATGACACAAAGTTTCACCAATGAACCGGGTTTATTGCCAAAAATCAAGACACTCGTTTTCAAAGTCACTACAGACTCTCAGGTTCGCATTACTCCAAGTACCTTAGGCGGAGGCTCTTTATCTGACAAGGCCATTCCCTATTATTATCGGCAAAACGGTACCCCGCCGTTATATCAGCTTTGGAGCAGCGAAAAAACACGACGAAACCGTGCAAACCAGAATTTGAGCTATCGCGTAAACGAATACCACTCCGTTGTACCTGATTTTGTCCGTAACCCGCTGGGTTATGATCTGGAACCGTATAATTTTTTACGTATTGAAGGTCATTTGGGAAAAAACTATCAGATTGTGTTGAGAACACTCTTGTCATATAAAACACAATACAGGCTTCCTATTGATGTTGTCGCCTTGCGCAGTGGGGTATACGATGAGTCGCAAACGATCGATTTAAGTAAAGAATCCGCACGTTTTCAGGATCTTGAAGCATTGTACGATGCTCTTCGCGAAGAGGTATTGACAACCCTGACCGAAGGCATTCGTTATCTCTACGACGTGCAGATCGCAGAAAGTAAATTATCTTCGGGGACTCCTGCACATTCATTGCTCAAAACCCATGCACCAAATTATACCTATCCTGCTGGCAGTGCAGGTGCCTGGTACGAAAAACATCTTACCCTTTTTCAGCCAAGACCGTACATCGATGTCGATCAAAACAAGATTGATAAAAATGCTCTTGTGACGGTCTATTGTTCTCTTTTTTCAGGAACCACAGCCGGAAGTGGTGAGTTACCGGAATCTTTCTACGCACATGCGGTTTCGATTTACTACTTTTCGAAGCTATCCGAGATACTTCCGGCGACACTTGACGCTCTTGCCTTTGCAGATTTTGAGAATAAATACCAGGATTTGTTAAGCCTGTTACGATATTTCCGTTCTGAAGCAGTTGGTACTATTTCGGAACAGTTTCAGATCTTTATTCCACAGGAAGATTTGATCGATCATTTTGATGAAGTGCTTTTTTCCTGTAAACTCGATCCAATCAAATCCATTCATGACGAGTATATCCGTCGCCTCGGTGAGCTGAAAAAGAAGCAGTTTCTCAATCGCTTCCTGCAAGACCATCCAGGCATTCAGCATAAAGCCGGGGTGCCTCTCGGGGGTACCTTTATTATCGTTTATCATCAGGATCCAGCTCCGCAACTTGTTTTACAAAAAAATGTTACTCCCTATGTTGCTCGTGCAGTTCCGGATACACCGAAAGCCGTACCACTTTCTGGCGACACTGCGGAGAAATCGGCAATTGAAACTGCAGCAGAAACTGGCCGCACCAGTCAACTATTGGAGAAGAGTGTTTCTGGTGCTCAAGGGTTTAACCGGGTGGCATTGGCAGATGCAATCGGACGCATCAGCAGCAATAAAGCTCTTGCATTGGATCAGGACATCCGTTTCGTGCTTGGATCGTTGCTCGATCAAAATCCGGACCTTAATGTAGAACTCCCAACCTTTACCCTTATCGATCCAGTCTCGAAAATCATTTCAAGTACCGTTAACGAACTCGAAGACGGGATTGTCATCGCAGACTTTTTTCTGCCCTATCTGATCTCCTCCAATGGTGCTGCGGTGCAATTTGTTTTGCCGAAAATACCTCCCACATTCAGCGTAAAAACAGGATGTCCCAATGTGGACGGGTTTTCAGCGGTTGATGTCGAAGTAACAGGTGGTTTGCCTCCTTACCGTATTAAAGTCGGCAATCAAAACTACCAGCCACTGGAAAGCCCTCTATTCTTGAAATCCGGAGACTATACGTTGGTGATTCGTGATGATGATAATACCGAATCTGCTCCTCAAACCATTATTGTCCCATCACGCCTGAGTATCAGCGATCCGGTCTATGAGTGCAATAAAGATTTCAGTGCTTACACGGCAACCATTTCCATCAGCGGAGGAACACCCCCTTACCGGGTTAACGGAACAGATATTCCCGGAAACGAGTACACCACAAAACCGATTGAAAGCGGAAAGAGGGGAGATATTGAGATTGTTGATAGCCATAATTGCTCTTATAAAACAGAAGTCATCCATACTTGTTGTGACTTGCCTTGTGCAGGCATTGCTCTGCGTCGTGGTTATCGCTTCTGGCTTCCCGACCCTGATGCAAACCGGCGTTATACGAAATGTACACTCAAAATTGAGGCGTTCTCTTTTGAGTTTATCAATGGCAAAACGATCGATATCTCCAGCAAGATAAATCAGATTGTTCAGATAGTTAATCCGGATGATTTAAACAAGAATTTTGAAGGCGTCGTGGTTGACTGGTTGCAACAGATCAATACACTCATTGTTAAAGAGAGTGGCCGGGAGGATTGGTTGACAATGGCATTCAGACAATCAGTCGCTCCTGAGCCTGGTAAATTGGGGATATTGTGGATCGAATATTTTGAGTGCCTGACGTTCAATATCCAGATCAGTTCAAATTTCCAAAGAGGCGATGTAACAGAAAGATTGAGTTTTACCTATAATCGTGAAGGTACTTTTTTGAAGAGTTTGAGTGGGGAGATTATTACAATTCCCGCATTCGACCATGTCAAAACAGACAAATGCAAGAACACTCCACCTGAATCGCTATACCAGGATAATCCTCCGGATTTTATGCTGGAAAAAATAAATGTTGAGTGGTCCGGCGATACGGTGACCTTGAGTGTGATGTCGTCGGGCAAAGACAAACCTGTCGCATATCTTTGGGAAGTACAGGACGGCAAGCCCGCCATGGCAAATCTTGGTAAAGCATCATTTACCTTCACAGGGAATCGTTCCGGGACCAAATCGATTAGCGTTACGGCTTTTTTTGCGGATAACGGCTGCCGCGTGATACTGAACGAGACGATTGCTGTGAGACTTTTGTGACTTTTTGCCTTTACGTAACTTTTGCCTGATATCGGGCAATATCTGAAAAGAGAGCATGGCGAACATCCAGCATCATATCATTCGTCGTCAGTTTATCGATGTCGAGATGTATGGAACAGAATCAGACGGGCAGAGTTTGCAGCGCACTCTTCCGGATTTTTGCCAGAACTGGCTTATACCGGTCTTTGAAAAAGCATTGAATCGGTCTGTTCCGATGGACGGTTACCTGACGATTGAACGGCTCGACATCGATGCCGGAACAGTGACGCTTGACCGGTTGGTGCATGACTTGCCAGACATGGTTGCCAAAGCCCTTGGGCAATATCTCCAAGATTTACCTCAGACGGATAAGCTGTCAAACACTTTGGAGAGAGGCAATATGCAGCGCAAAACGAAACACCAGGTAATCAATGAGGCGTTTCTCTTTTTTTTGAAAAACGGTTCGCTGCCGTGGTCGTTTCATCTTCCTTCCAGTTCCGGATTTGAAGAGTTGGTACAAGGCTGCCTGAAAGAGCAGCAAGAGGGGGGATGTACTCCTGAGCTTCTCAAACATGAGGTCATTGAAACACTGGCATCAGCTACTGCACGCAAAAGGTTGATTCAGCAGTTTTCTCCAGCTTTACTTGAAAGCCTCCTTGAATTGATTTCGACAGAAGGGAAAAACGTTCTCAGCGGGACTTTACCATTGCTTCGATCTTTGGATACATCACTCGTTGATGCAAAACGGCTTGAACAGGAGGTATGGGAGTGTGCTTTTGCCTCTATTGCATCAGGCACTCATGTAACGGAAGCCTTTGTCAGGAGGGAAACGACCGCTTTTTTGACGGCGCTTGGTATTTCGGATGTGGTATGTGCAACTCTGCTTGATTCATGCTGGTCTGATTTTCCAAAAAAAGAGGATCCACATGCTGTTGCGTTATCCGTCTCAGCCTGTTCATCAATAGCCGATGATGCCGACAAAGAACAACCGGATGGTTACCGGCAAAGAACAGCGTATGCTTCCGTAGCGTCAAAGGGAGAAGAGCCGTCTCATTCAGAGAGTGACAATACCGAGCCTGCGAAACCTCTGAGAGAACCATCCAGCTTGTCGCAACAATCTGGATGTGTCGATGAAGCACCACAGGGTGTTTATGGTGAGGACACAGCGTATGCTTCAGTGGCGTCAAGGGGAGAAGAGCCGTCTCATCCAGAGAGTGGCAATACCGAGCCTGCGAAACGTCTGAGAGAACCATCCAGCCTGTCAGAACAATCTGGAGGTGTCGATGAAGCGCCACAGGGTGTTCATGGTGAGGGCACAACCTCAGGTTTAATTCCATTGGAGAAAGAAGAAGAATCACATCCAGCAACGAACCTTAATCAGGCGCAGCATCCGTCAGAACCAGTCAGTGCAGCAAAACGATCCGAAAGTTCAGATGAAGAAGAGAAAGGGGGCCAGTATCAGGCGGCCAAAGCGAAGGAATTCGTTTCGCAATCAGTCAACAAGCATCCCGATGCAAAAGCGGGCATGTATACAGGACTGGCAGGGCTGGTTCTTCTGCATCCGTTTCTGCCTCAACTGTTCAGAGCATTGGGTATTGCTGATGACGAAAAACTTCTCCACCCCGACCGGGCTATTTACCTGTTGTATTTTCTGGCTACCGGAAAGAGCTCGGCTCCGGAATATGAGATCGCTATTCCAAAAATTCTGAGCAATACCTTATTGGATGCCGTGGTTGAATCGGATATCATCCTTACCGTCGATGAGCAGGATGAAGCAGAAGCTTTGCTTGCTGCCGTTATTCGTCACTGGGAGGTCTTGAAAAACACTGGCGCAGAAGGCCTTCGGGAGACGTTTCTCAAGCGTTCCGGAAAACTCTCCCTGCTTGATAATGGGGAGTGGTTATTGCAGATAGAATCAAATGCCTGCGACATTCTTTTAGAGCAGCTTCCCTGGGGTATTTCAATGATCAAGCTGCCGTGGATGCTCGATATGCTCAGGGTTGAGTGGGTTTAGTCGTGAAGATATTGACGTCATAATGCCAGACCTATGAAAACAAGCGCAGAAAAATCATCCACAACGACCTCGGCGGCTGCAATGCGGGCAGCAAACAGCCCTTTCTTTGCCAAAAAAGGCGGCGGTGATTTTTTTGCCCCGGCTATCCAAATGAAAATGGCCGTCAGTAAACCTGGAGACAAGCTTGAGCAGGAGGCTGACAGGATGGCTGATAACGTCATGAGAATGCCTTCTTCGGCAACGCAGTCGCCAGGAAAAGAGGAGAAATTGCAGCGGGCTCCTGACGAGAAGCTGCAGAAAAAAGAAGAAGAAAGAATCCAGAAAGCCGCAGCACCGGAAGAGAAAATCCAGAAAAAGGAGGACAATAAGCTTCAAAAAGCTGAAGAAAAAGTTCAAAAGAAAGAGGAGGAGAAACTGCAAAAAGCCCCGGCGAGCGAAGAAAGACTCCAGCGAAAGGGGAGTGATCGTGCGCCATCAGCAGGCACAAACCTGCAATCGGTCATAGAAAGCAGGAGTGGCGGTGGTCAACCGCTTTCGAGTGATGTACGGAATTACATGGAGCCCCGCTTCAATGCCGACTTTAGTAAGGTGCGGGTGCATAGCAATCCACAAGCTGCCGCTCTCAGTACCCAGTTAAGCGCCCGGGCATTTACTCATCAAAACAATATCTTTTTTGCCCGCGACCAGTACCAGCCCGGGTCCAGTGAAGGCAAGCAACTGCTTGCCCATGAACTGACCCACACCATCCAGCAAGGGCACGCTGTGCAGCGCAGCCCGCAGGTCAGCACCACGGCCGCCCCTCCGACGGTACAACGGCTTTTTGGCCTTGATCTTGACCCGCGCAGTTTCTTTGCCAACGCGGCAGCCGCGATTCCCGGTTTCACGATGCTTACTGTGGTGATTGGGAGCAATCCGATTACCGGTGCATCGGTCGATCGCTCTCCCGGCAATATCCTGAGGGGAGCGATTGAAATGATTCCTGTGGCAGGTGCTCTTATCTCCCAGGCACTCGATAATCACGGCGTTTTCGAAAAAGTCAGTGTATGGGCCTCGCAGCAGTTCGCTACACTGAGCGACATTGGCAGTTCAATCCGGAAAAGTATTGCGGATTTCATCACCAACTTCGACATCCTCTCTCCTGGAGCGATGCTGGAACGAGGCAAACAACTCATTACCGAGCCAATTGCCCGTATCAAAAATTTTGCAGGGAATCTCAAAGAGGGGATTGTCAGCTTCATCAAAGATGCCATTCTCAAGCCCATCGCCGCATTCGCCAAGGCTAATGTGCCCAACGGCTATGACTTGCTTTGTGCGGTACTCGGCAAAGATCCCATCAGCGGCGAGCCGGTACCACAGACGGCAGAGAACCTGATCGCTCCGTTTATGAAGCTGATCGGCCAGGAGGAAGTTTGGGAGAACATGAAAAAGTCCAACGCAATCGGACGTGCGTGGGCCTGGTTCCAGAAAGCGCTCAGCACCGTAAAGGGCTTTGTGCAGGAGCTCCCGACGCTGTTCCTGAATGCCTTCAAAGCGCTGGAGGTCATTGATATTATCTTGATCCCACGGGCTTTCGGCAAGTTAGTCGGCGTGTTTGGCAGTTTTGCCGGTCGGTTCATCAGTTGGGCGGGTACCGCAGTCTGGAATTTGCTGGAAATTATTTTTGACGCCGTCAGCCCCGGCGCACTGGGCTATATCAAAAAAACCGGATCGGCAATCAAGAGTATTTTCCAAAATCCGCTGCCTTTCGTCGGTAATCTGGTCAAAGCAGCCAAACAGGGATTCCTGAATTTCGCAACCAACATCGGCGGACATCTCAAAGCCGGGCTTATCGACTGGCTTACCGGTTCACTCTCCGGCGTTTATATTCCGCAAGCGCTTAACCTTGCCGAACTGGGCAAGTTTGCTCTCAGTATTCTCGGCATCACCTGGAGCCAGATTCGCGGAAAGATTGTCAAGGTACTTGGCCCGAATGGCGAAAAGATCATGCAAGGGCTCGAAACCGGTTTTGATATTGTGGTTGCTCTTGTCAAGGGTGGGCCTGCCGCCGCATGGGAGTTAATCAAGGAGAAACTCACCGATCTCAAGGATACGGTTATCAGCGGAATTGTCGGCTTCGTAACAGACACCGTGGTCAAGAAGGCCATTCCCAAGCTCATTGCCATGTTCATTCCTGGTGCCGGGTTCATTTCGGCGATAATCTCGATCTACGACACGGTGATGGTGTTCGTAGAAAAGATTTCGAAAATTATCCAGGTGGTCACCGCGTTCATCGACTCGATCGTTACTATCGCTGCAGGAAACATAACCGCTGCCGCCAATCGCGTGGAAAGCATTCTTGGCGGATTGCTTTCGCTGGCCATAAGCTTCCTTGCCGGCTTCCTGGGACTTGGCAAGATCACCGATAAAATCAAGGCGGTCATTGAGAAAGTTCGTCTCACGGTTGATAAGGCAATTGATGCGGTTATTGCCTGGATTGTCGGTAAGGCCAAGAAGCTGTTTTCTAAATTGTTCGGGAAGGGAAAAACGGATGATCGAACCCCGGAACAAAAGCAGGCAGATTTAGATAAAGCAATAAGTGAGGCTCAGCTTTTGCAAGCCGATCCAAAAGCTACAGAGGCTTCGATCAAGAAGGAGCTGAACAAGATCAAGAGCCGGTACAGAATGAAGTCACTTGAGGTTGTTGTGGACGCCGATAATGAATCTGAGGAAACGCTGCATATTGTTGGCGAAATCAACCCCAAAAAGCCGACGTCAGCTTCCAGGATCAAGAAAGATGGTACAGTTGGAGCATTGGGTATAGAACGAAAGATGTTAACATGGGAAGAGTCGACTTTGAAAACATTTCTTTCGGACAACATCTGGAAGACATTGGGTGCAGTGCCAGGTAACTATGAGTCGGCTGAGGTAGATATTCGACACAAGGTCTCTATCAGCGATACCATCAAGAATACCGATGAAGCCATCAAGCCGAAGAGTGTCGATGAAGCGGCAAAAATACTCACCAGCAAAGGCTTTGCGCCAAACAAGAAGAGCAAGCCCGGTATTGTTGAGTCGGCTCGATCGTTTCTGCAGAAAGCGAACAACGACCCCGACAATCTTTTTCTCGGTGCAGCGCGCGCTAATCGAGGCATTGGAAAGCGTTATGATCCGGGTGATGGCGGCAAAGCCAGTGATTCGAAACATGACAAGCAAAAGAGTGATTTTGTCGAGAAATGGGGCTTCAAGGACGAAGAGTTTAAGATTACTATTGAACGAAAATCTATTAAGCGAGGAACAATCGATATCTTTGAAACCAAAAAGTCTCAGGGTACAAAGGATATATCTTGAAATAACTGCATTATACGGGAATGCATCTGCACAAATGAGAATCACATTATGACATCAGATATTGAAATCACCACGCCTGATACCGAACAGTTTTTAGCTGCGGCAACTGAACTTTCCGTCTCTTTCGGCTGGAAACTCCACTCTTTCCAGCGTGATGAGGAAGTTATCGGACTTGTCGCTCTGAACAAAGATCCCTCCTTTGAAGAAATTCTCTGGGTATATGACCCCATACGAGCATTTTTGCGTTGTCTGCTTGTCAGTCGGGCAGTGGTGCCTGAAGAGCGTGAAGCCGCGGTCATAGAACTTTGCGCACGGATCAATAGTGGCCTTCTTTCAGGATGTCTGGAATTCAGTTTTAACGACCGGGCACTCATTTTTCGCGATTCTGCGGAACTTCGATACGGGCCGGTTGTTTCGGTATTGTCGAGTACCAGCGCAAGATTGCTCAGCCTTGGTTCCCGTTATGCCTCTGCCATTCGTGATACGCTGGCCGGAAGTTCTCCTGCTGAAGCCGTAGAAGCGTCCGAGCTCACTTGACCGCTCAATTATTTCTGTTGCATAGGGCTTTTTATTTCAAGATATAAATTCATGCCGGAAAACACATCAAACCTTCAATCGGCGTTATATTGGTTGCGCACCATTATTCTTGATCGCCTGGACACGCATTTCAAGGAAAATAAGGAGATTGAAATTGTACCGTTCGCATGTTATGCGGAAGAATCCGGGCTGCCAAAGTTTTTCGAAGCGTATAAGCCTGGTATCATTGAATTTGTTCTATTTTTGCTTGCCCTGGCCCCCCACATTCAGCCTGTTTTTTTAAACCAGATCATTGCTGAACACTTGCCGGAAGGTGGAGATTTTCCGGAATTTGGCGGGGTTAAAGGCACGAACTACCGGGGAATTCTCCCTACCGGTGAAACGGCGCAGTTTATTCTTGCTGGTGATGATCTTGAAAAACGCATTGAGGTACAGCGCATCCTTGGCAGTGAGCACTGGTTTGCCAAACAGCATATTCTCTGGCTGGAGTCTGTACGTGAAGGTGAACCGGCGATGAGCGGTCGGCTGATGCTCAATCCGGAGGTCGTTGAAGAGCTTACCATCGGCACGGTCAGCAAACCGCAGTTCAGTATGGAGTTTCCGGCTGAATACATTGAGACTGAGATGGAGTGGAATGACCTTGTGTTGCCTTCAGGCACCTTGCAGCAGATCCGTGAAATTGACAACTGGATTACCCATAACGACACGCTGCTGAATGAATGGGGGATGAAAAAAAAGATTAAACCGGGATACCGGGCCCTGTTTTATGGACCGCCGGGAACAGGCAAAACCCTGACGGCATCCCTGCTGGGCAAGCAGACAGGAAAAGATGTTTTTCGTATCGATTTGTCGCGAGTTGTATCAAAATACATTGGAGAGACCGAAAAAAACCTGTCAAGACTTTTCGAAAAGGCTGAAAATAAAAACTGGATCCTCTTTTTTGATGAAGCTGATGCACTTTTCGGCAAGCGGACAGAAATCCATGACGCTCACGACAAGTATGCCAATCAGGAGGTGGCCTATCTGTTACAGCGTATTGAGAACTACAACGGTCTTGTCATTCTTGCCTCGAACCGCCGAAGCAATATTGATGAAGCATTTGCCCGTCGATTCCAGGTGATTATTCACTTTCCAATGCCAAAGGCAGATGAGCGGCATAAAATATGGATGAAGACACTGCCACCCCAAATGAAGTTTGATACCGATATCGACTGGCAGAAAATAGCCACACGGTTTGAACTTTCCGGTGCGGGGATACTGAGTGTTGTGCATTATTGCGCAGTCGAATCGTTGGCAAATCCTCACGAACCACTCAATACGATATGGCTTGAAAACGCAATCATTCGGGAATTTATCAAAGAGGGAAAGGTGGTTTAGTTTATGAAAACACTGAACCATGCCACTGTCGCACTCTCCGGCATCAACCTCATTGAGGCGAGCGCCGGGACGGGGAAGACCTATGCAATCGCTTCGCTCTACCTGCGACTGCTGGTGGAGCGTGAGCTTCTGCCGGAAGAGATTCTTGTGGTGACCTATACCGAGGCGGCAACACAGGAGCTTCGTTCGAGAATCCGCAACCGTATCCGTGAGGCGCTTGAGGTGATGGAGGGGTGCGACACCAAAGATGCCTTTCTCGAAGGGCTCTATGAAAAAGCCTCTCTGACCGGCCTGAAAAAAGTTCGGGATATGCTTGAACGGGCGCTTGGCGCCTTTGACACCGCTTCGATTTTCACCATTCATGGCTTCTGTTTGCGGGCGTTGCAGGATAACGCCTTTGAGAGTGGTTCGCTCTACGATACCGAACTGGTGACCGATCAGACAGAGCTGCTTCGCGATATTGTGGAGGATTTCTGGAGGATGCACTTTTTTCGGGAGCCTGCGCCGCTTCTTGGCTATACGCTGCGGAACCGCCAATCGCCAGCCACCTTTATTTCGCTGCTGAAGAATCTTCATGCGGGAACGGGGGTTGAGGTTATCCCTGACTTCAGTGAAGAGCAGATAGTGGTGCTCGACCGGGAGTGCAGTGCCGCATATAAGGAGATAAGTGCTCTCTGGGAGCGTGAACGTGACAGCATTACGGAGCTGTTGAGAACAAGCAAGGGGCTGAAGCGCTCGCAGGAGACCTATCGGGCCGATCTGCTTGAGCCGCTCTTTGCCGATATGGATGATTTTGTCGCCGGTGGCAACCCCTGTGACCTTTTTGGTGACTTCAAAAAGTTTACCGCAAACGCCATCAGTGAAGGGACGAAGTTAAAGAACATTCCGCCTGACCACCCTCTCTTCGGGAGCTGTCAGCGGCTCCAGGATGCGGTGCAGAGCCGTTTTCTTGCACTCAAGGCTGAGCTGGTTCGATTTTACCGCAAAAGCCTCCCGCTGCGCAAGCGGGTGAGCAATATCCGCTTTTTTGACGACCTGCTCGAAGATCTCTACCGTGCGCTTCTCTCTGATGGAGGAGGAGCACTTCTTGCCGGACTGCTCCGAGCAAAGTACCGGGCGGCGCTCATCGACGAGTTTCAGGATACTGATCCGGTGCAGTATGAGATTTTCAGGTCAATCTACGCAGGCTCCAACTTGCCGCTCTTTCTTATCGGCGACCCCAAGCAGGCGATCTACAGCTTTCGAGGGGCCGATATTTTTGCCTACATGCGGGCAGCCCGAGAGGTGAGTGAGGAGCGTCGTTTTACCCTGACGGATAACTGGCGCTCTTCGCCGCCGCTGCTGGATGCTTTCAACACCCTCTTCGACAACGATCGGCGCCCTTTTCTGTACGATGAAATTCTCTACCACCCCCTTGCTGCGGGCAACCGTGAGCAAAAGGAGAGTGGGGATGCTGCCGGGAGTGAGCCGATGCAGCTCTGGCTGATGGACTCCAGTGATCAAAAGAGCGGCATGTTGACCGTTGAGGAGGCCGGTACCATTGCCTCCAACGCGGTGGCCGGTGAAATTGTTCGCATCCTGCAGGATGGTTCTACCCTTGCAGGCGGCAAACCCCTTGCCGCTGGTGATATTGCGGTGATTGTGCGTACCCATCGGCAGGCGGCTACGGTGCTCAAGGCGCTGAGTAGTTGCGGCATTTCGGGGGTGATGCGGAGCGACAAGAGTATTTTTGAGACGAGGGAGGCCGAAGAGGTGCGCAGCTTGCTCTCTGCCCTTGGCGATCCCGCGAATGAAGCGAAGGTACGGGCGGCTCTGGTGACCGATCTTCTTGGCCGCTCAGGCAACGATATTGCGGAGTTGCTGGATGATGAGCTTTTGTGGACGGAGTGTTTAAGGGAGTTCCGCAACTACCATGAGCTTTGGCTTTTGCGGGGATCGATGGTGATGAGCCGCGAGCTGATGGCCCGAGAGGGGATTCGCGGGCGCCTGCTTGGCTACGCGGACGGGGAGAGGCGGCTGACCAATATCCTTCACTGTTTTGAGCTGCTCCACCGCGAGGAGCATGAGCGGGGTGTGGGCATGGAGGGGCTTATTGCCTGGTTCAGCGAGCGGCTCGGGACGGAGTGTGAGCAGGATGAACATCAGATCCGTCTTGAAACTGATGAGGCGGCGGTGAAGATTGTTACCGTCCATGTCAGCAAGGGGCTTGAGTATCCGGTGGTTTTCTGCCCATTTCTCTGGAGCGGGTCGAACCAGAAGGGTGATGTGGTCATGTTCCACGACGAACATTGGCATCTTGTGAAGGATTTCGGCTCTGCGGATGTTGATTGTCATCGCTCGCTGGCAGGGAAAGAGTCGCTGGCCGAAAGCCTGCGGCTGCTTTATGTGGCCCTTACCAGAGCGAAGTACCGCTGCTATCTTTTTGCAGGAAAGACTCGTGCGGAGAGCTCTTCGATCAACTACCTGCTCCACGCTTCCAGCAATACACGGTTGGCCGAAAATCAGGCAACCGCGCTTGCTTTTGAGATGAAGGCGATGACGACTGAGAGTATGGCTGGTCAGTTGCAGACGCTTGCCGGGAGCTCAGGTGGCACAATCGGTTTCAGTCGGATGATGCGCACGGATGTTGATGGCAGCGCACCCTTTTACCGAATAACAGCACCGGCAGGCAGTGAGCGGCCGAACCTGCGAAGCTTCAGCAGAACCCTTGATACCAGTTGGAGGGTATCAAGCTTTACCTCATTCAGTCGCCACGACTCCGGGCGAGAGCAACAGAGCGCTGAACTTCCTGATCGCGATGAGTCAGGTATGACGGGCGGGCGGCCAAATACCGCCGTCGCTGGAGAGAGCATTTTTACCTTTCCCAAAGGAGCGCAGGCGGGCATCTTCATGCACGGAATTTTTGAAAAGCTCGATTTTGCCTCTCCCTCAGAGGAGGCGATCAGTGAGCTTGTCGCACGCGGGCTTGCACGCTATGGCTATGCTTTGGATTGGCAGCCGCATATCACGAAAATGGTGCACAACGTCCTTGGGACGCCCCTTTCACACACCGGCTTTACGCTTGGCGCACTTCGCAAAGGATCCTGGAGCACGGAGTTGGAGTTTTTTTTCCCACTTCGCTTTATCAACTCCTCCCGGTTGGCGGATATTCTGAGATACCAAGGCCTTCTCTCCGGTGGCGTTGATCTTGCCCTCCTTGCCGAGTCACTGCAATTCAAACCGGTCAGGGGAATGCTTATGGGCTTCATGGATATGGTTTTTGAGCAGGATGGCTGCTACTACCTGCTCGACTGGAAATCAAACCATCTTGGAAACAGCCTTGACGATTACGGGCAGGATGCCATGAGGCAGGCCATGCAAAAAAACCTTTATCCACTGCAATACCTGCTCTATACGGTGGCGCTCAACCGTTACCTTGCCTTGCGGGTTGAAAACTACCGTTACAGCAGCCATTTTGGTGGTGTGATCTATGTATTTCTGCGCGGAGTGAGCATGGTGCATGGTGAGGGCAGAGGCTTTTACCGTGAAGTACCCCCCGAAGGGCTGATTGAAGAGCTGACCAATCTGTTGATAGAGAAAAAAGGATAGGAGATGAGCATCGAGTATCAGGAGCGGGTAATCGACCGCCATTTTGCGACATTTATCTGTTGCCAGGCCATTGGAGAGGTGAGCGATCTCTTCCGTCTTGTTGTCTCTCTTGCAAGCAGCGCTATCGGGAAGGGTAGCAGTTGTTTGAACCTTGTCGATATTGAGGGTGAGAGCTATGTGGTTGAGAAGAGGGAGTTTATCATGCCCCGATTTGAGGTGCTGCGGGAGCTTGTGATGAGCAGCTCTGTCGTCGGTTTGCCGGGAGGGCAGCTTCGCCCATTGGTGCTTGATGGTTCCGGGCGCCTCTACCTTTACCGTTACTGGCATTATGAGCAGGAGCTTGCGAGAATAGTGCTGCAAAAGGCAGGAGCCATCTCCGCCAATATCGATGAAGCACTCCTGCTTGATGGTCTTGCCCGACTCTTTCCGGGGAGTGGCGACGACGAGCCTGACCGTCAGAAAGAGGCGGCTGTTGCTGCCATGCACAGGCAGTTCAGCGTGATTTCCGGCGCTCCAGGAACTGGTAAAACATCAACGGTTGTCCGTATTCTTGCCTTGCTGCTTGAGCAGGATAGGGGTCGCAGGCAGCGGATTGCCATGGCCGCCCCCACAGGAAAGGCTGCAGCTCGGCTGAAAAAATCAATAAACGATATCAAGAACTCTCTTGATTGCTCTTGTGAGGTCAAAGCCGCGATTCCCGATGATGTCGTCACCATTCATCGCCTTCTTGGTACGCTCTCAGGGTCGGCCCGTTTTCGCCATTCGGCCAAAAATCCTCTTCCTTTCGATACGGTTATCGTTGATGAGGCCTCAATGGTTGCGTTGCCGATGATGAGCGCCCTCGTCGCTGCTCTCAGGCCCGATGCACGCCTTGTTCTTCTTGGTGACCGTGATCAGCTCTCCTCGGTTGAGCCTGGATCGGTGCTTGGAGATCTTTGCCGTGCCGGAGCAGAAAACCTGACGTCACCATTGAGCGGCTCGCTGGTCATGCTCGAAAAAAATTATCGCTTTCAGGCTGGGAGCGGTATTGCCGAAATAAGCCGGGCCGTTAACGCCGGGCTGGAGGGTGAGGCGCTGGAACTCCTGAAAAGTAGTGAGGGTGGGATCTTCTGGCAGAAGTTACCCGTCCGTGAAGAGCTGCAGAGTACCCTGGCAAAAAAAGTGGTCGAGGGATATCGGGGATATCTTGAGGCAACTTCACCCCTGGAGGCGCTGGAGCAGTTTGATTGTTTCAGGCTGCTCTGCGCCCTTCGTGAAGGCACTTACGGTGTGGGTGGCTTGAACCATACCGTCGAGAACATTCTTGCCCGTGAGGGGCTGATAAGCCTGAAAAACAGCTTCTACCGTGGCCGGCCCCTGATGATCACGGTCAACAACCATGCAATGCGTCTCTTCAATGGTGATACCGGCATACTGTTCCCCGATTCGGAACATGGAGGGGAGCTCAGGGCCTTTTTTCCTGCCCCCGACGGGGGTGTCAGAAGCATTGCGCCGGAACGCTTGCCGCTGCATGAAACAGCCTATGCCATAACCATCCATAAAAGCCAGGGTTCGGAGTTTGGGCGGGTGCTGATGATGTTGCCTCCGGTTGATGGGGAGCTGATGACCAGGGAGTTGCTCTATACCGGTATCACAAGGGCGAAAGAGAGTGTGGAAATTTGGGCGAATGAGGAGGTATTTTCTGCGGCAGTCAGAAAAAAAACAAAAAGAAGCTCCGGTTTTGATTTTTAATACTTTTTGTGCGCAGGAAATAAGGGAAATGATCGTCATAAGTTACAGAGGCCGGAAGTGACCGGAAATATGTCGGTGGAGCAGGCCTCTTACTTACAACAGTTTTGAAAAGTTTTGATCACTGAACAATATCGTCAAACAGGAGAATCGCAATGAAAAAACAGATCTGGCTGGCTGCAGGAATTGCAGGAATGCTTCTTGGCAGTCCCGCTGCTCAAGCTGAAGTGAATGTCCGTATCGGTGAGAGGGGAGACAGACCGCCCTCTTTTATGTTTGACAGACGGCCGAATTTTCTCAACATACCCAATCTTGGCTTTTCAGTATCAATAGGAAGTTCTGAGGATATAATCAGTTACGGTAACCGTTACTACATTAATCATAATGGTCGCTGGTATGTCGCTTACAATTATCGCGGACCGTGGATGCTGGTGCGTGAAGGAAAGCTTCCGAGGCAGATAAGACGTCACCGCTGGGATGATATAAGGAATTTCCGTGATGTAGAGTATCGTCGCCACGATAGGAGGAATCACCGTGACCAGAACAATGATGGCGGCAGAGGCCCGAATGATGGCGGCAGAGGCTCGAATGATGGCGGCAGAGGTCCGAATGATGGCGGCAGAGGCCCGAATGATGACGGCAGAGGCCCGAATGATGGTGGCAGAGGCCCGAATGATGGTGGCAGAAGAAACTGATTGAATACTCCCGCTATGTGCATAGGGAACGTTGCTGATTCAGGCCGGTGAATAATAACCGAGTTTTTTCTGAAAACAGAAAGAGGGAGCAAAAGCTCCCTCTTTCTGTTTTCAGCATCATTCAGGCACTGCAACGTAACCTCTTACAGCCTTATATAGACGCCACTCCGACGATCATCGTGGTGGTGATGATGCCGCCGTCTTCTCTCTTCCTCACGCCACCGCCGTCTTCTCTCTTCGCGCTCATACCAAGCCCTGTCACGCCGATGGTCATGGCGGTATCTGTCATAACGGTATCCGTCATATCGACGATAGTCGCCATGACGATGCTCAAAACCATCATCGTAGTGTGCCTGAGCGGTAAACTGCGGCATACCGAGCAGCATTCCTGTAACTCCTGCAATCAGCCAGAATTTTTTTTTCATCGGTCATCTCCGTTAATAAGGTTTTTTTACTGCTTTTTGATTCACATAAAGAAAACCACAAACAAATTTCACCTTGCCATAAGCGTATACATACCACGTTCACGAAGCGTTACCTTGAGCCAGAACGGTCGCCATCTCTGTAACCATCACCATCTCTGCGGCCATCACCATCTCTGCGGCCATCACCATCTCTGCGGCCATCACCGTCTCTGCGGCCATCACCGTCTCTGCGGCCATCACCGTCTCTGCGGACGCCATCACCATCTCTGCGGACGCCATCACCGTATCTACCTCCATCTCTATAGTGGCGATCATGGCGTCGATTCAAATCATCCCAGTATCTGCGGTCATGATGGCGATACTCGTTATCACGGTATCTCCATATATCATTAAATCGATGCCTTCTTATCCTGTAAGGAAGATCGTAATCCATGATCAGGATCCAGTCTCCACGAAAGTCACGAGCCATGAACCAGCGACCATCACGATGCAAGTAATAGCGGTCGCCGTAATAGATAATGTCATAGGGAGATCCTATGGAGACTGAAAAACCTCGTTCCGGCAGGTAGATAAAGTCCGGACGCCTGTCAAAAATAAAATCCCGTCTATGGTGACCCCTCTCTCCAACACCGATACGTATGCCAACTTCCGCTTGAGCCGCAGTTGGCGGAGTGGCCAAACACATCCCGGCAATTCCAGCAACCAGCCAGATATTTTTTTTCATAGTCATTCTCCCTTTAAGATTTTGTTTAATAGTGATAACCCACCGACACTCTTTTCTCTTTAGAGCCATCAATCAACAATTGCCAACAAGCCAGCATTGCTCTTTTTATTCCATTCGGATATGCAGCCGTAAAACGGCCAAAAATTCCGATCTTGACGAAAACGGTTCGAATGAAAAAAACAAATTATGCGACAGGTGAGCAATAACAACCAATTAAAATATTTTGGACTATAATTCAATGTAATTAAGCGCAATTTAGTTCAACTGGTTCTAACTTTTTTTCAAGCATACCGATTGTTCAGCAGATTCAGGGCCGGATCAATCGCATCCCGACACAAATGAATTGTTGATTAAGGAGCGCAAGAGATTTATATATTTGACGTTATTTTCGTCTATGCCGTGAACTCTCTTATCGAAGGCAACGGGATGATTCCCGTGTAAGCATTTTCAACAAGCCACTTGACTACCCGATTAACGGGAGCCGCAATGAATGAATATCTGAAAGACATCATTACAAAATCCGATGGCAAAACACTCGAATTCAAACGGGACAGTGCCTCACCAACATTGCTGATGAAAACGCTGGTAGCGTTTGCCAACACCGCTGGCGGCCGATTGATTATCGGGGTGGGCAATGATCGGCAGATGGTCGGTCTGAAAGCTCCGCTCGATGAAGAGGAGCGACTTCGCAGTCTGATTGCCGACTCCATAGCTCCTCATCTTTTTTGCAATATAGAGCTCATCACTGTCAACGATACAACACTTCTTGTGGTCGAGGTGTTTGTCAGCGCATTGCGTCCCCACTGGTTGAAAACCGAAGGTCACGAGCAGGGAGTATACGTCCGTATTGGCGACTGCAATCAGCAGGCAGACAGGGCACTGATCGCTGAACTTGGGCGTTCGGCAGAGGGTATCTCATTTGACGAAATGCCTATGGCGGAACTGAGTAAAGAGGATCTTGATCTGGTCGCTGTCCAGAAATTCTTTGCAGGAGACTGGAGATTGGACGAACAGGCTCTTGTGACCATCAAACTGCTCACCTCATATCAGAGAAGACTGGTGCCTACCAGGGGAGCCATCCTGCTGTTTGGAAAGGAGCGCGCACTCCATTTTTTTGATGCATGGGTGCAATGCGGACGATTTACAGGAACCGATAAGGCTCTCCTTTTTGACCAGAGAGACATTCACGACCACTTGCCCCAGGCTGCCGAAGGTATCATGCAGTTTTTCAGAAAACACGCACGGCACGATGCGGCCATACCGTTCTCCATTCTTCGGGAAGTGGTCATCAATGCACTGATGCACGCCGACTATTCACAGCGTGGTGCTCCGATTCGGATTGCATTTTTTGACGACAGGATTGAAATTGAAAATCCAGGAACCCTTTTGCCTGGCATGACTCTTGAGAGCATGAAACAGGGCTCATCGAGAATCCGCAATCATGTCATAGCCAGAGTCTTTCGTGAACTGAAACTCACTGAACGATGGGGTTGTGGCGTAAGCTTTATCTTTAGCGAAGCAGAGGCTCTCGGATTACCCGTACCGCAGATCATGGAGATTGGTATACGAATACGGGTCACCATACATCTGGCGTTTACTACCGCAGTTTTCGCTGGAGAAGCACAAGAAAACGAGTCGATACAATCGCAAGCACAAGAGAAGCTTGCTACAAAAAGCGAAGCACAAGAACAAGTAATCGGCGAGGCACAAGAAAGGACGGAGTTGATTAATAGGCGAGAGGCACAAGACGGTGGGCTGTCGGAAAAGCGAAAACAAGCACAAGTTAGGGGGGATGTGGATATGCATATTCTTGCAGCGTGTTCTGTCGAACCACTCTCATCGGCGGAAATTGCCCATGCACTCGGGCACAAGCAACTGAGTGGCAATATCCGCAAAGCTCTCCCTCGATTGAGGGATTCCGGCCTTATCTCCTATACTATTCCTGACAGTCACAACAGCAGGCTCCAGAAATATCGGCTCACTGAAGAGGGGAGAGCACTCTATCTGACTTATACCTCTACCACTGATAACGCAAAAACGCAATCGTTAGCACAAGTCGAGGTTGTTGACGAGGCACAAGATAAAAGTAATTCACAAGCACAAGTTGAGATTGTATTTGAGGCACAAGATAGTTTTGATAACTTGGCACAAGTTCATCTCCTGATTCTTTCCACTTGTTCCACTTCACCACTCTCATCAGCGGAAATTGCCAATGCGCTCGGGCACAAGCAACTGAGTGGTAATCTCCGAAAAGCCATTCCGCAGCTTAGAATATCCGGACTGCTCCAATACACAATTCCAGAAAAACCCAACAGCAGACTACAGAGATACCGCCTTACCGCAAAAGGCAGGGCATTGCTGAGCGCAAAACAGCTCAATGGAAACTGAGGAATATTTATGTATTCGGAAGGTGAGGTGAAACGATTATGGTACTTTATACATTTCTTGTATATATTAATTCTGGTTTGGTTTCGGTTTAATATATAAGATGTATATATCAATGAATCATTCCTTTAACGGGCAGGGTAATTGTTATAATGAACTCGAGCAGACGAAGGGTTCGCTCATCAACAGTGAAACGTGTCAGAGAAGCCTCATTGATGTCATGCGGAGTGGTTATGCTTACTGTGAGGTAATTTTTGAAGAGGGTGGCCCTTTAGATTTTATTCATAAAGAGGTTAATGTCTGTTACGAAAAAATGATCTGCCTCAAAAATGTAACCGGCCGAAAAGCCTCGGAGGTTTTTCCCGGCATTGATAAATCTTATCAGTCGTTTATTGAGAAGCAGGCGAGGGTTGCTGAGACAGGGATTTCGGATCGATTTGAGATCTATATGGACTCGCTCCAGTTATGGCTCGACATTTCCGTTTGCAGTCCCCAAAAAGGGTACTTTGTGTCGATGATCGATAACATAACTGAGCGCAAGCATGCTGAGGTGGCTTTGCGTGAAAGCGAATCGCGATTCAGGAAACTGTTTCAGGAACATTCAGCGATCATGATCGTCATTGAGCCCGATACCGGCCGCATAATTGATGCCAACTTTGCTGCTGCAGATTTTTATGGCTGGTCGGTTAAAGAACTACGCAGGATGTACGTACAGGAGATTAATACGCTCCCACCTGATGAGGTGAAAAAGGAGATGGAAAAGAGCTGTTCATTGGCGCAAAATTACTTTTTATTCCGTCACCGGAGGGCCGACGGTTCAATTCGAGATGTAGATGTCTTCAGCAACAAGGTCAAGGTTGCTGAAAAGTCGCTTCTTTACTCAATTATCCATGACGTTACCGAACGAACGCGTTACGAATTTTTTGTGACTTTCAGGCTTCGCATTCTTCAGATGGCCGAAACCTCTTCAGTGAGGGAGTTATTGCAAACGGCACTTGACGAGGTGCAGCGGTTGACACAAAGTACCATAGGGTTTGTCTTTTTTCTTTCGGAAGACCAGATGTCACTCTCTTTGCAACTCTGTACAACAAATCCGTTCAAAAACAGGTCCCATGTTGATGGAATTGGAGAAGAGACCTTACTGGAAAGTGCCGGAGTATGGGCTGATGCCGTTCGCGAACGCAGATCGGTCATTCACAATGACTGTTTGGCACTTTCGTACGGCAACAGTATACCTCACTGCTATGTTCAGGTGAAACGCGAACTGGTTGTTCCCGTCATTCGCGATGACAGGGTTGTGGCAATTATGGGAATTGGAAACAAACATGGAGAGTATGACGAAAGCGATGTTAAGAGCTTATTCGTAAATAAAGCCAACTTTTCTAAGTGCTATGATAGATGCCGCCATAAACAACAATGCCTCATATCGTTCGTTAAGCTTTTCAAATCTCACAAGAATCTTTCGGAACCGATTGAACCATGAGTGAGATACTTCTACCACCCATCTGCGGGGCTTGTAATTCGG
>CAIJWE010000096.1 GCA_903824295.1 uncultured Chlorobiaceae bacterium
ATAATAAAAAAATTGCGTGATTAAAACCTTGAGTAAGACGTACATATAAATGGAAGCTCGAAAAAACTATTAACCATCCATATAAAAAACTTTACTGAAAATATAGAAATGTGACACTATAAATCATCTCTGTCTGATAATTTATAGTGTCGAAGTGTGTGTCTGGATAAAAATTTTTATTTTATGAAAAAAATAATAGTAGTCGACTATTGGATGGATTGCGTAAGGAGATTTTTTTTGCGCTTATCAAATAAATATTTCATTATCAACGTTCATGTCACGATTATACTATTTCTCGCATCTGCGTATGATGGCGCCTTCAGATATCTCACCCAGGATCCCTTGAATGCATAATCTCCATGTCTATTAAAATCAATACCCAACTGATCAACATTTAGTTCATCAACCTCGTCCATCAACTCCCATATTGTTCTTGTAAACATACCAGGACCTGTAAAACTCACTATAGCATGGCTTGGATTTTCAAAAACTGTATTTTTAAAAAATGGATAGTACTCACATATGTTATCAATCATGCGCCTCAGGATCTTATGATTTTTTTGAAATCCAAGTCCCCATTGCAAAATATATTTATTCGGATACAGTATTTTTGAAATGTGCCTTACCGGTGGAAGGATCATAGAATCGTTCGCCTCATATGAGATAAACCCCGAAGCCCCATGTGAACATAATGAGCTTAACGCAACATTACACCCTTTATTATTATCAAAATATAAACCTCCCCGTTCACACAATATGCAATATCGGAATATGTCGCTTTTCAGTGGTCCATACTTGCCCTGTTTGTATATTTCCCCTATGGCATGGTTTCCCCAATACTCCTCCATATAAAGATCTACCTGTTTATCATCGAACAGTTTGAAGTTCAATTCGCTATTGAGATTCCTGAATTTCTCTATCTCCGCGTAATGAGTTTTGCCAAAAAGATTATCCTGCCATGTCTGATAAACAACCGGAGGTATAAGAGAATTATGCCAGACTTTTAAGGCTGTACGATCGTGCAGTTGAACCATCGGCAACTCATGCGCATGTAACGTATAGCTTTTCTTCAAAGACTTTATTGCTTTTTTAAGCATTGGTATCCATTTAAAAGTGAAGTTGGACCGGTCGCCAGAAAAATAATCTTAAATATTTTAATTAATGTCGCGAATAAATACGTTAATACATGCTCTGCGTGCAATTTTTAGAATTAAACCGTAATTTATTCTTTAAGCCGTACCGGTTAATATTTTCACTGATTTTGAAAGAGCTTGTTCTGCAAGATGTATAACCTCTTCAATGGATATACTGGAAATGCAGGGAACAGCACCAGATTGATCATATTCCTGACTACACTGCCAATTGCAGTCGAAGCATGGCATTTTCTTCACGGCCACCAGGGGTTTGATCCCATAGACAGTTTCAGGATAGGGCAAGAATCTGCCATAATGGCCGCCTCCAAGAATACATACGGAACGCACGCCGGCAGCGGCAGCGATGTGAACTGCTGATGTATCGTTGGAGATAAGGAGTCGAGCCCCACGAATCAGTTCCAGCAACTCTGGTAACGTTGTTTTGCCGGCTAAATTAACAGTAGCTACCCGTGCCGTATCAGCCACAATCTGGCAGAGAGCTCGTTCAGTGGAAGAGCCGCATAAGAGAGTCTGCAAGCCATGGCTCTTGTGCAAATGCGCTATTACCGCAGCAAAAAAAGCAGCAGGCCATTGGCGTCCTTGCCAGGAAGCGCCGGGAAAAATGATGATGTATTCTCCAAAAAATTTCAGGTTGTCTGGCAAAGTGATCAACTGTTGCAGTTTTGGCAATTCTGCTTTAAAAGCGTTTCCTGATAAATTGCTGATGAACTCGGCATTACGCTCAAGTTCCATAAGTGGTAAATTGCTTGCGGGAACCAAATGGGTGTACCTTCGATCTGCAACAGCTTTTTTTTCTTTCGAGATATTGCTGAGATTTCCTGTTGAACCAATGCGCTGAGATGCTCTGCTGGCAAGGATAATCCAGTCACCTTCACGGAAGTTGCGTGAAAATGTAGGCTGAATTGCTACGTCAAAGTCAGCCACTCTTATAGTTAGCAGAAATTTCCAGCGATACAGAAGTTGCTCGTTAAAACGATGTAAATCGATTGGTAAAACTTCATCCCAATAGGGTAACAATGCAGCAAGCTCAGACCAGGCTGTATTGCAGCACAGCGTTATTATACTGCCGGGATAAAGACGTCTGAATTCCTTTGCAGAGTCAAGCCAGAGAACAAAATCACCTATTGCATCCAGACGAACAAGCAAAATTTTCGGATTATTTCTATAATCCGATATACTTGAGAAATAACGCAATAGTTTACGAAAGAGAAGACTGAATGTATTTATAATAAGTCTCAATTTTATTAAGAGATATCAATTCTTTAGTGGAACTTTATTGAAATTCATTTTGATATTCTGTAACAACGAACTGTGGTGGTGTATCATGAATGTTAGCCATATTTGGTTATGATTTCTTTTGTTTAAAGCTTTTCAGTAACCATCGGCGTCCCTGCTTGATTTTCAGCTTGATTTGTCTCGTGCGGGTAATGCCAAAAGCTTTTCGATTAATCAATGCGTCGGTTTTAGTATGTCGTTCAATATGCGTTGGGTGACGTAATGGAAAAAGTAATAATTCCGGGATGGATTCCTTTATGTAGTCAGGCGTTTTGCCTGTCGTGTGGACAGCATCCGGACCGAAGCCGATATTACTGGTCTGGTTATGGGCGGGTAGAGCGGTGATCATTCCATGCAGCCAGCAGGTGAACGTCCATTGGTAGTCCCAGGTATCAATACCGCCTAAAAAAGCAAAATCGAAAGAATCCCGCCATTGACGCTCAAATAATATGTTTCCATCTGAAATTGATCCCAACCCACCCTGATCCCTCCACTGCGGCCATGCCTGCATCGTGACGTCGTACAGTTTCCACGCCCGTCGCCAGGTTGCCCAACCCCATACATGGTTGTATCGGGAAAAAAAATAGCTTTCCTTGGGCTTAAATCGTTTGGAAACAAGGTTACAACCACTGATTACCCCAACTCGATCATTGTGCCGATAGCGTTCCAGTAATTCATCGCAGTATTGGAAAAAACTTGGCAGCGGCAAAACATCATCTTCAAGGATGATTCCCTCTTCCTCATTTTCAAAAAACCAGTTGATTCCTTCCGATACGCCCATCTTGCAACCGAGGTTGTCGTCACGGAACAGCGTTTTCAATTCACAAGGCCAAGTGATGGCCGTAGCGATTTGGCGGACTATTTCGCATTGTTTACGCTCTCCTTCACGATCGGCTCGCGGGCCATCTGCTGCAACATATAATCGTGGCGGTCGAGCACTCTTTATCGTTTCGAAAACCTGGCGTGTGGTGTCTGGGCGGTTAAAAACAAGAAACAAAACGGCACTTTTCATTTATATTATCACCCTGGGGTGTACTTTTCGGAAGTTTGCGTTTGCTTGTTGCAGGTTTAATATTTGCATGATGCTGTCCGGCATTGCTTGAAGTTAGTAAAAAAAAAACACATAACAATCAGCGTAAGTGTGGTCGCCAAATAATGCACATCATTACTGTACAGGAAAACCAGTAGTCGAACGATAAAAAAGATTACACCTGCGACAGCAGAACTTGAGAGGCAGCCTAAAGGGTTTTGAAAAGTGAAACTGGAGCTTGGAATATTTTTAAACAGAGATATTTTGTTGAGACAAACCGTTTTGATGTAAATGTTCAATAAATAATAATGCCGAAGTAAAACAAGGGCGAACGCCAAGAAATCAGGTCAAATCGACCTGGTATTACTGAACAACTTGTAGTTGAACGCTTATTCTGAAAAAAGTCAATAAGTATTTAAAACCTGAATTTTGATGCTAAAAGAAAAAAATCACAGTCCAATAAAAATTGAAAAGAAGATTCTCGTTGTTGGATTGACAAAAAATTCAGCAGAAACAATAAAGGAAGAAATATCAAGAATATACACAGCTTTAATGAAGTTTGAGATTGTGCATTTTTTTATTATTGAATCCGACAGTAGCGACAATACCATCGATAAGCTTAAAGAGCTTGAGGCTGAAATGGTAAATTTTCGCTATCACTCCCTTGGTGTAATAAATAAAAAAATCCCGTTAAGAACGGAGCGAATTGCCTATTGCAGGAATCGATATCTTGATGAAATAAAGAACAATGTGTTGTATAAGGATATCGAGTACGTTATTATGGCTGATTTGGACGGGCTGAATGATTTAATCTCAGAAGAGGCGTTTTTATCGTGTTGGAATAAAGAAGATTGGGCTGTGTGTACGGCCAATCAACGAGGCCCCTATTACGATATATGGCCGTTACGTCATAAGCATTGGTCTCCGAATGACTGCTGGTCTCAATATAAGTTTCTTGTGAACAACGGATTAAGTGTAAAAAAATCTAAATTTGCCGCTGTTTACTCCCGAATGGTTGAAATTGATGAACATCTTGATTGGATTGAGGTCGATTCCGCTTTTGGAGGGCTTGCCGTGTACCGCAGAGAAACATTGTCGGATGTCCGATATGTCGGAGTGGATGTATTTGGTGAAGAGATTTGTGAGCATTTGAGCCTTAATGCACAAATCAAATCACAAGGGTATCGGATTTTTATAAATCCAAAGTTGATCAACGCAGGATATACCCGGCATACCAGGCGGTTTAAACAAAATCAATTGGTAAAATCTATAAAAAAAATGATGAGTATCTTTTCAAAAAATACTTTTTTACATCCATCTTTGTCAAAATGAAAACTATCATGGTATACGATGACTGACTATGAATTAATGCCTGAATCGACACTGCTGTCATTTCGCCAAAAACTCAGCGGAGTTATGTTGCTGATGGCAACCGGAAACAGTGTATTTATTCGTATCTGAAAGTCTCTGTCAGAGTAGGGTGCCACTCTTTTTGATTTATCTGGATAGTACCCGCCAACAACTTTCCAGGCGGACTTCAAAAAGCAGCTTCCTGTATGAGTCATATTCAGGTCATTATATCTTGAATATTTTTTTACATCATCAGGTTCTCTAACATCAATAGATAGTTCCGTCTCTATTTTACTATCTCCGATACACTTTGCCATTTTTTTGAGACTCTCTCCTGAAAAGTGTAACGCAGTCCCGCCAACCATGACTGCTGCAGGAAAGCGTTTGAATATCTGTAAAATGGTATCAATACAGTCGTGCATCAAATAATCGTCATCATTCAATATCAGGATAAGATCAGTATCTGCTGTCTCAACTCCCCGATTGATACTTGCACTCTGCCCGACATTATTTTCATTCTTGATAATTCGGATAATCGCTTGAAAATCAGTGTCAAGACTTTTTGCGATTTTTGACAACAGTTCAGAACTATGATCAGGGCTTTCATCCACAATAAATATAATTTGATCAGGCTTTCTGGTTTGATTAGTGATGCAGGCAAACATCTCCTCAAGATACTGCACATGGCCAAAGCAAGGTACAATTACGGCAATGGTTGGGTTGGCAGGGCATTGTATAGCAATGAGTTTCGTCTTGTCTATACCGTCTATAAAATGCGTTATTTTGCGCTGTGAAATTTGCGGTTTCAATATAGACTGCACTGTTTTTTTTATACGCTTATAATAACCCATTTTAACAAAACGTTTATCTGGCCAGTTGCTGTATATAATGAGAGACGATTTGGTTGCTGTGCCAAATTATTCTTTTTATTTTACAGATAATTTTAAAAAATAAATGTTTTGAGTTCTGTATTAGTCCATAGTCCATGTCTCTTACCGCATGAATAGGAAATTCCCTGAGCTGCTCCCAGTCGGGTTTGTAATGTTTCTTTTTTGAAGGATACCAATACTCATACGCCGATAACGTCTCAATAGAATGTATTTTGCATAATAATGAAAAAATGGATTGGTCATGGCGGTGCTCTATAAATCCATCAATATTTGGTGCAACAGAAGGCGTGTCATCAATATAGGCAAAGTTGTCCTCAATCGTCTTTAGCCACCGTTTTATAATGGTGAGTGATGCGTGGCATTTTTTAATAAATATTATTCCGGCGCCAATTGTCGGTGTGTTAATGATATCCTTCCGGTGTCGAACATCAAAATAATCGAGCAGATCACCTTTTGTCCATTTGTAATCACGTAAATCGAGCAGATTTCTTCCATCATAAACAAGAGGCAGATCAGGTTTTTTGGTTTGAAAAGCAAGAATACCGCTTGATGAATTTGCTGCCATTTCAAAATATTCTTCAAGGCGATGTTTCCCTTGTCTATTCAGATGACAACCAGCATCGGTATATTGGAGAATGTCCCCGTCATCCATATCTTCAAGTGTTTGTAAAATAATCTGTGGCTTCCAGCACCAGTAACCATAGCCTCTTGAGCCGATAGTTAAATATGGTTTAAATTGCTTCTTGAAATTATCGTCTAAATCTATTTCAGTCAATATGCTGATGCGGTCATATATCTCCATATTATTTGCCTCTTGTTTGATTCGAGACAATGATCGGTATAAGTCAGAGCTTGCAAAGCTGAGAAAGGTCTTTTTCATTCAAAAACGTATTCTATTTTTGGAAATATTGCAAGGATAATATAGAAAAATCCTGATTATCGTTGTTGATCGTTAATTTATTTTATCCTCGAATGAACAGTTTCAAAAATCTTTTCAGGTAAAAAAGAATTCCCCCACTGATTCTCGATGCATAAAATGTATGATCAATACGTACATCTGGAACCACAATGTCGTCACATTTTAATTTTTCAGGGTTGACAATTCCGTACGCAACAAAATGATTATGATCCGGGCGTTTTGAGTGCGTGCCTTCTGTCCCGATATTCATAACAAGATTAGCACTGGGCTTAATGGCAAGAGCATAATTTGAAAGCATGCAATACGTCCACTGATAATCCCATGAATTGATGATGCCTTTTTTCGTTAAATTAAATGCTTTTGTATAATACGTATAGACTGGCAGAGGAAATTTGGCTTTTAAATAATGATCAAATGACTCGGATGGCCAGTTATTTAAATCAAGGTCATATAAATTCCACCTTGATCGCCATGTTGCCCAACCCCAAACGCTTGGATTTTCTGAAAAAAAATAATCATCTGACGTTATATTCGCGCCTTCTGGATTAAATCCACAGAGCATCATTACCCGTAAATCATATTTATATCGAAGAAGCAGGCTGTCACAGTATGTAAAAAAATCAGGATGAGGTAAAACGTCATCTTCAAGAATAATTCCCTCTTCTTCATGCTGAAAGAACCAGTTAATGCCGCTCGATACTCCCTTTTTGCAGCCAAGGTTTCGATCGCGAAACAGCGTCTTAACTTCGCAAGCCCAATCAACTGAGGTAGCAATTTTTCTTACCTCATCGCAGAGCATATCCTCTCCATCACGATCAGCACGATGACCATCCGCAGCAATGTAGAGACGTGGTGGCTTTGCATCCCGTATTGCATTAAAAACTTTCCGGGTAGTATCCGGTCGGTTAAAAACAAGAAACAGGAGAGCATTATTCATTTTGATAATCAGTAATAAAAAAATTGCGTAAGACGACGGTTGATCAATCTTCTGGTGTTAAAATATATGGTGTGTCAGGTTGAGCAAACAGCTCTGTAGTTCTGATAAGTTCTATCGTTAAACTGGTGGTCATTTTTACCAATCTTGTTTGCGATTCGATGGCAATACGGTGGGGATTGTGCTCGACCCAAGGCATTTCACAATGTATTGCGAATAATGTTGTCAATAAACTCTCTGAACGGCTGAATTGATGGGGCTTTAAGAAGTAACGGTTGTTCAGCATAAGGCCTCAATTGTTTCTCGGAATGGAGCAGCTCATGGAGGATGCCAGCATTTCTCCAATCGGTCTGTTCAAGATTAATAAAAGCGTCAGGGTTAAAATCTACTGATACATTTCTGTCCGTCCAGGTTATCGGCAAGGTATCGCCAAGAAAAGCTTCCGGAATTTTTTCAGTGTAATAGCCTGGATATAACTTGTTCTCTGGACACAGATTAAAGGCGTAGTTCTGTAGAATCGTGATCTTATCAAATCCGCTGTCGCTGTGGGAGCTGATATTTTTGTCAAAGTATTTTCCATATCCATCTACCGGAACAACGTTGTCGATTGCCTTATAAAAGCTTTTTCTTGGTCCATCCAGGTGAGATGCAAACAGTGCGGCTTTTCGCGGCTTTGAAAAAAAATTATTTCCAAGAGGTTGCAGCATCCTGCTTATGCTTAAAAGCTTTCCGAATCGTTTGTTTGTATTTCCCATCAAGCCTTCATGTGACCAGTCAACCAGTTCCATCCAGTAGGGCAGTCGATAATGCCGATCATTTTCTTCGGAAAAGTCAAAAGATATGGAATAGTCTGTTTTAACACAGTCATGACGCAGGTTTTCACAGGTGTGAAAGAGTGTTACAGGTCGATAGTGCCCATTATTGAGCATCTTGTTTATCAATGCGTGAACTTGATTAGGAAGAAGAAGATGCCCGCCTTTCTTTAAAATCAACTTCAGCGCACTCATGGGCTTTCCGATGATCAATAAATCACATTTATAGGGATCTACCCATATAATCCTGTATCCCAAACTGGATAGTACTATCGGCAATAATGATTCTTCTTTGTAGGTAGAATACTGGCCTATTGCTGATAGTTTCAATTGTTTCATAAATAGTTTGTAAGAGCTTTCAATGTAACAGTTACTCGCTGATCGTAAATCCATCCACCAGGGCAATCCACTCTCCTGTTGTTGTCTGATGAGGATCGACGGTATGCATGCCTGAACGGTTCCACCACTCATTTCCTGGTTCTACAACAGGGTGCTCTGCTGCGGGTTCTTCGCTATAGCTCACTTCACTGAGTTCAGTAATACGGAATGCCCAGACTCTGGTACCATAGTTTGGTGTTTCATCCTGCGAGTAGCGGTAGATACTCTCTTCATGGATGGTGACCCGGCCTCCTGGTCGTGCAAAGCGGGGAGTTCCTGCGGCAACCGGACTTTTAGGGTGCTCTTTCCATGTTCCGTTGAGCCTCTCAGAGGTAAAGAGATGGAGGCTTTTATCCTTGCCGCAGTAACTGAACAGATACCATCGGTTACGATAGCAGAAAATTGAGGGGTCGGCAAGCGCCGCATAACGGCCATGACCTTTGACCAGTGTGGAGACGTGCTGCCACTCGTCGGGAAAGTGTTTTGCCTGATAGAGTTGTATCCCGCCGGAGCCAGCGCATTCGGGAATCATGTAGCAGAGGCCTTCGTGAAAAAAGAGATAGGGGTAGGAGAGGTGAAAACGCTCTCTGAGAATAATCTTTCGGTACTCCCACTGCACGCAGTCACTGCTGAAGGCATAGCCGATTTCGCCGGTATCTCTTTTGTCATTCAGTACTTCAAAGAAGAGATAATAGCCATTGTTCTGCTCTGCCATAAATGGATCGGCAACAAAACGGGCTTTTATGTCTGTGACATCTTTTGCCGTGAGTATCGGATTCGTGATGCAAGACGGGGGAAAGAGCTCTATCGGTGAAGGGCCTTTATAGATGCCGATGACCCAGGTTTCGCGGCTCCGGCGCACGAGCTTTTTATTGCGGTGTACTTTGTAGCGACGACTGAACAGCACAACACCGGCAATAAAAAGGATCAGCAGAAAGAGAGTCATAAACATAAGGTTATGCCGAAGTCAGGTCATTACGTTGCTATCCATCTGGGCTGGTTTAACGGCAAACTGAATGTCGTAGAGCATTTTGTAGACACCATTTTTTGCAATAAGCTCATGATGGTTGCCTGTTTCCATAACGCGGCCCCTCTCCATGACTATAATTTTATCGGCGTTTTTGATGGTCGAGAGCCGGTGCGCTACCACTATGGCTGTTCTGTTCTCCATTGCATGGTCAATAGCCTGTTGTACCACTTTTTCGGATTCGTTGTCGAGTGCGCTGGTCGCTTCGTCGAATATCAGCAGTTCAGGGTTTTTAACCATGGCCCGGGCAATGGCGATACGTTGCCGCTGGCCTCCTGAAAGCTGGAGCCCGCGGTCTCCGATAAGTGTTTGGTACTGTTGCGGTTTTTCCTCAATAAACTGGTGTGCATTGGCCAGTTTTGCTGCCTGTTCAATGCGTGTATGGTCGATTTTATCATGGACACCGTAGGCAATATTCTGCTCAATGCTGTCGTTGAAGAGGATAACTTCCTGACTCACAATGCCAATCATCTGGCGGAGTTGTTTGTAGTCAAATTGACGGATATCCACACCGTCAATGGTGATGCGACCTGCATCGACATCATAAAAGCGGAGCAGAAGGTCAACGACGGTTGATTTGCCTGAACCTGATTGGCCAATAAGCGCAATCATTTCGCCTTTTTTTATTTCAAAAGAGACGTGGTCGAGCACATTTGGCGCGTCAGGATCTTTGTTATACCTGAAGCAGACATCCTCGAAGGTGATGGTATTGGAAAAACTGTTTATGGGCATGTGGCCGTTGGTCACATCGGATTTTGCGTCAAGCACGGCGAAGAGCCGTTCAACAGAGATCATGCCCACCTGTATTGATATATTCGCGTCACTGATCATTTTGATCGGGCCCATTGCGGAAAAGAGGGCAAAGGCAAAGACAAGCAGTTCATTGGCCGTCATCGCACCCTTGAAGACCTGGATGCCTCCAAACCAGAGCACCATGGCAATGGCTGCAATCAGCAGGGTTTCGTTCAGCGGGCTTATAATGTTGCGGAGTCTCGCAATCTTGATGCCAAGTTTTCTGAAATCATTGGTAAACGACATGAATCTTGCCAATTCAATATGTTCAAAGGCGGTCGACTTGATAACCTTGATGCCGTTGAATTTTTCCTGCAGCACGGAGTTCATGTCACCTAAGCTGGTTTGCAAATTCTGGGCATGGCCTTTGATGTTTCTGCCAAGAAAGCGGATAGCAACAAAAATCAGCAGCGAGGTGACGGTTGCAAAGAGGGTCAATTGCCAACTGAGGGCGAGCAGCACGCCGATATAGACAATGATTGAAAAGGGGTTCTGCAAAAAATTTATAAACGTTGAACTGATGCTGTTGTTGACATTCTCCACGTCACCGCTGACGTAGTTCATCAGATTGCCAACCCGGTTTTTGTTGAAATAATCGAGATGCATCTCAATGATGCTGTGAAAGACGTCGTCGCGGAGTTTTTTGGCTGTTTTTGTCTGTATCCGAAAAATGAACTGTCCGTTCAGGTAGATAAAGATATTTTTCAGGGAAAATGCAAGTATCAGAAAGATGCAGATTTTCAGCAGTGTCAGCTCTTTTGTGGGGGCGTTGAACAATTGCTGGAATTCAATGAGTGCCCAGTTTTTTACCTCTACAGCACTGGATAGTTGTTTTTGAGTCTTGGCAGAATTTGGGATAGGCGTTGCCACATTGGTACCACTCCCTTGCAGTGCATTCTGATCAACTGTTTTGAACGGTGGTATGCCGGAAGCTGGCTGAACTCTGCTTTCTGTTGAAAAAACAGCATTCAGCAGTGGCAGTATGGAGTAGATTGATACGACACTGAACATGGAGGTCAAGATGCTGAACAGCACCACCAGAACAATATTCCCTTTCGAGGGGGCCATATACTGCAGCATTCTTAACAATATCCCAGACTTCATAGGTAACCTGATCCTGTTTCGTTTATCATAAAACGCCAATATAAAGTTAATAATCCGAATAATCAGTTTTATTGGGCTTGCCGCTTTTCCTTGTCATGATCGGTGCCGGTGTTGCTCTGTGGCAGGGTGTTGAGCATTTGGCGGAGTGCTATCGAGACGGTTGCGCACTCAATAGCCATGACGTCGGCTGTTGGTGATACGATCACTTTCTGCAGGGTGCTCAATGGGGCGAATTGTGTCCGGTCGGCAAAACGTTCGCGATAGAGGGCGATGAGCGGGGTGTCGGAACATGATGCAATATGGACCAGTGAAGTGTCGGGGGTAATGAGGATCTTGAGTTCTTTAACGATTTCACCGACTTCATAGAGGTTACGGGTTGGGGGTGATGGCAGAACGTTCCGGTGCGGTTGTTCAAGTGCTTTTTTTTCTTCGATATCTTGCGGTGCTGAAAAGATGATAAACGTTTCGTCAGGAAAAGTCCGGATCAGTTCAGACCATTGTTGAGGGGTGCGTCGTCCTCCACTGTGGCCGGCACTGATGTTAATGCCGAGGTACGTGTATCTCGGTATAGTGCGCAGAAATTCAGTGATATCAGCCGAAACAGGCATCTCTGGCAAGTATGGTTTACAGGGTTGCAAGACGTTTGAACCCAGAGCGCCGAGGAGCGAGAGGTTTTTTGCTGATTCATGTGTGCCGGGGGCAGGCTCAATAAGGTGGTCGTAGAGCCCTTCGTGATAAGGGCTGAAGTGTCCTATTTTGCGACGTGCGCGGATGAGCGTTGTCTGGATGAGAAAATGGATTGAGGGGTGCTCTTTAGGATTAAAAAGCAGGTCAAATTGTTGGGGAAGGAGCTCTGTGCAGTACCGTTTCATGTTTCTTTTGGCATGGTATACGGCGGTAACATTGGTGTCGGCACTGAAAAAATCGAAGATAATCTGACTGAACGCGATGATGAAGATGGAAAGATTTGGATACTCTTTTTTGAGTGTGCCGATAAGCGGTGTGAGCATAATGCAGTCTCCATAGCATTCTCGGGCGAGAATCACGATACTTTCTGCCGATTCGAGAGTAAGGGGTTGCGATTTTCGCTTTTTCGTGACAAACTGCAGTGTTTTTGCAAAGCGCTGGCGGAATATCCAGTTATCTTTTTTTTTGTGTTTCATGACTCCGGGGTGAGTGTTTTGTGCTTCTGTAATGCTGCAAGTAACAATTCATACCGGGTAACAACCCGGTGGAGCGCAAATTTTTCTTCAACAATTGCTCTCGCCTCTTTTCCGGCTTGCTGATAATCAGACTCTAACAGCCTGATGACACCTTCGGCCAGTTCATGAATGTTGTCGGGCTCTACAATCGAGCCGGATCTATTGTTCTCGATGATGTCTACCAGTCCACACCCTCTCGTTACAACAACCGGTACACCTGAGGCCATCGACTCCAGCGCGCTCATAGACATGCCTTCCTCGGGTGAAGGCACGATTGTGATATCAACTCCGGCAAGTATTTCAGGAATATCTTTTCTGAATCCCATAAATGTCACACTGCTTGACACATTGAGTTTTTTCGTTAACTCCTTGAGTTTTGTTTCAATTGAGCCTGTTCCAACGATCATAAAGTGAATCGATGCAATTTTTTTTGTTATTTCTGCAATTGCATGGATAAAACACTCAAGCCCTTTATTTTCGTCCAGGCGGCTGATGACGGCTGCAACAGAGTGACGAGAGGTAACGTCAATATTTTCCGGTATTTTTAGCTTGAACCGGTTCAGTTCTATTCCGTCATAAATAACCGTGATTTTTTTTGCTGGAAGGGAATAATCTTCGATGAGCTCCCGTTTGATTTTATCTGAAATGGCAATAATGTGGTCAACAAGTGTATGGTAAAGAACTCTGTTGATTTGTTTTTTTACACCGTTTTTCCGGTACGGAACGTTGCGTGTCAGAATCACGGTTCTTTTTGTCACTCTGGCCGCCAATGATGAGACCCAATAAAATTTGGGGGAGCAGATATCGATAACCTCGATGTTGTTTTCCTTGATAAGCCGTATGATTTGAGGGACGATAAAGAGGTTTATGTCAGATTTGGGATTGAGCGTATAGACCGGGATGTTCTCTTCCGCGATACGGCTTGCAAGGCCGCTTTCAGGCAAACAGCATACCGTGACGCAATGACCCCGTTTTTTTAGCTCTTTACTGTATAAAAGTATTCTGTTTGCTCCACCCGACCAGTGTGGTGTTGCATCAAAAATCATGATATTCATCCGTAACTTATTTATTATATAGGTTATATGGATGTTGAAGCCAGTTGGTGCCCAGTGGATGACAAACAGCGGTTCCGGTATTCGCTTGTTTTTCCCCTCTCCAATAGCTATCTGTTGATAAGGACAGAATGGGCGGAGGGTTCAAGTGTGACAAGGTATCAAATTCTCAAAGATTCATTGTAACGTATAATTTTCAATGCAGAAGTTTTTTTCTCCCGATCAGTTTGCCCTGCGGCGCCCCTCTTTTTTTGCCAATACCTCCTTTTTGATTGCAGTCATGCTGCTCTATTCGCTTGCCGGTGCGCTGCTTCTTTCTTTTGTCAGCGGTGGCAGCGAGTCGACTTTTTTTTTGTCACCTATTGCGGAACCTCAGCTTTTTTCCATTCGACTGATTCAGTCCGTCGTGCAGATTCTTCTGCTTGCCGTGCCCGTTTTTTTGCTTGCGGCCTGGCATACGGGTCAAAAAAATCCATTTGCACCACAGAGTCTTGCTTTTTTAGGGATAGGAAAACCGATCGGTTTTGGCATGGCGCTCCTGGCGGTTGGAGGTATTTTTCTGCTTCAGCCGTTGCTCCATACCATTACCGCACTTCAGGATTGCTATCTTTGGCCCTCTCTTGGCCCTTACGGAGCAGAAGTGGTTCAAAAGCGTGATGTGATGGAGTCGTTTATCAAAGAACTTGCGCAGGTGCGCTCAGGGCCTGAATTTCTTTTGGTTGCTTTTGTTTTTGCGCTCACTCCGGCACTGTGTGAGGAGCTCTTTTTCAGGGGCTATATCCAGCAGAATTACACCCGTTCGCTCTCCTCTGGCTACGCAGTGCTGCTGACTGGCCTTATTTTTGCGTTCTTTCATTTGAGTTCGGCAAATCTATTTCCACTTGCTTTGCTTGGGTGGTATATTGGCTATATTTATTCGGTGACTGGCAATCTGGCGATTCCTGTTGTTGTTCATTTTGCGAACAACTTGGCGGCGTTGCTTCTTCTTTTTTTTACAGAAGGAAGAAAGCTGGAGGGAGCCGTTGAGTCAAGGGCTCTGCTTGGTTCGCCGTGGTGGTGGCTTGTTGTTTCCGGAAGTCTCTTGTTGTTTGTAGTGGTTCTTCGGCGTCTTGTTGATGCACAGCGGAGAAGGTTTTTATGAAGGCTGATCAGTTGATGAAGAGAGGATGGGATGTATGGGTAAACTTTTGAGCAATAATTTATTACAGCGAGTTCTTGTGGCTCTTGTTGGCATTCCTTTGCTGCTGTGGCTCATCGATATTGGTGGTGTGGGGTTCTTTTTATTTTTTTCGCTTTTAGCGCTTCTGGCTGTTTTTGAGTTTCATCGCCTTGCGCGCCACAAGGCCACACCTCCGGCTCTCTGGATTGTGCTGTCGGTAACGGCGCTTTTTCAGGTAAACTTTTATCTGCATTTGGCGGAGGTGTGGGAGTTGTTGCTTGCCGTTGTGCTCGCACTTCTGGTGATGGAGCTTTTTTTGAAAGAGGGTTCTCCGCTGCTTAATTTGGGAGCAATCTTGCCTGGTTTGCTCTATGTCAATCTCTCTTTCGGCTCCCTGTTGCGACTTCGTTTTTTTGAGGGTGGCAATGAGGGAGAAATGATGGTTTTTCTCATGTTTTTCTGTGTCTGGGCCGCCGATATTTTTGCCTACTTTGGCGGCAGTACCCTGGGAGGAAGGTTTATTCACCGCAAACTGTTCGAGCGTTTGAGTCCTCACAAAACATGGGAGGGGTTTCTGTCCGGGCTCTCAGGAAGCGTTGCGGCATCAATGATCTACAGCGGTTTTGTGCCGGAGTTGTCGTTGACCAAAGCGCTGTTGACCGGGCTCTTGATAGGGCTGGCAAGTCCGGCTGGCGACCTTATTGAGTCGATGTTCAAACGGGATGCCGGTGTCAAAGACTCTTCGCATTTGATTCCGGGTCACGGCGGAGTGCTTGACCGCTTTGATACCATCATGTTCGTGTCGCCATTTATCTATTTTATTACCGTCCACCTGTGAGCCTGCAAAAGGAGGCGCTGCTGCGGGCGGCAGAGATCGGAAATGTTTTTTTATATTAATAGTCAGTTTTGTGCCGAGAGAGCACCTTTCAACAGGCAGACGTATTAACCGCACGAGGTTCTCATCATGAAAATTGAAGGCCTTCTTTCTGAAAAATGTATTGCTTTGCATCTTGATCTTGCCCTGAAAAGCGAGGTGATTGAAAACATGCTCTCCATCGTGGCTGCTCACCCGGGTGTGCTTGATATTGGCATGTTGCGGGAGGATGTTTTCAGGCGCGAGCGGGATATGTCGACCGGTATTGGCAAAGGACTGGCACTGCCTCATGCCAAGAGTGCGGGAGTAAGTCAGCCGGTCATGGCGTTTGCCACACTCCGCAACGCAATCAATTTTGATTCAATTGATGAAGAGCCGGTCACGATTGTTTTTCTTCTCGCAACGCCGGAGGAGATGCTTTCAGAGCATTTGAAGCTTCTTGGCCGCATTACGAGGCTTGCAGGCCGCGAGGATGTTCGCCGGAAACTTCTTCTTGCAACGTCCCCGGCAGAGGTTATGGAACTCTTCAGGGATGAGGAAAAAGATTTTCCGCAGATATAACAACATTTTTACCAGCAGGGGATTCATACAGTTATGCCGCAGTACCAGGCAGTAAAGGGCACCAGGGATATTTTTCCCGAAGAGGCGGCCCGATGGAAATATGTAGAAGGAGTTGTTGATCGGCTTGCAGCCCTTTACGGCTTCAGCGAGATACGGATTCCGGTTTTTGAGTATACCGAGCTTTTCCAGAGAGGGATTGGTTCAACGACGGATATTGTCGGCAAGGAGATGTTCACCTTTCAGCCCGATCCAAAAGGACGCTCTCTGACGCTTCGTCCGGAGATGACGGCCGGTGTGATGAGGGCGGCGCTTCAGAATAATCTGCTCGCTTCTGCTCCTGTGCACAAGTTGTACTACACGGGCGAACTTTTTCGCAAGGAGAGGCCACAGGCAGGAAGGCAGCGTCAGTTCTCACAGTTCGGGGCTGAACTGCTTGGCGTCTCCTCGCCTGCGGCGGTAGCCGAGGTCATAACCCTGATGATGCAGGTTTTTCGTTCACTCGGCCTTCAGGGGCTCAAGCTCCGCATCAATAGCCTTGGCGACACGGATGACCGGCTCCGCTACCGCAGCGCGTTGCAAAACTATTTTTCACCCTTTGCGGAGATTCTTGATGATGCGTCGAAAGAACGGCTTGAAAAAAATCCTCTGCGGATTCTCGATTCAAAAAATCCAGCCCTGCAGGAGTTGATTGCCGGGGCTCCCAGGTTATACGATTATCTCAACCCGGCTTCGGTGCAGGACTTTGAGAAGGTGCTCTATTACCTCAAAGAACGCGATATTGCTTACGAAATCGATTATCGTCTGGTCAGAGGGCTTGATTACTACTGCAATACAGCATTTGAGGTGACCAGTTCAGAGCTTGGTGCACAGGATGCCATAGGCGGTGGTGGACGCTACGATGGTCTTGCCCGTGAGCTTGGCAGTTCGTCGGATGTGGCGGCCTCCGGATTTGCTGTTGGCATGGAGAGGCTGTTGATGACCATGGAAAAGCAAGGGCTTTTTAACGCTCTTACTCCTCAGGGTCCGCTTGTTTATGTTGTTGTGCAGCAGCAGGATCTTGCCGACCACGCACTGCAGATTACCTGCCGATTGCGTAACGCTGCCATCAAGACGGAGATAGACCTGGCGGCAAGGAGCATGAAGGCGCAGATGAGGGAGGCCAACCGGATAAAGGCATCTTATGCCCTTTTTGTCGGTACGACGGAGCTTGCGGTGGGGCTCTATGCACTGAAAAATCTCTCCACTTCAGAGCAGACGATGTTCTCTTTGGAGGCGTTGCTTGAATTTTTGTGTGAAAGGGCTGCAAACGCTCAGTTGCCATCATGACGAACACGGGCCACAAGGTGATACTCTATGGCAAAAAAGAGTGCTGTCTGTGTGATGAGGCCATGGAGATTCTGCAAAAAGTCAACATGTCGTTGCCGTTTGAACTGGAAAAAAGAGATATTTCCGGTGACCCGGAACTGCTTGAAAAGTTTGGACTCAAGATTCCGGTTATTGTTGTTGATGGTGTTGAGGCATTCAAATACCGTGTAAACGAAAATCGTTTAAGGGCGCTGTTGAACCGATGCTGAAATTTATTCTTCTTTTTATTTTTATTTTTCTGGTTGTTCGCACGGTGGTGCGTACGGTGCGGGGAGGACTTTTTTTTATCAGAAAAGTCGGACCCGCTCGCGGCGAGCCTCCACAGGACTCATCTTCTTCAGTGCGGAATGTCGAAGAGGCTGATTATGAGGTGCTTGAAAGCCACATCAATAATAAAAATCAGCAGGTCATATAAGGTGTTGTGCTTTGGATTGTTTTTTCGTACATTGCGTCACTTGATTTGACGACGTACTATAGTATCTTATCTGAAGTGGGGGTTCCCCACTTTTTTGTTTTTCTTTTTAAAGTTTCATAAGAGGTATTCATGCAAGAGCGCATCAGGACTTGTGTCTCACGGGTTATTGCCGAATCAGTCGGTACCCGGGGTGAAGGAGCCTATCTTATTGATATAAAGGTAAAAGGCAAGGCGAGTGCCCGAAAAATAGAGATACTGATGGATGCCGATATTGGTATTCGCATTCATCAGTGTGCCTATGTGAGCAGAAGAGTTCGCGAGCAGATTGAAGGCGATGACGAACTTCTGGAGCTCATTGGAGAGAATTTTGACATGATCGTCTCCTCTCCCGGCCTTGGTGAGTCAATTATTATTCCCCGCCAGTATATCCGTCATGTTGGTAAATTGTTGCGGGTTACCTTTACTGGAGCTGATGGGGAGCCTGTTGAATTGGCCGGGCATATTCAGGAGGTGTCGCTTTCGGAAGAGAGTGAGCCAAAAATCGTGATTATGCCGGAACAGAACAAAAAAAGAGGACAACAGCCGAAAATGGAGGCTGTCACACTCTACCTCAACCAGATTATTCGTGCGGTTCCTGAGGCGGAATTATAAAGAGGTTTATACCGGTGAGTGGGAATTTTCTTTTATAAAATGCACAATCCAAGATAGAGATGGCCAAAAAGAAGATAAAAGATGAGGGACAGGATCGGCGGGTGCAGATTGCCAGCGCCTTCGGCGAAATCGAGCAGTCCAAGATCTTTCTGGATAAACGCACGGAAAGTGCGGCTGTCAAAATGGATATTGCCGACCTTCTCAAGGATATTATCCAGAAGCAGCTCCGAAAAGATTATGATCCTGAAGTTGAATCCAACATTTTCATCAACCCCGAGCGAGGAGATTTCGAAGTCTATATTCTGAAAAAGATTGTCGAGGAGATAGATATTGAAAGCATCGAAATCACCCTTAAAGAGGTTCGCAAAATTGACGAATCTCTCGAAATTGGTGATTATTACGAAGAGGGGCCGATCCGGCTTGAGGACTATCTGAGTCGCAAGTCCATTCAGATTATCAAGCAGTCTGTCCAGAAAAAGGTGCGGGATCTTGAACGTCTTGTTGTTTATGAAGAGTGTCTTGAAAAAGTTGGAGAGATTGTTGCCGGCGAAGTCTATCAGGTTCGTGCGAATGAAGTAATTTTTACCTACAATACCTCGAAAGACCATCGTGTCGAGCTGGTGTTGCCGAAGTCAGAGATGATGAAAAAAGATAATCCCCGTCGAACCCCGCGGATGAAGCTCTATGTCAAACGTATTGAGCGTGAGAAGACAAAAGTGAGGCTTGATGATGGCTCAATGGTTGAGCGGGAAAAAGCTGATGGAGGAATGAAGGTTATTGTATCGAGAGTTGATGACCGTTTTTTGTACAAGCTTTTTGAACATGAAGTTCCTGAAATTCTTGACGGCCTCATAGTCATCAAAGCGATTGCAAGGGTGCCGGGTGAACGCGCAAAGGTTGCTGTTGAATCAACCAGTGCACGCATTGATCCGGTTGGTGCCACTGTCGGGTATCGTGGAAAGCGCATTCAAAGCATTGTTAAAGAGCTGAACAACGAAAATATTGATGTCATCTACTATGCCGATGAGCCGCAGATCTATATTTCAAGGGCTATGCAGCCGGCGAAAATTGATCCTCTGACGGTCCATGCCGATATGAAAACCCGGAAAGCAAGGGTGATGCTCAAACCAGACCAGATCAAATATGCGATCGGCAAGAATGGCAACAATATCCACCTTGCAGAAAAGCTGACCGGCTATGAGATTGATGTCTATCGTGATGTGATCGACAAATCGACGGAAGACCCTACAGATATTGATATCATTGAGTTCCGTGAAGAGTTTGGTGATGATATGATTTACCAGCTTCTTGATGGTGGTCTTGATACGGCCAAAAAAGTATTGAAGGCTGGAGTTGATGAAATTGAACTCTCTCTTCTCGGATCGACCAAACCCGAAGAGCAGACGATTTTTGGTAAAAGTTACAAGACCGGCGTCAAACCGAGGGAACGAAAAGTGACCGACGAGGAAAAGCGCTATTGGCGGAAGATTGCCGAAAATATTTATAAAACTGTAAAAGAAGAGTTTACCGAAGCGGATCTGGCGGCTCTTTTTGATGACCCTATCGAGTACGAGCCGGATGACCTGGCTGTTGATGGATCAACAGATCCGACCGCAGAGTGAACATTTCGAAAGAAGTAAAGCGTTTTTAAATCCAGAGGAGGATGTAATGGCCCTTGAGGACATGGAAAAGAAATACCGCATAAGTGATATCGCAAGAGAACTGCAGGTAAGTCCGCAGGAAGTATTACTTTTTGTCAAGCAGGAAGGTGGCAGGGTTGCCTCTACATCCTCCATGGTAGGTGAAGAGATACACGGCCTGATTTTTGGCCATTTCAGCGTTGAGAAAAAAATGGTTGATGAGACCAAAAAAATAAGGGCTGAGAAAGAGAAGCGCATCTCAAGGCTGGAAGAGCAGTCGCGAAAAACCTATGAAAAAGAGCAGCATCTCAGCGAAACCCTCAGTCCGCCGGCACCGCCGGTAGTTGTGGTTCCGGAGGTAAAAAAAGAGGTTGCCCCGGTCGAAGTGATTGTGGTTGCTCCACAACAAGAGCACGTTTCCGAACCGGAAAGTCCCGTTGTTGAGACTCCGGAGACTCCTGCGGCTACGGAACACCCCGCAGTTACGGAACACCCCGCAGTTACGGAACGCCCAGCGGTTACGGAACACCTCACGGCGACTGAACACCCCGCGGTTACGGAACAACAGGCTCTGCCCGAACCGGTTGTTGTCGTCGTTTCTGAAATTGTTGTACCCGAACACCCTGTTGCCGCTGTTGTGGCTGAGGTTGTTGTGCCCGAAGAACCAGTTGCTGCCGTCACTCCTGACGTTGTTCCAGTTCCTGAACTTTCGGCACCTTCTGAACTACCGGCGCCATCCGAACTACCCGAGCCAGTGATCAAAAAAGAGGAGCCATCGGTCAACGAGCATCTTGTCTCTTTTGCCTCTCCTCAGATGATGGGTGGTCTTACCGTGCTCGGTACTCTCGATATTCATGCCGGCAGGAACAAGAAAAACCGTAAAAAGAATTTCCAGGAGCAGGCTGACGCCCTGAAAAATGAGTTTGTCTCGAAGCCTGTGGAGGAGAGCAAGTCGGAAGAGAAGCCGGTGGTGACAGCCAAGAAGCCAGCGGCCAAGACGGCTGCGGACGTTAAGCCAAAGCCTGTTGTTGCGGCAGACAGTGCGGCCAACGCAAAGAAAAAAGGAAAGAAGAAAAAGAAGCCGGCGGTGGATGACAAGGTCATTTCGGCCAATATACAGAAAACGATCAGTGGTATTGATGATCGCAGCGGAACCGGGTCACGCCAGAAATTCCGCAAGCAGCGCCGCAATGAGCGTGAGCGCGAGCATGAAGTGGATGAGGCTTTTCGTGAGTCTCAGCGTATGGTTGTTCGCGTTACCGAGTACGCTTCGCCCCATGAATTGGCTGAGCTTATGGGCATTACCGCCAAGGATATTATCCAGAAGTGTTTTGCGCTCGGCAAGTTTGTCACCATCAACCAGCGGCTCGATAAGGAGTCGATTGAACTGATCGCTCTGGAGTTCGGTTTTGAGGCAGAGTTTATTTCAGAGGTTGAGGCAACTGCCGTGATTGTGACCGAGGATGATGAAGCTGACATGCAGACCCGTCCGCCGGTTGTCACCATCATGGGACATGTTGATCATGGAAAGACCTCGCTCCTCGATTATATTCGCAACAGTAAAGTTGTGGCCGGTGAGTCTGGTGGTATTACCCAGCATATCGGCGCTTACGAAGTAACGGTTGAAGGCAACCGTAAAATAACCTTTCTTGATACGCCGGGCCATGAAGCCTTTACCGCTATGCGGGCAAGGGGCGCACAGGTGACCGATATCGTTATTCTTGTTGTTGCGGCTGATGACAGCGTCATGCCTCAGACCATTGAGGCAATCAACCATGCCAAAGCGGCTGGTGTGCCGATTGTTGTTGCGCTCAACAAAATTGACAAGGTTGAAGCCAACCCCGAGAAGATCAAGACCCAGTTGTCGGAAGCAGGAGTGCTTGTTGAGGAGTGGGGTGGTGCCTATCAGTGCCAGGAGATCTCTGCAAAGAAAGGTATCGGCATTGCCGAGCTGATGGAAAAGGTGTTGACCGAAGCTGAAATGCGTGAGCTGAGGGGCAACTATTCCAGAGAGGTTCAGGCAAGCGGCATTATTGTTGAGTCGGAACTCGACAAGGGCAAGGGCGTTATTTCGACGGTGCTCGTTCAGCGCGGCATTCTCAAGGTTGGCGATCCCTTTGTTGCCGGCAATACCATGGGCAAGGTTCGTGCCCTTATGGATGAGAGAGGCAAAAGAATTCTCTTCGCCAACCCTTCGCAGCCGGTCAGGGTGCTTGGATTTGAGGACCTTCCGCAATCAGGCGATGCACTGACAGTCATGGTTACCGACAGGGAGGCGCGTGATTTGGCCCAGAAGCGCCAGGTTATCCGCCGTGAGCACGACTTCCGCCGCAGTACGCGTGTCAAGCTCGACAGTATTGCCCGCCAGATCAAGGAAGGGCTGATGAAAGAGCTGAGCGTTATTATCAAGGCTGATACTGATGGTTCTATTCAGGCTCTTGCTGACGGTCTTATGAAGATCCAGAACGAAGAGGTGAAAGTTCAGATTATTCACCAGGGCGTCGGGCAGATCACGGAGACTGATGTGCTGCTTGCCGCAGCATCTGATGCCATTATTATCGGTTTCAGGGTACGACCGAATGTCAACGCCAAAAAGCTGGCAGAAAAGGAAGATCTTGATGTTCGCTTCTACAGCGTTATCTATCATGTGCTTGAAGATGTCGAGAAGGCGCTTGAGGGAATGCTGTCACCGGAACTCCATGAAGAGAGCCTCGGATCGCTGGAAATCCGCCAGATTTTCAAGGTGCCAAAGATTGGCAATGTCGGTGGTTGTTATATGCTTGAGGGCAAGATGTTCCGTGATTCCAAGGTTCGCCTGCTCCGTGACGGTGTTCAGATTTACGAAGGTCAGCTTGCAGCGCTCCGGCGCTTCAAGGACGATGTCAAGGAGGTTGATGCCGGCTATGAGTGCGGTATGAGCCTTAAAAACTATGACGATATCAAGGTTGGCGACATTGTCGAGGCCTATAAGATTGTTGAGAAAAAACGAAAACTATGAACAGTTTATTGTTGATCTATGTCGATACGTACTGAGAGAGTTGCATCGCTGCTGCAGCAGGAGCTTGGAGCAATCCTTCTGCATGAGCTTCCGCGCAGCGGCCCGATCGTCACCGTTGTCGAGGTGAAGATTACCGCTGACTTGAGTATTGCCAGGGTCTATGTTTCGATCATCGGTACGCCTGAAGAGCAGCAGACAGCGATGGCTTTATTGCAGGATAAAACAAAGAGTATCAGAATGATTCTCTCGTCGAAAATCCGGCACCATTTTCGTCGTATTCCGGAACTTGAATTCCATGAAGACCACCTCTATGAGCGTGCAAACCGCATTGAGCAGCTTTTGAGCGAAGTGAGAAAACGTTCTGTTGAAAATGGTTAACCAAGGGCTTGTTGAAAAAGGGTGTTCATGGATGAAGAGCGAAACAGCGAGCCTTTGGTTGATGAAGGCAATTTTCTCCTGATTGACAAGCCGCTCGACTGGACGTCGTTCGATGTGGTGGCTAAAATCAGGAACAGCTATAAACGGTGTGGCTTGAAGCGCAAGGTAGGCCATTGTGGTACGCTTGATCCGAAAGCGACCGGCCTGCTTATTCTTGCGGCTGGACGGAAAACCAAAGAGATTGCCACACTCGAAGTGCTTGACAAGGTCTACGACGGTGTCATAAAGCTTGGAGCCATGACCGAAAGTCATGATGTTGAAACGGTTGAATATGGCCATTGCTCGACAGCACACTTGACGGAGAGTGAGATTCGTACTGCTGCTGCCGGTTTTGTCGGTACACACCAGCAGCAACCGCCCATGCATTCGGCCGCCTGGCACAACGGAAAACGGCTCTATGAACATGCCCGAAAGGGAGTGGTTATCAGGGAGCGAAAAGCAAAAGAGATTGTAATTTACCGTTTTGACGTCACCAGTATTCAGCTTCCCCTGATTTATTTTACTCTCCATGTTTCCAAAGGAGCCTATATCAGGGTTATTGCCCATGAACTGGGTGCTGCGCTTGGCGTCGGAGGCTATCTGGCCTCACTCAGGAGAGTCTCAATTGGTACCTGGGAGCTGAGCTCCGCCAGAACGGTATCAGAGACCATTGAAGCTATTCTTCAGGAGGCATCAAACACCCGGCTGGGTGAGGGGAGATAAAAAGAGCTATGCGTATTGTTGTGTATGACAATAATTTGGTTTGCAGTTATGGTTCTGCCACTTTGGAGGACTTTTCTGCCACTGCGTCTGCTGTGACGGTAGGTTCTTTTGATGGTGTGCATAAAGGGCACCGGATCATTATTGCGCGCATGGTTGGCATTGCAAAATCGCGCAGTTTGAGTAGTGTTGTTGTCACCTTTGATCCCCATCCGAGGATGGTGCTCAAGGGAGAGGTTTCGGGGCCCTTTGGGCTCTTGACAACGCTTGATGAAAAAATTACCCTTCTTGCCAGTGAGGGTGTTGATCTTCTTTTTGTCGTCCGTTTCACCCCCGATTTTGCCGCGCGCAGCTCGGATGATTTTATCCGTAATGTTCTGGTCGGACTGCTTGGCGCCAGAAGCATTGTTGTTGGATATGATCACGCGTTTGGTCGCGACAGGAGCGGGAGTGGCAAGACGCTTGCAACCCTCGGTCTGGAGCTCGGTTTTGATGTGGAGGTTGTTGATGAAGTGATGATCGGCGATGAGCATTTCTCAAGTACACGAATACGGGTGCTGCTTGAAAGTGGCAAGATCGAAGAGGCCAATACATTTCTTGGTTCCCCCTATATGATCAGCGGAACGGTGGTTGATGGCGACAAACGCGGGCGGGAGATGGGCTTTCCAACGGTAAATCTCAAACTCTCTGATCCCGACAAACTTCTGCCCCGTGCCGGAGTCTATCTTGCTCAAACGGTGCTGAACGGTCAAACCTTCATGGCCATGATGAATGTTGGTGTTCGCCCGACGATCACGCTTGAAGGGGTTAAGAGTGTTGAGGCACATATTCTGGGATATGGCGGTACCCTTTATGGCTGCCAGATGCGATTTACCCTGCTCAAGTTCATCAGGGATGAGCAGAAATTTTCCTCACTTGAAGAGCTGAAAATGCAGCTCGAAAAAGATAAAAAAACGGTGGAGTTGTATTGCTAATAATATTATATTGCAGGTCAACCGATTTAACATAACAAACGAAGAGATATGAGCCTGACAAAAGAGTTTAAAGCGGAAGTTATCAAGCAGTTCGGCGCTTCAGAAAAGAATACCGGAAAATCCGAGGTTCAGGTTGCGTTATACACTCGCAGAATCACCGATCTTACCGGTCACTTGCAGTCGCATCCGAAAGACAAGCACTCCCGCCGTGGGTTGCTGATGCTTGTCGCTAAACGCCGCAAAATGCTGAATTATGTGAAGGGTATCGATATCGATCGTTATCGTAAAGTGATAGCCGAACTTGAACTTCGCAAGTAAGAGGACAAACTGGACTTTTTTTTGTGCGATCTCTGCAGAGCCCGGGCTCTGCAGGTTATCCTTTTAACAAGAATGCAGAGCAGAAAATACTATGTTGGAAAGCATGACCGGATATGGCAGCGCAGAGTCAGTTGAAAGCGGTGTCCGGACTCTTGTAGAGTTACGGTCAGTCAACAACCGGTTCGCTGAAATCAGTGTCAAGCTTCCCCGTCAGTTACTCTCTTTTGAGCTTGAGGTTCGCGAGATGATTCGTGCCCATTTTCAGAGGGGAAAAATCTCGGCCTTCATCCAAATTCAGCTTGACGATGCCCAGCCCATCTCTGTCAGTATCAATGCGGAGAAAGTAAAGGCCTATAAAGAGTTGCTCAATACACTCAAGCGCGAAGCTGAAGTGGATGCCCCGCTTCTTCTTGAGCATTTACTCCGGTTTCCTGAAATATTCGACAATGGTGCATCGTCGCTTGATCAGGTCGGTGAGCATTGGCCCTTTGTCAAAAATCTTCTTCAAGAGGCAATTGCACGTCTCAAGGCAATGCGCCGCAGGGAGGGCGAAGAGCTTTCAGGCGACTTCATCAGTAGGATTGCCGAAATTGAAAGCACGCTTGCGCTTGTTGCCACGCTTGCGGCTGATAATCTTGAAGCGGTAAGAAAGAGGCTCGCTGCAAAAGTGGAGGCTGTTGCCGGCAAGGATTTAGCGTACAGCCGCGATCGACTCGAAATGGAGCTGGTTCTTGCAGCCGACAAGCTCGATATTACCGAAGAGCTGACCCGTTTTGCCAGCCACAACAAGTTTTTTATTGAAGAGTTGCAGAACGATGAAAGTGGAACCGGCAGAAAGCTCAACTTTCTGCTTCAGGAGCAGTTGCGCGAAGCGAACACCATTGCCTCAAAATCCCAGAATGCCGAGATTTGCCAGAAAATCGTCCAGATCAAGGAAGATCTTGAGAAAATCAGGGAGCAACTGCAAAATATAGAGTAATTCTATGATTGAAGAGCGTCAGCAGCAGCAGGGGAAGCTCATTGTTTTTTCAGCTCCATCGGGCACGGGAAAGTCCACCATTGCCAAACTGGTGCTTGATCGTCTGCAAAATATCAGATTTTCAGTGTCAGCCACAACCCGGCAGAAGAGGCCGGGAGAGCAGGATGGAGTGAACTACTATTTTCTCACAAAAGAGGATTTTGAAGAAAAAATCCGCAATAGCGGCTTTATAGAACACGAATTCTTTTTTGGAAACCATTACGGAACCCTGCTTGATAAAACCCGTGAGGTTATTGATCGAGGAACCCATATCCTGCTTGATTTGGATGTGAAGGGTGCGCTGAATCTGAAGCGGCTCTTCCCTGACAATTCATTGCTGCTCTTTATAAAGCCGCCGAGCCTGGAGGTGTTGCAAAAGAGGCTTAGGGGTCGGGAGAGTGAAAATGAAGAGAGTCTGAGGGTGCGCCTTGAGAGGGCCCGGCTGGAACTGGACTATGCAGACCGGTTTGATGAGGTGATCGTGAACGATAATCTTGATCATGCCGTTGACACGGTAACCGGGCTGATCAGCAAATTTCTTTCAAACACGTAAAACATAGTGCAATGTCGGTTAAACCTGTTGATCTGAATAAATTGAGAAGTGCGCACTCGAACCTCTATGAGACCGTGGTCGCAATTTCAAAAAAAGCAAAAAGATTACATGATGAAGAGCGGGCAGAACTTGAAGACAAGCTTCTTCCCTATAAGGAGATGATCCGCAACCCGAGCAGTGAATCTGAATCGGACAAGGTATTTCCGGAACAGATCGCGATCAGTCTTGAGTTTGAGGTACGTGAAAAGTCGTCGCACAAGGCTGTTGCCGATTACTTTGCACATAAATACAATTACACGGTGGAAAAACCCGTAGAGAAAAAGATTGTTCAAGTTGAAGAAGATGATGAAACTGACGGGGATTAACCAGATTACCCTGCGCGTCAATGACCTGCGCAGGGCCGAGGAATTTTATGGTGCCGTTCTTGGTCTCAAGCTTGATCACCGCGTTGGCGCAAACATTACCTATCTTCGCATTAATTCGGACATGCTGGTGCTGGTCAAAGCCGAAACCGTCGGTTCACCTGAAGCAAGGGATATCCGTGTCGATCACTTCGGTTTCAGGCTTGCGTCGGATGCTGAAGTTGATGCAGCGGCGCTCTATCTTGATGATTGCGGCGTGCACATGGTCACCCGTCCAGCTCATCGCCGCGAAGGCAGGGCTTTTTTTGTCATGGATCCCGACGGCAATCTGGTGGAGTTCTATTCCATGCACGAGAGCGGAATACAGCCTGAGAGTGCCGACATTGACCTCTCCTCTCCGGACTCTCTCGTTGCCGGAGCTGCTCAAAAAACAGTTAAAGTCAGAGAGGCTAAAAAATCACGACGCACCCGTAAATAAGCTTTCGCTTCTTATTCCGATTGGTGCAGCAGCAGTCGCTCTGCTTCCATCAGTTGTTCAGGGGTATTGATGCCGAGAATCTCTTCTGGATTTTCCGTTTTGAAGGCATAGACCCTCTGGCCGCTGCGGAAGCAGATTTCGAAAACATCGGTCAGATAGTACTCTTTCTGCGCATTGTCCGTGTTGACCTCCCGAAGAGCCTGAAAAAGCAATGGCGCATTGAAGACGTAAATGCCTGAATTGATCTCTCTGACAGCAAGTTCCTCCTGGGTTCCATCTTTCTGTTCCACAATTTTCAGCACACTCTCACTGCCATTCTTTCGAATAACCCGTCCATACCCGGTGGGGTCCTGAAGTTCGGCGGTCAGGACGGTTGCAGCACCATTTCTTGAACGGTGAAAAGCAATCAGCTCTTGCAGCGTTACGGAATTGACCAGTGGAGCATCTCCGGAGAGAATGACTATTTCCCCCTCAAAATCACTGAGCGCGGCTTCAGCCTGCATGACGGCATGACCGGTTCCGAGTTGTGGCTCCTGAAGCACAGTGCTGACTCGGTATCGGGCGACAGCCGCTTTGACCAGCTCGGCCTGATGACCGACAATAAGAAGTGTTTTTGCGGGGTCAAGAGAGTTCGCGGTATCGAGCACATAGTCGATAAGAGGGCGGCCGTTGGCCTGATGGAGCACCTTTGGCAGCTCTGACTGCATCCGGGTGCCTTTTCCAGCGGCCATAATAATTATTGCAAGTGCCATTGTATTGCTTGAATATTGTGGAAAGTAGGGGTTGCAGTCATGATAACGGTTCATCGGACTCGCCTACATGGTGTCGGCATTTCGGGTTATTCTCCCTGTCGACAATCAGGACCATGGGCTTGAAGTTTCGCGCTTCCGCCTCTTCCATAACGGCAAAAGTCATAATAATGATTTCATCGCCAACCAGGGCGCACCTGGCGGCTGCTCCATTGAGCTGAATTTCCCTTGAGCCATGATCGCCCTTGATAATGTAGGTTTCAAATCGCTCACCGTTATTATTGTTGACAACAAGAACTTTTTCGTTGGGAATCATATCGACCATTTCAAGCAATTCACTGTCGATGGTGATGCTTCCTTCATATTCGAGATCACCACTCGTTACTATAGCGTTGTGGATTTTTGATTTCAGGATGTGTAATTTCATGTGTACTGACGTGCCTTCATTATTGTTTTTTAAATGCCTCTCCGCTTCCATGGAAAATCCGATACTTTTTCAAGGACTCATCGGTTTCAAAGCCCTCTCCCCGAATGGTTTCACCAGCTCTTTTTATAGTAACAAAACTGTTTGAACGAATCATTTTATCTTTTGCTGTCCGTTTGACATATTCTGTTGTAATGGTCGTGCCTTCGGAGTTGACAATAACGTTCCCCTCGGCCTCAATGTCCTGATTGTCATGAATCAGCGCCTTTTCGGCCGTCATGGTGGTTTTAACCCGGCCGTTGCTGTCAAACAGGGTAAGGCGGATACCATGGTCAAGATGCTGTTCCGTGCCGGAATTCGTTCTGTATTCCGCTCCGTGTCCAGCTTCAATAACCTCACGTGGTATTCCCGATTTTGAAAGGGCAAGCTTGACCGTCCAGCTCTCCTGTACGGGATGATTGAGACCGATAAACGCTGTTTCAGGAGAGCGGCGCTCCTTGACAGGATCGCCGCATCCCGATACCAGAATCAGTGCCATAAGCGGAAAAAGAACAGTAACTCTTTTCAATGCAGGAGGTAATTACTTGATGTTCAACTTGTTCATCACCTTGAAAGTGAGATCATTTGCAGGTGTTACATAGATGGCAACATTTTTTTCAAGAACCAGGGCAAATCCTTCAGATTGCGCTACGGACTCTACTGCGGCCAATACTTTCTGCCGTATAGGAATGAGCAGCTCCTGCTGTTTCTTTTCAACAATACCGCCACGTCCGAATTTCTCCTGCTGATATTTTTCAACCGACTGGCCTTTGATACCAAGCTCCTTTTCCTTCGCATCTCTTGCTGGTTTGGCCATGGAGGCTGCCTGCTGGCGATATGCTGCGACTGATTTCTGATAATCCAACTGCAGCCGTTCAAGCTCTTTCTGCAACGGAGCTGCAGTCGCCTGCAGGGTAGCTTCTGCCTGTTTTGTTTCGGGCAACTGCTGCAGAATTTTGCCTGAGTCCACTACACTGACTTTCCCCGCCTCCTGTGCGGCGAACGATTGGGGGGCAAACAGCACCATACTCAAGCCTACCGCCATAACGATACGGCGCGACATGTTCATAAATCCTCCTGAATGAGTCATCAATTTGATAGTTTAGGTTGACAGGTTAGTTTATCAATATATTTGGAATAGACAACGGCCTATAATTACACCTTCCAAAGGTAAGAATTCTGTGGTTAAAAACTACACAAAGCTCAAAAGCCTCCTTCGATATTTACACGTTAGCAATTCAGATAATCATTTTCTGAAAAAATTGTCCAGGCTGCTGCACGACTGCCGCTTTCAGTTCAAGTTCAAAGAGATGGACCAGAAGCGAGGAGAGGTCGATACCAGAAGCTCTTGCAAGTGCATCAATATGAATTGGTTCCGTTTTCATGCACTGCAGAATCGCCTGTTCCGGTGGGGAAAGGTTTTGTTGCGCTGTATCGTTTTGCAATGCTTTGTTTTCGGAACAGTTTACCGAGAATTGCGCTCCGAGTTCAGTGATGATATCCTCAACGCTCATGACCGCCTTGGCAGAGCCCTGCTGGATAAGCCGGTTTGTTCCCCGTGAGGTTCTCGAAAAGATGTTTCCGGGCACTGCAAAAACCTCCCGGTTCTGCTCAAGGGCGGATGCCGCAGTGATGAGTGAGCCCCCCTTCAGATCTGATTCGACAACAATGGTGCCGGAGGTAATGCCTGAAATGATGCGGTTGCGTTTCGGGAATTTTCCCGGAGAGAGTTCTGAACCCAGCCACTCTTCCGAGATGAGGGCGCCCTCTTCAATGATTTTTGGCCAGAGTTTTCCCTGCGGATCGGTATAGATGGTATCGACACCGCTTGCAAGCACAGCAACAGTTCTTCCGCCGTTTTCCAGGGTTGCTGTGTGTGCCGCCATATCGATGCCATAGGCCAGTCCGCTGACGATGACAACGCCTGAGTTGACCAGGTCACGGCAGAGACGTGTGGCAACCTGTTTGCCATAGTTCGATGCATATCTTGTACCAACAACCGCCAATGCGGGCTCTTTCAGGGTGGCAAGCCGCCCCCGCACGAAGAGACAGGGGGGCGGATCATAAATTTCCCTCAGGAGGGGCGGATAGGTGGCGTCAAGAATGGTAATCAACTCACCATTGTAGCGTTGCAGTTCAGCAATCTGTTTTTCAGCACTCGCCAGAGCCTCCTCTCTTGTTGCGGCATGGTGAAGAAAATGGTGCACCTGTCGGGCGAGAGCTTCACCGATTCCCGATATTTGCAGAAGCTCATGGATACCGAAATGGAGCAGATCACGCAACCGGCCGGGCAGGTGAGCGCTCATCGCCTTGATTCTTGCAGGGCCGATACCCGGAATGAGGGTCAGGGCAAGCAACAGCACCCGCTCTTCCATAGTTAGAAGTCCCTTTTCATCAGCATGTTGGCAAATCCCCGCAAATGCTCCCTCCCTTCGGCATGAGGCAGCGACTCAATTGCCGTGAGCGCCTCTTCAGTCGTGCGGTTGATCAGTGAAGCGGTCTCGTCAAGCACACCGCACCGTTCATAAATGGCTTTCACTTCAGGAACCCTCTCGGCACCGATCCCTTTATTGATGATGATGGAGTGCAGCAGATCACGCTCCATGCCTGTCGTCAATTCGAGAGAGCGGAGCAGCAGGTAGGTTTTTTTGCCGTTGATGATGTCGCCGCCAGCCATCTTGCCCGACTTTCCGTTTTCTGCCATGATGTCGAGATAATCATCCTGTATCTGAAACGCACGGCCGATTTTTTCACCGAAAAGCACCAGACTCTGCAATTGCTCACTGGTCGCATCTCCAGCAACTCCCCCCGCTTCAAGTGCGGCTGAAATAAGCCGGCCGGTTTTTTTAGCAATCATGTCGATGTAGTCGGCTATGGTGGCATCACGCTTATCTTCAAGTTCCATATCGAGCGCCTGTCCCTCACAAATCGTGATATTGGCATCGTTGAGAATATGGATCAGTTCGCTGTGCCGGCTGCTTTTTGCCTGCAAGACAAGTTCATAAGCGTAGGCAATCATCATATCCCCCGACAGGATCGCCGAATTGGTGTTCCATTTCTTGTGAACGGTCGCTCTGCCGTGGCGGAGCTCAGCCTGATCCATGATGTCGTCATGAATCAGGGTAAAGTTATGCAGAATTTCGACCGCCAGCCCGACCTTGAGAGCTCGCGTCGAAGAGCCGCATACCGCCTCAGAGGCAAGCAGCGTAAGAAACGGTCGTATTCTCTTGCCATTTCCCTCAAGAATATACCTGGCCGGGGCATAAAGCGTGAGCGGGCTCTCCCTGTCGAAACATCTTCCGAGAGCATCATTGATTCTCGCGAGGTAGAGCTGGTACTTCTGTTCGACAAGCTCCTGTGTCAGGGCTTCATGCATGGTGAAATCGCTCATGGTTTCGTGATAAGGGTTTTATGGCGAAGCTCTGCTATGGTGGCCGATCCGGTCAGGAACATCACTGCCCTGAGATCGTTCAGCCACGATGCAAGAGTCTCCTCAAGAGCTCCTTCATGCAGAGCTTTGAGGATATGACGTGCCGATGCGGCCAGTTGCGCTCCAAGTGCAAGGGATTTGGCAATGTCTGTCCCTGACTGGATTCCGCCCGAAGCAATAATTTCAATGGCGCTGAAGTCGGGCCTCTCCCGTTTAAGCGCTTGTATATCAAGCAGACACTTTGCTGTAGGAATTCCCCAGTTCAGCAGCTCTTCGAGAGCAGGGAGGCTGAAACGGTTTTCCTGACCGTGTTGGCGTGTATAGCGGATCTCTTCAACTTTTTGCCAACTGCAGCCTCCCGCTCCGGCAACATCAATCACTTTGACGCCAGCCTCGATGAGTTGCCGGGCGGCAGTTGCCGAGATACCGCATCCGACCTCCTTGGCAATAACCGGTACCGGAATGGAGGCGGTGAGCGCGGTAAGCTGCTCAAGCACATGGCGGAAATTGGTATTTCCTTCAGGCTGAAAAAGCTCCTGTGCAGCATTCAGATGAACAATCAACCCGTCAGCCTCCAGAAGCTCCAGCATGGTCGTGATGTTGGCTGGCGTCAGTTTCGTTGCAATCTCCGGAGCGCCAATATTTGCAAAAATCTGCACGGTCGGGGCAAATTTTCGCACAACAGCAAAGCTCTCGCGATGCGAATGGTTGTCAAGCGCCTGGCGCATACTGCCGACACCAAGGGGAATATTGAAATGTTGCGCCGCTTCAGCAAGACGCCGGTTGAGCGTTGCCGCTTCGCTGTAGCCACCCGTCATTGACGAGATCATCAGCGGGGCGCCGATTGTTCTGCCGAGAAAGGTTGTTGAGAGTTCTACATCGCGAAAAGCTATCTCCGGCAGGGCATTATGCTCAAACTGGAACCGCTCAAATCCTGTTGTGTTTCCCTCAAAGGCCACATCACCATGCAGACAGATCTCGACATGACTATGCTTCCGCTCCACTATTGTATTGCCTGTTCTGTCGCTCATGCCTCCCCGGATAGGTTTTTTTGCAGGATACGTTGATGCCGGATGTTATAAAATTCAGTCTGGCAATATATATCATATTCATGAGTACACAATAACAGAAGAGAGTGGTTCACCATTTTTACGTTGTTTTTGAGTGGTGTGCAGCGCTTGTTGCCGGGGGCTTGTGTTTTCTTTTTGCCGGTATTGTCATAGCGCCTGGGAGTGAGCTGGCGCAGGATGGGGCTGAGAGCAACGTTGGAATTCTAATGCTTATGGTTATCTTTGACGTCAGTAATGTAATGCGGCACGACGATTGTTTCATTTGGTATGCTGAACAACTCGCCGCAATATTGCGGATCTCCGAATACCTCCATCCAGCAGATTGGAAAAGCTCTCTGCCACTTCAAAAGAGTTTTCAGCACCCGTATTCATGATCAATGCAGAATTATGTTTACTTGGAAGAACAATCAGCTCGAAGAAGTTGCAATTATGGATGACCATTAAAGAATCAGAGAGATGGAAACGCTGAATAATGTACATCCGTGAGAAGTGTTGGTTAAGGAATTTCTGATTCCAATGGAAATTTCTGCATATCGGGTGTCGAAGGATCTGGAAATACCACAAACAAGAATTTCGCAAATTATAAAAGGCAAGCGAAGAATCACTGCGGATACGGCCTTGAGACTTGGTTCCTATTTTGGATGTTTTTATGCTGAAAACCCTCTTCTCCATAGCCCTGCGCCATTTGCTGGGACGTCGCCGTCAGACCCTGACCACTATTTTCGGGGTGGCGGTCAGTACCATGGTGCTGATTACGACCAACTCGCTCACGAGGGGGCTGCTCGACTCTTTTGTTGAGACCATTGTGAATGTTGCACCCCATATTACGGTTAAAGGGGAGAGCATGAGCCCCATGCCGGTCAATCTGTTTGAAAAAGAGAACCGCTCTTCTGTTGCCTTTGTTGATGACAATATCAAGAAGCAGGAGCGGGAGGAGGTGCGGAATTATCGTCAGCTTCTTGCGGTGTTTGCCTCTCCTGAATATGAAAAAGAGCTTCTTGCCGCCTCGCCCTATGTTGTTTCACAGGTCATGGCGGTCAAGGGAAACCGCAACCAGCCCCTCTTGCTCAAGGGAGTTATGATTGAGCGGGAAGATGCCATCAGCGGTATCATAAAAAAGCTGACAGAGGGAGATATCGCCATGTTTGAGAAGACGGCCAATGCCCTGCTGGTGGGCCGAACGGTGGCAAGGGATATGAAGCTCAAGCTGAATGATCAGGTTGTCATCATTCCCGCTTCCGGGCATAGCCAGCAGTGCAAGGTGGCCGGGATTTTTTTTTCCGGTGTCAATGCCGTCGACAACAGTGTTTTTGTCTCGCTCAAGCTTGGCCAGATTATCGAAGGATTGCCGGCAAACAAGGTTTCCGGCATTGCGCTTAAAGTGACGGATCCGCTCAACAATGCCCCTCTGGCGAGGGAACTGGAGCGCATTACCGGCTACCGCTGCCTCACCTGGCAGGAGGAAAATGCGGGCATTCTCTCCCTTTTCGCCCGTATCGGTACCATCGTCTTCTCTCTGGTGGCCTTTGTCGGTGTTGTGTCAGGCTTCGGTGTGGCTAATATTCTGGTTACCACGGTATTTGAAAAGAGCCGCGACATTGCCATCATGAAGTCGTTCGGATTTTCTGCCATGCAACTTGTCGGCATGTTTGTGCTTGAGGGATTTATGGTGGGTCTGGTTGGCGCACTTGTCGGGGGCGTGCTTGCCATAGGTTCCATCGATATCTTTGCCAGTCTTCCTATTGAAAGTTCCCAGGGGCCGCTGACAAAAACAGGCTTCAGCATGTCCTATAATCCCCTCTACTTCCTGCTTATTATCAGTATAACGGTTTTGATCAGCACGCTTGCGGCCATTCTTCCGTCAGCAAAGGCTGCAAAACTCGAGCCGGTCAGTGTGCTCCGCGACAGCAGTCTGTAACGGTTACGTCCGCCTGGAGATGGATCATCCCTGGCCTGAGATGAGGGTTTGTTCGGGGTGCTGGAGCAGGTAGAGCTTGTAGTAAAGCCCTCTTTTTGCGAGCAGCTCCTGGTGGTTGCCGCTCTCGCGGATCACCCCTTTGTGCAAAACAATGATTCGGTCAGCTTTCTGGACGGTCGAAAGCCGGTGAGCAATGATGATGGAGGTCCGCTCACTCATCAGACGGGCTGTCGCCGCATCAATAAGGCCTTCCGTTTCGGTGTCAACCGAGCTGGTCGCCTCATCAAGCACAAGAATTTCCGGATTATAGAGGAGCGCGCGGACAAAGGCGATCAACTGCTTCTGCCCGGAGGAGAGCCCGGTGCCGTTTTCGAGCACCCTGTACTGGTAGCCGCCGGGGAGCTGCTCAATAAAGCGGTCGGCTCCGACAATTCTGACCGCTTCCCGCAACTCCTCGTCAGAGACGTCAGGATTGCCGAACGCGAGATTTTCGCCTATGGTGCCGGAAAAGAGAAAGACATCCTGCATCACCACACCAATCAGTTTTCGCACCGAGTGCTCGGCAATCTCCTGGAGCTCGATGCCGTCAATGGTTACCGACCCTTTTGCGAAAGGGTAGAGTCGTGAAAGAATATTGATCAGGGTGGTTTTTCCGCTTCCGGTTGCGCCCACAATGGCGATCTTTTCTCCACGGCGAATGGTAAAGGAGATATCTTTCAGCACCCAGTTTTCACTCTCATAAGCAAACCAGAGATCCTTGAACTCAATGCTTTTCCTGAAGCTCTCCATCTGCACTTTTCCTGAAGGATCTTCGATTCCCTCAGTTTCATCAAGCAGGCGGATAATGCGGTCTGAGCTTGCAATGGCATTCTGGATAACGTTGAAGCGGTCGGAGAGATGCTGCAGGGGGCGGAAAAAAAGCCAGATGTACTGGACAAACGAGACGACAACTCCTATGGTGAGATCTGCCTTGAGCAGCCGGACGCCGCTGTACCAGATAACCAGCCCTGCGGCCGCAGAGCTCAGGGTTTCGATCAGCGGATAATAGATGGAGAAGGAGAAGACAGTACGGATATTGGCATCGCGGTGATCGGCGTTGATGGCCGCATATTTCCGCGCTTCGCGCCCTTCACGGTTAAAGAGCTGGACAATGCTCATGCCGGTGAGATGCTCCTGAAAAAAGGTGTTGAGCCGGGCCTGATGGGTAAGCACATCCTGAAAGGCAATCCTGACGCTGTTTTTAAAGAGAATCGTGGCCCAGATCATCAGCGGAAGAATGCTGAGGACAATGAGGGTCAATTGCCAATCGATCCATACCATCAGCACCACAATGAACAAGAGCTGGAGGAGGTCGCCAAGAATAGTGATGATGCCGCTTGAGAGCATTTCGTTCAGTGACTCAACGTCGCCCGTTGTCCGGGTGATCAACCGTCCGATGGGGTTTCGGTCAAAGAACCTCGCCGGCAGCTTCTGCAGATGGCGGAAAATATCCATCCGAATATCGAAGACCGCCTTCTGGCCGATAATCTGGGTCATCCACGTGGTACTATACTGCTTGATGCCGTCAAGCAGTATGGCGGCGGCAAGAAAAATGCTGACAACGCCGAGCCCCTTGAGATTGCCGTGGGCGATGTAGTCGTCAATGGCGATCTTTGTCAAATAGGGGCGCAGCGGGCCGAGAAAGGAGCCCGCGATGGTGATGGCGATAGCCGCTGCAACAAGCTTGCTGTATGGCTTGATATATCCTAAAAGGCGAGAGATGATGTAGCGGTCAACCGAACGTTTTTTCCCTTTCTGCAGGGTATCATCCTGCTGCGGACGGAAGCTGTTTTTCGTCGGGTTGTTACTCATGCTCCCCATTGCCCCCGATACTCGGCGACTCTCTGCTCAATTTCACGCTTCAGCTCGCTGGCCAGCGATTCAGCCCGTTCTTGTGAGGGTGCCTCAGCATAGATTCTCACAATGGGTTCCGTATTGGAGGGGCGCAGATGCACCCAACTGTCGGCAAAATCAAGTTTCAGTCCGTCCAGCCAGCTTGCTGCAGCGCTGTGGTAGTGGCTGGCAATGTCGGTAAGGAGTGTCGCAAGCGCGGCGCGGCTTGTTGAACCGAGTTCAATTTTCTGTTTCGACATCACATAGTCAGGAAAGTGGCGGCGGAAGTGCGAGAGCGAGCCGCCACGGTTTTCACGGCGCCAGAGCGTGAAGGCCTGAACGATAAGTGCGATACCGACCAGGGCGTCACGGCCGTAGTGCAGTTCCGGAAGAATGACTCCGCCGTTGCCCTCACCGCCAATGACGGCCTGCACCTCTTTCATCATTTCGCTGACGTTGGCTTCACCAACCTTTGCGCTGAAACACTCTACGCCATATTTTGCCGCAATATCGCGCAGGGCGCGGCTGCTGGAGAGGTTGTTGACCACCGGCCCTCTATGGTGTTGCAAATAAAAATCAGCGCAGGCGACAAGCGTGTACTCCTCTCCGAAGAGCGATCCATCCTCACAGAGCAGTGCGAGGCGGTCAACATCCGGATCAACGATCAGGGCAAAATCGCAGCCACTCTGCTTGAGCGCGGCGATAGTGGTGGAAAGATTTTCCTCAATGGGTTCAGGGTTCCTTGGGAAGAGGCCGCTGCCGCCGCAGGCAACCTCGACAAGGCCCTTGATACCAAGTTCCCGGCAGAGCTCTGGAATAATTGAGGATCCCGCTCCTTCGACACAGTCTACAAGTACCCGGAACTGCTCTCTTGCAATCGCCGCGGTATCAATGCAGGGAAGATCGAGCACTTTTTTGATATGCAGGGCGCCATAGCGTTCATTATGGGAGAGTGTGCCGATCGTGTCCCAGCGAGCAGTTACAAAGAGCTCCTGCTCGGCAATGGCAAGCAACTCTGCAACATCGGCCGCACCAAGAAATTCGCCCTGATGGTTGAGCATTTTCAGCGCATTCCATGCAACAGGGTTGTGCGAGGCCGTTATGATCAGCCCGCCGTCGGCCTGCTCGCCTGGAACGGCAATTTCAACGGTAGGAGTTGTGGCAATGCCAAGATCCACAACATCGCATCCGCACAGCAGCAAGGTGTTGCTGACAAGGTCGCTGATGGTTTTGCCTGTTGGCCGGGTATCGCGGCCGATGACAATCTTTGGCTTTGACTCCGCCTGACGGCCTCCACGCCGCTCTCTCTGGCGAAACATCAGGGAGGCAAAGGCCATGGCAAATGCAGTAAGATTTTTCGGGGTAAGGCTTTCGCCGACAACTCCCCTTATCCCTGAAACGCTGATCATCAGACTCATAAAATCTCCATAACGGTGGTTGAAATTTTGGGCAATATAAGAAAAAGGGTGTTGAGTTTTGAGTGCCGGGCTAAAAGGCGGTGGCAGGAATGCGCAGAGAGTCAGAGACTGGTGTGCCGCACGCCCAGGCCGGGAGCAAAGAAAATTCTTTTGAATTTTTCCTTGTTTCTTCTATATTATATGCCTTTTGTTATTCAACACTACATTATCCTAACAGCTCCTTATATGCCTTTACACAAATCGGCTGAGAAAAGATTGCGGCAGTCAGAAAGAAGAAATGCCAGGAACAGAGCAAGAAAAAAAGAGATGAAGGTTCTTGTCAAAACCATGCAAAAGCTGATTGATACCAGTGCGGACAAGGCAGCAGTCGAAGTGGCCTACCGCTCAGCAGTTCAGAAAATTGATCGTCTCGGCGTCAAGAACTATATCCATCCCAACAAGGCGTCCCGTAAAAAGTCACAGTTGACGCGTCTTATGAACAGTTATGGGAAGGCCGAATAAGCTTTCGGAATCTTTCCGGCCTGGCCTGGAGTAATCTTCATTGTCTGACATCCGGCTCCGAAAAGCTGCCGAGAGAACACTCTCAAAGCCTTTCTGGCCGGGTTTCCATACACTTTTTCATGTTTGCATATTTTCGAGGTAAGCTTGCTTCACTCTTGCCAGAAGAGGTCGTTGTCGAGGTTTCCGGTATTGCATACCAACTGCTGATTTCCGCAACCACCCATCGTCAGTTGCCCGAACAGGGTAGCGAAGTTCTTATTTTTGCACATCTTGTTGTCAGGGAAGATCTCTTGCAGCTTTATGGCTTTTCAAGAGAAGAGGAGCGCCAACTCTTCCGGTTGCTGTTGCTCACCTCGGGAGTCGGACCCAAGCTTGCCCTTGCGCTTCTTTCAGGGCTTCAGGTACAGGAGATTCATGAAGCAATTCTGGCCAATGCCCCTGAACGGCTGTATGGTATTACCGGTGTCGGCAAGAAGACGGCGGCACGAATTATTCTTGAGTTGCGCGACAAAATCCTGAAACTTTCTCCGCTCTCTGCCATTGCCTCTCCCGACCGGCTTTCGTCAAGCCTGTTGCGGGATGATGCTCTCAATGCTCTTGTAACCCTCGGCTTTTCGAGAACAGCCGCTCAAAAGGCCGTTGTGGCAATTGTGGAGCAAACACCGCAACTGACGGTCGAAGAGATTATCAAGGCAGCTCTCCTTTCAATTCATAACAGTTAGAGAGATAACAGGTGACCTACCAGGAAGCGCTCGATTTTCTTTACCCACTGCACCGATTCGGTATAAAACCCGGTCTTGACCGTGTCCGCTCACTGCTTGATCTTCATGGGTCTCCGCAGAAGCGATTGGGACTGGTTGTTCATATTGCCGGCACCAATGGAAAGGGAAGCGTAGCGGCGGCACTTGCCTCCATCTTTCAGGCCGCAGGTAAAAAGTGCGCGCTCTATACCTCTCCCCATCTGGTTGATTTTACCGAGAGGATCCGTATCAACGGTCAGCAGATTTCACGGGAGCGCGTCGCCCACTACTGTACACGCTTCAGCGATGCCGTTATTGACCGCCAGGCTACATTTTTTGAAGCGACTACCGCCATTGCTTTTACCTGGTTTGCTGATGAAGGTGTTGAGGTCTCCATCATTGAGACCGGCATGGGTGGACGACTCGATGCCACCAATGTTGTGGAGTCCGATTATGCCGTGATTACAACAATTGCACTCGATCATACCGACTGGCTTGGCGAAACTCTTGCCTTGATTGCTGCCGAAAAAGCCGCTATTATCAAGCGATGCAGCAAGGTCTTTACGGCGGTCTCTCAGCCTGAAGCGCTTGAAGAGATTGTTCAAATGGCGGAACGGTGCGACGCCCCGTTATTTATTGTCGGAAAAGATTCGGCATCTACACTCTCTTCAGTTGAACCGGGAATGGTTGAGCTTGCGCTCACAACAGCCCACCGTCACTATCCTTCGCTGAAGGCTCCACTGACCGGATCGTTTCACACGTCCACACTCTCTCTGGCGGTCATGGTTGCCGAACATGCCGGGATTGCTCCCGGGCATATCACTTCGGGTCTTGAAGGGTTATTGCAGACCGGATACCGGGCGAGGCTTGAGTTGATAAGAGGGAATCCCGCAGTTTTTCTTGACGTTTCGCACAATCCGGCAGGCATGCGCGAAACGGTTAATACACTCGGTTCATTCCGGCACCGCTATAGCCGGACGACGGTTCTTCTCGGTCTCGCCTCCGACAAGGATGCACGGACGATTATTCGCGAGCTTCTGCGTCTCAACTGCACCTTTGTGCTGGTCAATATACCCTCAGAACGAAGCGTTCCGGCCGAAACGCTCCGCATGGTGTGTCAGGAAGAGGGGGGAGAAGCAACCGTGTTCACGACCGGCAGAGAGGGGCTCGCCTATCTGCTTGAAAAAGCGGACGATGATGACCTGATTCTGGTGACAGGCTCGTTTTATCTTGCCGGTGATCTTCTTGCAGCAGAAACATGATCGATCACCTGCGGTGAAGAGCATTTTTTAATTGATTTTTTTTATATTTTGTCAAAGCTACTGAAATTCTTCGTTTATGAATAGGGAACATTCCGTTCCATAATTCCTTGCTGTGCTTATCCCTTTTTCAAATAGAGAGAGTCTTTCCCTTTCATCCTCCATTCTCCCGGCTTTCCATGTCGTAGATGACGAGGCCCCCATTTTTGCGGTTGCTTTTTTACATAACAAGCGTTGAACACAATTAACATGTCGAACAATTCGGTTTTTAAAGGTCTGGACATCAATATGCTCCAGAAAAAAAAGGTTTCTGAACTGCATGTTCTGGCCAAAGAGCTTGGTGTCATGGCTGCCGGCTTGCGCAAGGAGGAGCTGATCTTCAAGATCATTGAGGCGCAGTCACAGAAGAATACCGATTCTGAGAGTGGTAATGTGATGGTCAACACCGGAGTTCTGCAGGTCATACCGGAAGGGTACGGCTTTTTGCGCTCAGCCAACTACAACTATCTCTCCTCTCCTGACGATATTTATGTCTCCCCGTCTCAGATCAAGCGTTTCAATATGCGTACCGGCGATACGGTCTCCGGTCAGGTTCGGGCGCCAAAAGAGGGTGAGCGCTTTTTTGCCCTGTTGAAGATTAATACTATCGACGGCAACGATCCCGAAATAACTCGTGAAAGGCCCTACTTTGAAAATCTCACTCCTCTTTTTCCACACGATCGCCTCAAGCTCGAGACCAAGCAGTCAGAAGTATGCGGCCGGATTATGGATATCTTTACCCCTATTGGCAAAGGGCAGAGAGGCTTGATTGTGGCGCAGCCGAAAACAGGCAAAACCATGCTGCTGCAGATGATTGCCAACGCCATCATCAAAAACCACCCGGAGGTCTACCTCATCGTCCTGCTCATCGATGAGCGCCCTGAAGAGGTGACCGACATGGCCCGGAGCGTACCGGCAGAGGTGGTGAGCTCCACCTTTGATGAGGACCCGGAACGTCACGTCCTGGTGGCCGACATGGTGCTCGAAAAGGCCAAACGGCTTGTGGAGGTTGGCCGCGATGTGGTCGTGCTGCTCGACTCCATTACCCGCCTTGCAAGGGCCCACAATACCATTATCCCTCATTCAGGAAAAATCCTTTCGGGCGGTATTGATGCCAATGCCCTTACCAAACCGAAACGTTTCTTTGGAGCGGCCCGCAATATTGAAGAGGGAGGCAGTTTGACCATTATTGCCACGGCGCTGATTGATACCGGTTCACGTATGGATGACGTGATCTTCGAAGAGTTCAAAGGTACAGGCAATATGGAGCTTCTGCTTGACCGTCGCCTCTCCGAGCGACGTATCTTCCCCTCCATCGATATTCTTCGCTCCAGCACCCGCAAGGAGGAGTTGCTCTTTACACAGGAAGAGCTCTCCAGAACATGGCTGCTCAGAAAGTACCTTGCCGACAAGAATCCTATCGAGTGCATGGAGTTCATGCGTGAAAAAATGATGGACACCAAAGACAACAAGGATTTTTTCAAATACATGAATGCCTGACAAACCCGTTTAAAACGGTAATAAAGGAACCGTTCTTCAAAAAAGAATGAATATTAGTTTGCACCTTTGAAAAATGTTCCTATATTATCTGCCTTTAAAACAAGAGGAAAGAC
>CAIJWE010000097.1 GCA_903824295.1 uncultured Chlorobiaceae bacterium
GGGCTGGTGCTTGATCCGTTTTTCGGTAGCGGTACAGTCGGTGTTGTGGCAGTTGAAACCGGTCGTCGTTGCGTCGGGATTGAGTTGAAAGCAGATTATGTTGAGATTGCAAGACAGAGATTGCGAAATGTCATACCGCCGCTTATGCCGAATCTTGCTGCTGCGGCTCGTCGAAGCGCCACGTCGCGTGAACGACACACAACTCCTTCGTTAGGCCTTTGATCTGTAACTTTCTTTCACCGCCTCCATCAAAATACAGACCTCGTCAAATCAATCCGACATCAAAACCTAACATACTTAAATCATTCAATAAAAATATAAATTGGACATTTTGATCAAAAACCTAAGAATAAAATATCGTTATTTTACAGCTATATACAAAAAATATAGTATTTTTGTTGCCAAAATTTCAGATTGCTGTACACTGTCATTATCAATTTGATTGAGGTGACCAATGGCAACACAGGCTCTCTTTGACGACAGTGCAAACAATACCGATAAGCGAATTCCGCTTGGCAACGGTTTAGTAATCGAACTTCTTGGCGGACAGGGTAAAAGGTTTACAAAAGCCATTCTCTACCGGTACGGTGTGATGGTTAAGGATTTTATCTCGAGGGATCGTGTTGCGAAACGACTCTTCATAGTTGATGCGGTGCGTTTGGGTGCTAAAAAATCATACCTTGCCGAGGCACTTTGCATCAGTCGTCAAACCATAGATAATCATCTTGCATCTGATGAGTGTTTTGGTAAAGAGGGGCTAATACACGGGTACAAATCAGCCGATCGCACGAATCGAATAGAACAGCGCAAGCTGCATAAAGAGGAGCTGTGCACCGGCAATAAGGCGCAAATTGTAGCGAAGATCCGAGCAAAAAAACGGGAAGACGAACTGAAGGAGCTACCGTATACTCCTGCTTTAGATTTTTCTGAGGGCAGTGATGAAACAATTGACGAAATAGCTCCTGATGACCAACCATTTGCTGAAGAACATCCTTGGGAAGCGACCCGTTATGCCGGAGTATTTCCATATCTGATCGCGCTGATCAGCCAGTATGGCTGGCTCCGTTTTATAATGAGCCGTTTTGCAGGAACCTACCGTATTTTAATGGTTTTCGTCTTGATGGTGTCGAACAATATCCGTTCTATTGAACAGCTTAAACACGTACTGAGCCGTGAAGCAGGGGTAATACTTGGAATTAGACGGCTTGGTTCGAGACCGAAGATTTGGGAGTCGTTTTACAACGCCTCGCGACTCAAAAAATCTGGTGCCTTGCTCAATGATTTTTTCCGGCATCAGATTAAAGGCGGCCTTGTAGGAATCACGTTCTGGTTTACGGATGGTCATCTTTTACCCTACAGCGGCAAGTTTAATATGCATTATGCCTACAATACCCAGCGTAGTATGCCGGTACCTGGTCGAACGGGGATGGTCACATGTGACATCAGTGGTCGGATAGTTGATTTTGATATTCAGGAAGGCAAGGGTGATTTACGTGCTCGCATTGCCGATTTGGGTAAAAAGTGGCAGTCTGATATGCCGCAAAAAGCGGTGCAGGTATTTGATCGCGAAGGGCATGGAGCTGATTTCTTTGCCAGTCTTGTTAATGATCACTCCCCTTTTGTGACTTGGGATAAGAATGTTGACGCGAAAAAGATGGAGGCGATCGCGGGTGAAAGATACAGTAGTGAGTTTGAGCTAAATGGTAAACTTTACGGGGTTTTTGAGGAAAATAAGAGTGTAGAATATGTTGAAAAAAAATCGACCGATACTGAACAAAAGAGCGGCGATGACGAAAAAAAGAGTGTCGATGGCGAAAAGAAGAGCGTGATTCTCCGTCACATATTTTTGTGGAATAAAACCAGCAAACGCCGGACATGTGGCCTTGCATGGACTGGTGATATAGAGATGACCACTGAAGATTGTGCCCGTGCCATACTTTGTCGTTGGGGAGCATCAGAAAACACTTTCAAGCATCTCAAGGATCGCCATCCATTGCACTATCATCCTGGCTTTAAACTGGTTGAAAGCGAGCGTCAGGACATTGCCAACCCTGAAATAAAGGAAAAAGAAAGTGCAATCAAGAGCATAAAAACGATCCTTCAGAAACTTTACCGGAAGTTCTCACAAGCTAGGGAAGTGGTGAACTCAGATGGCGTACCACGTAGGAACAGTATCAAAGAAAAAAACCGTCAGAGCATTGCCAAAAACGAGGCAGATTTGTCAAGGCTGAGTGAAGAGAGAAAAGAGCTTCCAGACCGGGTAGACGTTTCATCGCTGGAGGATTACAAATCGTTTAAGCAAGTTGACAATGAAGGTAAGTATCTGTTTGACTTTGTCACGATCTCAGTTTGGAACGCCCGCAAGCAGATGATTGAATGGCTAAGTCCTTATTTTAACGAGAAGGACGAGTTAGTTGACCTGTTTTATGCGATTACAAAGTGTCATGGTTGGATCAAATCGACCAAGAGTGAAGTAACGGTACGTCTTGAGCCACTGCAACAAGCACGGCATCGCAATGCTCAGATACAGCTATGCCGGAGACTGACAAGCTTTGTGGCGCGCACACCGAATGGAAAACGTCTGACGGTTGAGGTAGGCGAAGCACCGGTATAATAAAATGTCTTGAAAAAGGGCACTTTTTGCGTTGGGTTTACGAGGTCTGCAGTGACAGCAGAACTCATATCTATCGGCATCAATCCCGCCACATTACCAGAAATACAACTGCGTGCCTTTAACTGGCGAAAATCTGTTTAGTCTTTTACAAGTTTGACTGGACGCTGAAGCGGTCTGCTATCTATCACATCAAAATCCTGGTCAGAAAATAATCGGCCACAAGAATAAGCATGAACGAGAGCACCACCGAGCGAGTGGTCGAAATGCCGATACCCCTGGCACCGCCTGATGTGTTGAACCCGACATAGCAGGAGATAAGTGCGATTATCCCTCCAAAGACAAGGGATTTTGTCAGGCCA
>CAIJWE010000098.1 GCA_903824295.1 uncultured Chlorobiaceae bacterium
AATGAGAGCCTCAGGAATATTCTCAATATTGTCGAGAATCGGCTTGTCATACTCATCAATCAGGATGACCACCTTCTGATGATATTTCTCGTATGCTTTCTCGATTAATTCTGCGAAGAAGTGTTGTGCCCTGGTTCTATTTTCACACTCCAGCCCAAGTCGCCTCTCATTGGATTTGAGTATGTACAACAAATCTGCTTCCAGGTCGGCTTTCGAGTGAATCCCGCCACTGAAACTGATCTTGATGACCGGATATTTCACCTCCCAGTTCCACTGCTTATCAATCAGCAGTCCCCGGAACAGCTCCCGATTCCCCTCAAAAATATTTTTTAACGTATCAAGAAACAGGCTCTTCCCAAATCGCCGGGGCCGCGACAGAAAAACCTATTGATAGCTCTCAATCAAGCTGTGGGCAATCTCCGTTTTATCGATGTAGAGATAATCGCCTTCAATTATTTTACTGAACGTCTGTATTCCTACCGGCAGTTTTTTCATCGTCAACCTTCATTTAAAACATGAGCCCATCACGGGCATCGACTCTCCAACACATTAGCTTCAAAGCGTAACAGTTTTTAACTACACGCTCAAATGTAAAACTTTTTGACAGGAAAACACCTGCCATTGAACCCGGCTCATGGCAGGCTTTCATTGCGCTTCTTTCGAAAATCTGGATGCCATTTGCGAAATATTTGCTTTAACGTTGAGTGCTATTCGGTAAAACACTCTTTCATCCTGCGGAACACCTCTTTTTTGCCAAGCAGACCGCTGATCATGCCGCTGCGAGATGGTGTTGATGAGATGAACCGGCTTCGGTGCTGGGGGGGGAGCTGGCACCTGAACTATTTTGTTTTACGAGTCATCGTGGATATACTTTTGATCGACGGTATTGAAACTATTGAGGAGAGAGAAAAAATGCAATACGTTACAAGCGTGGAGAGGATTGGCATCGCCAAAGGGCGTGTGGTGGGGCGTGTGGAGGGCGAAGCACGGATACCTGAAAAGGCCGCTTGAGCACCGCTTTGGCGTGTTGCCCGAGTGGGCATCTGATCAGTTAGTGAGCGCCAAAGAGGAGGAGCTGGAAGCATGGAGTGTAGCTGTTCTCACCGCTCCGACTCTGGATGCTGTTTTCCGCGAATGCTGACCGGGCAATGTTTCACAGGCCGCGTGCTGAACTTTCCATGAACAAGTTCAAGGTCCGTGTGCGGTAACCGGTAGGCTACGGGAGGCTTTAAAGGATACCAAGGGCGTGTGTGAGGTCGCCGACCAAAGCTCACCTCACAGCAACAGAAAGAGATCCTCCATTTTGTTACGTCTGGACAAAAAAACGCAGCGGATGCAGCCAGGCTTTTTAATGTTCATCCGGCAACGGTATCAAGACTCATGAAGTTTACCAAAACGGCTTAACGTGCTATTTTTTTTCTGAGGCGACACCTACTTTACTTCAACAAAATCAATCCATTCATGGATTTTTTAAAATCGAACTTAGTTCTATATATTCGATAGGATGAGGCGCTCTAACCGGTCAGAGAAACGAGCGTGCAGATTTTCAAAAACAAGTGGTTTTCAAAGTTCGCCAAGGAAGAGGGAATTCTGGATAAAGAGCTTTGCAGGGCGGTGCACGATGCCGAAAGAGGATTGATAGATGCGGATTACGGGGGAGGTGTTATAAAGCAGAGGATTGCTCGGCCCAATGAAGGAAAGTCAGGTGGATTTCGGTCGATTATACTTTATCATCGGGAACATAAAGCTTTCTTCGTTTTTGGCTTTCCCAAAAGCGACAAAGACAACATAAAAACAGACGAGGTACGATGGTTCAAAAAGATGGCGAAAAGCACTTTTGAGCTTTCTGAGGATCAGCTCGAAAAACTTATTAAAACAGGGGACTTCCGGTCCGTAAAATGCGATGAATAAAGTTAAAACATACAAAAGCGACGCATTTGCAGCGATCCATGAAACCATGTCTGGCATGTATGATGCTGGTGTTATCGACAAAAAGACGATGCGTCAGTTTGACGAGGGTTGCTTGACACCGGTTCATGCGTTCAGCGCCACAGAGATTAAAGCCTTGCGTGAGCGTGAGGAGGTGAGCCAGACTGTTTTTGCCCTTTACATGAATGTGAGCAAAGATTCTGTCAGCCAGTGGGAACGGGGAATCAAGAAACCTGCAGGGCCAACGCTGAAACTCCTTTCGCTTGTGAAACAGAAAGGGCTTACGGCTATATCATGATTCATCTTTAATGATAGGGCGTTGTTACCAGAACGCAAGTCATTGCAGCAATGATTTATGCCGGGCAAATTCAACACAAATACGAGCCTTCTACCATAGCTATACGCCGGTCTGGGAATCAAAGCCTTCCTCTTATGGTTTTTCTGTGCTGGGGTGCCGCCTTACGCTGGAGTTTCCTATTGCGAAATTAACCGATTACGAAGAGAAACTTGATGAGCTTCTGGCGTCGGACAACGCTTTTGGATGGATTACGGCGGCACACATTTTGACGCAAAAAACCAGAACAGAGGATGAGGAACGGTACAAGGCGAAACTCCGTCTGTTGCGCATACTGTACGAACGACGTTGGGAGAAACAGCGCGTTATCAATTTGTTTAATGTGATTGATTGGCTGATGCAGTTGCCAGAGTTGTTGAACAATAAGGTTTGGCGGGAACTTGAAACTATTGAGGAGAGAGAAAAAATGCAATACGTTACAAGCGTGGAGAGGATTGGCATCGCCAAAGGGCGTGTGGTGGGGCGTGTGGAGGGCGAAGCACGGATACCTGAAAAGGCCGC
>CAIJWE010000099.1 GCA_903824295.1 uncultured Chlorobiaceae bacterium
TCTTAGCCGCTCCTTGACCAAGAGTGTTATTTCATCTTTGTAATCGGGCACAAGAAAGCGGTGTGATCGAAATCGAAACACGTCACCAGAGTAGTCTCATTCGTCAGGTTTGGCGGTTGCATTTTCAGTTTCGTCATCTTTTATTATTGTCAAGCTTTTTAAGCATCTCAAGTGCTCCGGTTTCAAATCGTGAAAAGGCGAACCACTTTTTTCCCAAGTCTTTAAGAGATGCTCCAATATGGTAAATCTCGGCTCCTGTCAATAATAAAAAAACGGTCATGAGCCTCTTTGAAAGATTTGATGACGACAGTCGGGTATTGCTGGTTATGCTTTTCCATATCCAGAGCACAAGCTGTTTTGAAATAGCTTTTGTGTAAATCGTGCAGGAGACAGCGGAAGATCGTTTGCTTAAAATACCGTTTCAAATTTTTTTTCTGTTTCGGATTCAAAAACAAGCTGACGCTGTTCAACAGAATCAAGCTGGGCAAACACTTGCGCGTTGTTCTGGATGAAACGCCGCATTTCAACGAAGGCGTTGATGATTTTGATACTGACTTTAACAGCCGTGTCACTGTGGAGCACGGCTGACAGCATGGCGACTCCCTGTTCGGTAAAGGCAATGGGAAGGTATCTTCTTCCACCATGCCTGCTTGAGGTCACAGCTTGTGACCTCAAGTGTAATTGCTCCCATTTTGCTGCCAGCTCCTGATCTTCACTCTGGGTAAGCTGAAATCTGAACTCTTGTGGAAAGCGTTCCATGTTGCGCTTGACCGTCTGGTTGAGCACTTTGGTTTCAACCCCGTAGATAACGGCCAGCTCCCTGTCGAGCATTACCTGAACCCCTCGCATGGTTACAATCATGCTCTGGATGTTGAGATATGCTAAATCGGTCATTGTTTACTATCCTGTCTCATGTTTCTGTGTCGTTCTTTTTTTATGAAATTACACATTATACGTTCCTTTTTCAACTTCGCGATTGAACTGTTTTTCTTCGCGTAGTCGGGTATTACAAAAAAAGAGTATGAACGTCGTGTAGCGCTTTATTATCAGGGACAACCGCCCTTTGACGAGGTTCTGGCATTGCTTCAAAAAAACCTGAGTCGGCTTTAACTATTTGTGTTCCTGTTGTTCGGTCTTAACATTCAATAACCTCTTCATGGGTCTATCATAAAGTCGCCCTGAATTCGCTCTGCATCTCTCGTTGCCAACCCTGCTGCTTCAGTAAATTCGGGCCAGCGCTTGATGGCGGCAGTCACACTTCTGATAATTCCTTTGTAATCGGGCACCAGAAAGCGGTCGCCGACGGCATGGAAATCGCTGAGGTTCATGTTGCGGAATTTGCCGTTGACCGACATCAGGTGCTGATATGTCCACTCTCCGTTGGGGTTGAATGAGTGGGTCAAGTCGTACGCTGGTGCGAGATGCCACTCTCCGGTTTTCTCCATGAGGAAGGAGTGGTTTTTTGTATGGTCGTCGCAATTTGCGGCAAGGACGTTAAAGATCATGCGGCGATAAGCTTCTGCCAATTCGTGCAAGGGCAGATTGAGCGCTTTGATGGTCTGAAAATACTGGCTGTAATCGTGGGTGGCCCGCTGCCGGTAGTCGAGGTGCTGCATGGCGCAGAGTGTCTGGAGGTGCAGCTTTGTGCCGTCGGAACGATCAAAACGGCGGGTCATGAAGTGGGCGCGTCCATTCTCTTCGAGTAATCGGGACTCCGACATGGATATTTTGGCAGCACGGGCCATCAGGTAGTATGCGTATTCAATGCGTCCGTACCCTTTTCCTGTGCTGAGATCCTGCCCTTCCCCAACACCGTCAAGCTTGAGCAGCCACTGTTCAAAACCGGGATCTGCAGGCAGTTGCCCTGAGCGAATCTCGTTGGTTTCGGGATTCCAGGCAATGACCGCCTTGGCACGTGCTCCGCCTGCGGATGTTCCGACCTGAATGAGGTTCATGATGGCCGCTTGCGTATCCCTGTCGCCATCAATGGTGCCCGAAAGCGCCTCTCTGGAGCTGATGACCAGTTTTGAGATTTCAACGGCGGTGGCCTTGGTATGGCGCGGGCCCCGAACTGGCCTGAATTCGAGTGCGCCCATGCCGCGTTTGCCCATGTATGCCAGCCGATCGAGGGGGGTAATGGCCTCTTTTGGTACACCGGCTTTTGCCAACCAGGCATCAATCAGGGCATTACCGAAATCGTCCGGAATGGCGTCGGCCAGCAGAGCCGGGAGTCGCCGGAATGTTGGTTCAGGAAGGAGCGGGAATATGTGAATGCTCTCTTTTATCGGCATGGTCAGCGGTGCCAGCTCAATTCCTGCGGCTTGCCATGAGGGTGCATATTCAAAAACGTAGTAACCGGTTCCGGAATCAAGCGAAATGGCGCCAACAGTTTTCTCCCAGGCACGGACTTCGATGAGTTTGACGGGGTGGTACATGCTCTTACTCCGTTTTTGGTTTGCGTGAGCGGGAAACCTTTTTTCGTACCCTATCCTTGCGTTGCCCTTTCAAGAGTTGCATAGGGCTTACTGAAACCGTTGGCGCCAAAGCGTTGAGCCAGTCAGTCCGACCAAGAACTCTCGAAACCTTGATGATTGTTTTGAGTGATGAACCTTTGCCCCCTTCAAGATTTTTCAGCGCACCAACACTGATGGATGCGAGGGCAGCAAGTTCGGTCTGTTCCAGATCAGCCCGGATACGCAGGGCCCGGAACTGATCTCCAACGAGAAGTTCCCATTCATCTGATGAAAAGGAGTTTATATCTGAAGCCATAATAGTGTCTTTTGATGCATGATATTTGCATGATAGGCAATATTATGCTTTTCAGAAAGCATCAATCGCTATTTCCATGCAGGGCACTCCAGGTTTTTCCTCTACCGTGATGGTTTGCCCATGAAGGCGATAGCTGAGTTGGCTCTGCTGCCGTGAATTGGAGAGAATATTGGGGTTCAGAATGGCATAATTCACTCCGCCCTGGTGTCGAACGGAGGAGGTGAGCAGACCGGGATGGCCTTCCTGGTGGATTCTCGCTCCGATGGAGTGCGTGAAGGTGTAATCGGTTTTATGAAGAAGATTTGGATAGTTTGCAGCGACGGAGCGAAAATCAAGCAACACCGCATCGCACGCCACAGAATAGAGTGTGCGCTCAATTGTGACCTCTTCATGCTCAAAGCCTGCATCGCAGAGTAAACCCTGAAACCAGTGGTAAGCCGATTCATGGACGGATGTTTCGAGCCTGTCGCTTCCATACCAGACTCCGAATGATCCATCAGAAAATCGGCTTGTCTGCCTGTTTTTAAATGGCCAGTGTATAGCATTAAGCCACAGGGCCTCTTCAAAGGGGCGATGGAGTTGCGGGGTGTGCGAATGATAAGGCAGCGGTCTGGTATCGGATTCGACCTGACAAGCCAGGAACCACTCCTCTGTGTTGCTGCTCAAGTCGTCGAACGGATTCTCTGATTCATTCAAGGATACGATGTTGCGTATCAGGTCGTGATGAATATCGACGACCGTGATATGGGAGAAAAGGTTATCCATAGGGTGCAGCCAGTTTATATTCCGCTTGCGCGGTCAAGATAGAATCGCACCCTCAAAAGACCGGCAAAGCCCCACTCTTTTATGACCTCAATCGGGGTAAGGTTATCGAAGGCCTTGTTGCGTGTGGATATCCAGCGATAGGCAAGGTCACGGTTTTTCGGAAAGAGCGTCCGGAGATTTTTGTGGATGGCCAGCAAATGACCGACCCGTTCATACTGGTCACGGCTGGTTCCGATTGGTTCGCCTTTGCGATAGCGCGTCAAGGCGGCCCTGTTGGCTGGGGCAAGTCCCAAAAGTAGTGCCTGATCTTCCGTTGTCAGTTTCCAGTGGTCAAACAGCGTCATCACCATTTTGGCTAATGCACCACGATCTTTCGTTGTGATGCTTTGGCGTTCAAGTACCGTCCCCATTGTTCCCTCCGTTTGTTGTTATGCCTGAAAAAGTATACGCAACAGTTTCTATTGAAACAAAAAAAGTTTTAATAGTGCTGTTTGTGGCGATATGCTTGCCTAATTCCAGTTTCATGCAAATCACCATATTTTTAAATAAGTTACCTCAACAGGAAGATGCCGGATCAATTCCCCGGCTGTTTTTCTTCCCTGAACCCGCTCAACTTTCTATATTTTTATTATGTTTGATGCTTGTGAACAGCCGTCTGTTTTTGTGTATCGATCAGTAATGACGCAATTGCCGTAAAGGCCCATAGAAGTACAGGATACCCATGAATTCCATTTCCCTTAAAAAACTCGAATTCGATAAAGTCGCCCACTATACCACGAAGTTTTGCCTTTCGGCGATGGGGCGCGACAGGCTTGTGGAGGCGGTGCCGGAGGTGGGGCGCGAGGCGCTGGTGGCGGAGCTTGAGCGGGTGCTTGAGTTGCGTAATCTGCTGCAGGAGGGGAGTGCACTCCCTTTTTCCTGGTTGCCGGATACGCGGCCTCTTTTGAAAAAGCTGGAGATTCTTGAGAGTTATCTTGAGCCGGAGGAGTTGCAGGATATTCATCACCTGCTCTTTTCATCGGTGCAGTTGCGCAAGTTCATGTTGCTCAACCGGGAGGTTTATCCTCTGCTGAATGAGTTCACCATTCGGCTCTGGCTTGAGAAGAGTCTTCAGGCTTCAATCCGACGCATTATTGACGAGCAGTCGAGGGTGCGCGATACGGCAAGCGAGCCGCTGCTGTTGCTCCGTCGTGAGCTGAGCGGCAGCCGTGATTTGATTCGGCGGAAGATGGAGCGGCTTCAGAGGCGTTGCCAGGAGAGCGGCTGGCTGATGGAGGATACGATTGCCATCAAGAACGGGCGCCTGACCCTTGGGCTCCGGGTTGAGTACAAATATAAAATAGCGGGCTATATCCAGGATTACTCGGGGAGTGGGCAGACGGTTTTTATTGAGCCTGCCGAAACGCTTGAGATCAGTAACCGCATTCAGGATCTGGAGATAAGCGAGCGGAGGGAGATTGAGCGCATTCTGAAGGCGATGACCGAAGAGCTGCGGCCCGAGCTGGAGAATCTGAGGCATAATGAGATGCTGCTTGGTGAGTTTGATTCTCTTTTTGCCCGGGCGCGCTTTGCGGTTGAGACGAATTCGGTGCTTCCTGGCCTGTCCGAAGGCCATTCGCTTCGCATTGTGAAGGGGTTTCACCCTTGGCTCCTGATTTCGCATCACCAGAAGGAGGTGTTGCCGCTTGACCTTGATCTGGGTGAACATGACCGGGTGCTGGTGATTTCAGGCCCCAACGCGGGTGGGAAATCGGTGGCGATGAAGACGGCCGGGTTGCTCTGCTGTATGCTGGTGCACGGTTATCTGCTTCCATGCAGCGAGAGTTCTGTGTTTCCCCTTTTCGGTGATATTTTTATAGAGATTGGCGATGACCAGTCGATTGAGAATGACCTCTCCACTTTCAGCTCCCATCTTGGCGCCATCAAAACTATTCTTGATGTTGCCGGGAGCCGCGATCTGGTGCTGATTGATGAGCTTTGTGCCGGTACTGACGTGGAGGAGGGGGGAGCCATTGCCCGTGCGGTGATGGAGGAGCTGCTCAATCGCGGCACAAAAACTATTGTGACCACCCACCTTGGTGATCTCAAAGCCTATGCCCATGAGCGTGAGGGAGTGGTGAACGGAGCCATGGAGTTTAATCGCGCAGGGCTGGTGCCAACCTTTCGCTTTGTCAAGGGGTTGCCGGGCAACAGCTTTGCTTTTGCGATGATGAAGCGGATGGGTTTCCCGGGGAACATGGTCGAGCGGGCTTCGGGATTTATGCAGCATGAGCGCATCGGGCTTGACCGGATGCTTGATGATTTGAGCCGCCTTTTTGAGGAGAATCGCAGGCTGAAGGAGCAGCTTGAGGCTCAGCGGGCAGATGTTGCGGCACGGGAGCTTGTGTTGCGCACAGAAGAGGCGCGCCTTGAGCGGAAGCGCAGGGAGTTGAAGATTGGCGTTTCAAGGGAGCTGCAAAAAGAGGTGGAACATGCCCGAAAAGAGATCCGCGAAATTGTTCAGGAGGTTAAAAGTACTCCTACGGATGCCAAGGCGGTACAGGAAGCACGAAAAAAACTTGGGTTGAAAAAGCAGGAGGCTGAACAGAGTGAGACGGTTTTGCGTTCTGAAGCTGAAAGTACAGTTGCGCTTGATCGCACCATTCGTGCGGGTGATTTGGTTCGAATTCTCGACAGCACGGCTTCCGGCCAGGTTGAGAGTGTCAATCAGGAGAGTGTGGTGGTCCTGTGCGGGAATTTCAGGTTGACGACGTCGCTGAAAAACCTTGAGAAGACATCGAAAACACAGGTTAAAAAAAATCTCAAGGAGCCAGCATCCCGGCAGCAAAAAACTTCGTGGTCGGCTACAGCTTCGGCGGTGGAGTCAACAACGGTTGATTTGCGGGGGCTGAGCGGCGATGAGGCGATCATGAAAATTGACCGTTTTCTTGATACCATGCTTCTTAACCGTATGCATTCGGCGATGATCCTTCATGGCAAGGGTACCGGATCACTCCGGCAGCGGACGGCGGAGTTCTTGCAGCAGCACAAGGCGGTCAAGAGTTTTCGTCTTGGCGAGTGGGGAGAAGGTGGCGCAGGAGTGACGGTGGTGGAGCTGGAGTAAAACCTTTATTATTTGCGACTGGGGCAGAGGCATTGAAAAACAGTTTTCAATAGCGTATCTTACGATACATGGAGGCGTTTATTGCGCTCCTTTCAGGCTTTTAACTTCAAAACATTCTAATTCAGCAGGGTTTGAAAGAAGAGTACCAGACATATTTGACCGTACCCAATCAGTTGACCGCGTTGAGGATTCTGCTCGTTCCGGTTTTTGTTCTCCTGCTGCTGCAGGGTGATCCCTGGCTTAAGCTGTTTGGCGTCATTGTTTTTGTGGTGGCTTCCATTACGGATATTTATGACGGCTATCATGCAAGGAAATATGGTGTTGAAAGTCGTCTTGGCGCCTTTCTCGATCCGCTTGCCGATAAATTGCTCATTACGGCAGCCTTTTTCCTCTACTACTGGATGGGTTATCTTGCTCTCTGGATGGTGGTGCTGGTTGTTGTTCGCGATGTTGTGGTGACGGCGCTGAGGATCTATGCCGAATATAAAAACAGGCCGGTGGTGACCAGCGTGGAGGCAAAGTACAAAACCGTGGTACAGAATGTTTTTGTTTATGTGATCATGCTGCTGATGTTGATGAAGGAGTCCGTTTTTTTCGGAAAGGGTATTGCCGTGATGATCAACAGTTTTCTTGTTTCCGATAATCTCTACTATATCATGCTTGCGGTAACGGCTTTTACCGTCTATACCGGCATCTCTTATTTGGTGAGTAACTGGAACATCTATTTTCAGAAGCCTTTTCAGGGGCAGTAAGAGCATGAAGCTGTTTGCGGCTAAAACCCTCTCCACCTGTTTTGGTATTGGCTATTTTCCGTTGGCACCTGGCACGGTGACAAGTATTGTGGTCGCTCTCGGCTATTTTTTTCTTCCGGTGCTGCACAATCCCGCGCTTCTGCTCACTCTTGTTCTGCTCAGCACTTGCGTCGGGATATGGGCTGGCGGGGTGATGGAGGAGCACTATGGCAATGACCCCTCAATTGTCACCATTGATGAGCTTGCAGGTCAGTGGCTGGCGCTTGTTGCCTTGCCGGAAGGGGTGTGGCCAGTTCTCTTTTCTCTCGTTTTCTTCCGCTTTTTTGATATCGCAAAACCGGGGCCAGTCGATGCGCTTCAGCGATTGCCTGGAGGGTGGGGGATCATGCTCGATGATCTGCTTGCCGGTCTGTTTGCCAATTTATTTGTGCGGGCTCTGCTCTTTCTTCTTACTCTTTTTCACCTCTGGCCTTCTCTGTAAAAGCGCCTGATTTTTTCAGTCATGGTAGGGATGTCGAAGCCGATCTGGCGGTAGAGGTCGTTGATATGGCCGTGTGTGACGAAGGTGTCGGGCAAAGCAATTTTCAGCACCGGACGGTGAAGCCCTTTCGCATTGAGCTGGTCGATAACGGCGCTGCCGAGCCCTCCAATCAAACTGTTCTCTTCAAGAACGGCAAAATGGGTCGAGCAGGAGGCAAGCTCCTCCACCATTTTGGTATCGAGCGGCTTGAGGAAGCGCATGTTGGCGACAGTGGCCTGAATTCCCTCTTGCTCGAGTATGGTTGCAACTTCAAGGGCTTTCCGGGTCATGGTTCCCATGCAGAGCAGTGCAAGCCCGCTCCCTTCTTTTACAATTACTCCCTTGCCGATGGGCAGGGAGGTGAAGTTTTTGCGGAGGCACATGCCTGTTCCGTTGCCTCTCGGATAACGGATGGCAACCGGGCCGTTCAGCTCATAGAGGGCTGTATAGAGCATGTCGCGCAGCTCCTGCTCATCTGCCGGGGCCATGATGACAAGGCCCGGCACGGCGTGAAGCCAGGAGAGATCGAATGCACCGTGATGGGTTGGGCCATCTTCGCCGACAAGTCCTGCCCGGTCGATGGCAAAAACAACATGCAGATTTTGTAGTGCCACATCATGAATCAACTGGTCATATGCTCGCTGCAGAAAGGTTGAATAAACAGCAAAGACCGGCTTGAACCCCTGGCTGGCAAGCCCTGCGGCAAAGGTGACGGCATGAGGCTCGGCGATCCCGACATCATAAAAACGGTTCGGCAGGGCATTCTGGAAGAGATCAAGCGAGGTACCGCTTGGCATGGCGGCGGTGATGGCGACAATTCTGTTGTCTTTCAGGGCAAGTTCCACCAGAGCCTCGCCAAAGACCTCCTGATATTTTGGAGGAAGTGAGGTATCGGCGGTTTTGAGTAATTTGCCTGTTGTTGTATCAAAACCACCGTTGTGTGCGTGCCATTTGCTCTGGTTCTCTTCTGCTGGTTTAAACCCCTTGCCTTTTGTTGTGATAACATGGAGCAGTTTCGGGTGAGGGAGTGCCTGCATCTCCTTGAGTGCCTTGATGAGTTGCTCCATGTTGTGGCCATCAATCGGGCCGAAATATCTCAGGCCCAGCGCCTCAAAAAATGCGCCTGGCGTCAGTGCGGCCTTTACTCCATCCTCAATTTTTCGGACGGCATTTTTTGCCTTTTCACCAAGACCATTGTTGAGGAGCGAAAGTGATTTCCAGACCAATTTTCGAGCCCTGTTGTAGCTCTTGTTCAAGGTGAGGTTGACAAGATGGTGCCGCAAAGCACCGGTATTGGACGAAATGGCCATCTGGTTGTCATTGAGGATGACAAGCACGTCGCTTTTCAGATCTCCGAGGTGGTTCATCGCCTCAAAGGCCATGCCTCCTGTCATGCTGCCGTCACCTATGACAGCGATAACCTTTTCGTTATCGCCTGCAAGCTCATTTGCTACGGCAATTCCTGCGGCGGCGGAAATGGAGGTAGAGGCATGACCTGCTCCGAAAGCGTCATGCGCACTTTCTGCTCTTTTTGGAAAACCAGCAAGCCCGCCGAACTTCCGGTTGCTCTGCATCTGCTCCCTTCTTCCGGTCAGAAGTTTATGAACGTATGCCTGATGGCCGACATCCCAGATGATTTTATCGTGCGGAGAGCTGTAGACGTGGTGCAGCGCGACGGTCAGCTCCACAACACCAAGGCTTGAGGCAAAGTGGCCGCCATTGAGGGATACAAGGCAGCAATTCCCGATTTACAAATGTTAAATAGAATTATATCAATTAATCCCAGCTATCAATTTTATCTCATAAAGATTTCCATTACCACAAAAAAAGTGGTTATTCGGAGAGATTAATCGAGACATAAAAATGAAATACA
>CAIJWE010000100.1 GCA_903824295.1 uncultured Chlorobiaceae bacterium
GCCGCAGCATGGTACGTAAAGTTTACCGATCGCTTGTTTGGAAACCCGATTTCCGTGTAGCTCATCGCATCTGAATGCGGCAAAATCTGCCGAAATTAAACCAAATGCGATAGCCAGTGTTCGGATGTAATGGTGGATTTTGAAGACAACTCAACCGACTTCACGGAGGCTGACAGCTCCTATTGAAGTCGGTAATGCGGAATAAAATGGCTAAAACACCCATCCATACTTCTTAATGCGTCATAAAGAGATCATGGGATGTCAGCAAGAAGAATTACATGAACGTATGGTAGCTTTGACCAGCAAAGACGATAAGAAATCTAAGAATTAAACCACCACAAAGCACCATGACGGGGGCAAGATTGGGAAACTTGATGTGGACACCTGCTGCTTCAAGGAACTCGACGATCAGAGGTACAAAAAGACCGGCAATAACAAAAATTCCCCAGAACCAGAACATGTAAGAAATTCCAAGAAGATTGGTATCTCCGGTAATAAGGTGCATCATGGCACCGTGACTGTTCGCCGAACCAGTAAGGCCTCCGAGAACAAAGAGACCAACCGTCATCAGCTCAATCCATAGCGCGTTTGCATCAATCATGCTGTAAACCGGTTTTTCCTTTTTAGGGGCAAAAAGCAACATGAGTGCCGCTGCACTTGATATTCCGGAGACAAGAAAGAGCATTCCAAGGATAGAGCTTGACCAGAGCGGTCGGGCAGAAAAAAATGATAGGAGTATTCCTGTATAGATACCAATTCCAACGCCGATATGGGCGTTAGTAAGAGCTACTATAGTCATATGTTTTTCAGTCCAGTCAATAACCTTGCTAATAGGTTTTATCTTTATTTTGCGCAGTTGGCCTCGGTTGACCAGCATCGCCTGCAAAATCGCGAGCGGAAAGAACGCGATCAGAATCCAACTGCCTGCAGACATGGGCGAGGTCGGCTGAATGGTGGTATAGAATGCCCAGACATAGAGAGGATGGGCAAGGTCGAGAAAGAGAAAGAGCATACCAATGCCGAGGAGCGTCGGCGACAGAACTGAACCTATTCGCAAGGCAAGGCAAGGGCATCCGTTACCTACGTCCTGAGGACCGATGCTAAACTGTCTTTTCATAACAATCATGATGGAGGTGATCACAAGAAGTCCTCCTGCCAGACCACCCAAAAAAAGATAGAGAGGAATGTGCCACTCCCATATGTGGAGATGGGGTAGCACATTCGGGTTGATTTTTGTTGATATCAATTCGCTGACTGCAGTTGCCATCATGGTTATGCTCCGGGTTTATTGCTTGCAGAAATCCAGTAGAGGCTTGGTTCGGTACCGGCATGTTCTTTCTGTCGGTAGACAAGTTTACCGTTCATAAGTTGTTGAGCCTCCTGTTTTGGGTCGTTGAAATCGACCAGATTCAGGCTGCCAGTTGGACAAATTGATACACACGCGGTTTTCATTCCTTTTTCAGTGCGGTGCTGACAGAGTGAACATTTGTCGACAAAGCCTTCCGGATGGACATATCGGGCGTCATAGGGGCACGCTGCCATGCAGGCTTTGCATCCCGTACAACGTGACCGGTTGATCTGCACGGTGCCGTCTTCAGCATAGTGCGATGCTCTGGTTGGGCAGTAGGTTACACAGGGAGCGTTGTCACAATGCTGGCAACGCTCTGAACGGTTCTCCATGGTGAGTTTTGGAAATATCCCTTTGGTTTCCTGGACTATCCAGTCTCGGCAATAACCTTCAGGAATGCCGTTCTCTGATTTACACGCATAGACACAGGCTGAACAACCGACGCAAACCCGGGTGTCAATAACCATTCCATAATTTTTTTTGTTACTCATGCGTTAGCCTCCTTGATGAATGTCACAAAATTATTCTGAAAGCCAACAGCGCCCATGGCAGGATCGATTTCTGTTCTTGTTATAAGCTGATTGTGAGATGCTCCCCGCTTGTAGGCCCAGGTGAGCTTGGCTGAGGTATGCCCGAACCCATGAACCATGTAGACGGCATCAGGTCGTATTCGCTCGGTAACCTTGACTTTTATCGGAAATTCAGAAATAACACCATCCTGGTTTTTGAGATGAACATACTCCCCATTGGTAATGTTGTGTTTACTGGCTATCCCCTGGTTGACCCATACTTCGTTTTCTTTAGCCGTTGCAAGATCTCCAAGAAAACGATTATTGGCCGTTCGCCCGAAAGTAAGCATCGGTTTACGACCGGTAAGCATACGGTAAAAGCCTGATGGTGGCTCAGGATGGGCTGTATAAATTGGAACAGCGCTGAATCCTCCCTTCTTGAGCTGCTCTGAGGCAAGTTCGATTTTTCCGCTTGGAGTATTCAGGTTGAGTGGCTCGCCTGGCTTGCGGTACAGGTCTGTTTCGGGCATCACGAGAACCCCTTTTTTCTTTATCTCTTCGAGCGAGCTGCCGATAAGTCCGAGCTTCTTATTTAGTCCAGCTTCAACCGTTGGAGCAAAGACGCCGTGCAGTCCCCATTTGTCGGTGATCATTTTTGCGATCTGATTGCCTGGCTTTGAATCATACATTGGAGGAACGACAGGCTGGCGGAGCGCCACAAAAGGGGTGCGAAACGCACGTCCGTTATCAAGATCATCGTACCGCTCAAGATAGGTACATTCAGGAAGCACAACATCTGCGTAACCTGTAACCTCGGCCGGAAGCACATCAATGGCAACCATGAAGTCGACTTTTTCAAGTGCCTCTATGGCGGTTTTTCTTCCAAGTGTCATGGTTTCTGGCAGATTAACGCCGTAAATCACGAGTGCCTTGACCTCTCCGGTTATTGCCTGTTGTACAATTTCGTGCGAAGCGATGGTATTTGACGGTTCGTCATTCGGGAAGAACGGGTATTTACTGTAGACCTCTTTTTCGTAGGCCAGATGTTCGTGAGCTGCCGGAGGTTGAACAAGCGGAAACTTTTTAAATGCAACGACACCACCAGGCATTTTGAAGTTACCCACCAGAGCATTAAGAATAAGGATGGCGCGAAGTCGTTGCAGGGCATCTCCATACCAGTTTGTTCGTCGTCCGCTGTGCACAAAAGCTGCCGGAGCATGGAATGCGAACTCTCTTGCTACTGTGCGAATGGCATCGGCTGAGATGTCAGTGATTGCTGAAACTTTTTCCGGGGTCATCTCTCTTACTGATTCCCAAAGCTCGCCAAAACCAACTGTATGCGCTTCGACAAACGCTTTATCGTAAATCTCTTCACTGATAAGCACATGCATAAGGCCCTGTATCATGGCGATATCCGTTGCCGGTTTGATTGGCAGCCAGTGATCGGCCTTTCCAGCAAGCGTTGAAAAACGAGGATCGAACACAACAATTTTTGCTCCGCGCCGAATTCCTTCTGAAATCTCCTGTACGGCAGTGTTATGCATGTTCTCTCCGAAATGGGTACCGAAAAAAATCATGTATTTACTGTTCTTCATATCGAACCCTTCGGGTGTATCGCTCGGATAGCCATAAGTAAGCACTGAAGCTTGACGAGCTGGGCCGCAGCAAAGGTCATAGGACGGTTTTGCGATTTTATTGACCCCGATTTCCGAAAGCATTTTTTTAAAGAACGAGACACCAAAGCCATGGTGAAGCATGGCTATTGAACTTGGACCATAGACCTGACTTGTTTTGTAAAGCTTTTCTGCAACCACTCCGACGGCTTCATTCCAAGTGGCCTTTCTGTAGTACTGTTTTCCTCCTTTTATTTCACGAATCAGAGGATGAGCAAGGCGGTCGGGATCGTATAACTGACCTATTCCTCCAGTACCTCTCGGACAGAGTTTTCCCTGACTGAGAGGGTGATGTTCCGAACCAGTGATCTTGTATACCTTGCCATCACGTACATGAGCGGCAATTCCACACCGCCAGAAACAGTGTTCGCAGATAGAGTAGATGACTTTTTCTCCAAATTCGCCTGAAATTGTCGACTGGTGACTGGAAAACGCCTGCATGGCGCCATAGGAAAGTACGCTGGATCCTGCGAGGAAAATCGACGATATTTTTATGAAGTCCCGGCGACTGAAATTCTGGCCATGGCTCATGTGCTATTCTCCTTTACTGAACGGGTTATGATAGATTGCTCTGATGTAGACCACCACTCATAAGGGTATATCCACAAAGTGTGCCCTTATGGAAACTGACCGCATGTACTAATTCTGAAGCAGAAAGATCACTCTTGAGAAAGATTTATCGTATTTTTCGCATCAAAAAATGATACGCAATGGATTTTTTTTCTTGGTTATAATCTTTTTTTAAGAGAGATAAAATGCAATTTAATAAAATACGGATAATACCAGTATGTCAAAATTATTTTACAGCGAAAAACACTTAATTCACTATAATAAAACATTTTAAATAAACTATTCTTTTTTTTATCAGAAAAAAAATATCATTATTTCTTCTGAAATTCATAACAATCGTTATATATCCAAAAAAAGAATCATCACAAGAAAACATCTGAGACACACCTATTACTTGCAATTGTTAACCATTTTATAGCGAAGAAATAAGATCAATAAGCGACCCGCAAGAATTAATACCGTAGCAAAGAGATCAAGCAGAAAACAGATCCACAGGTAAATCTGACAGCAATACTCAATCCATTAAAAAAAAAGTTCGCCAAATATTGAGCTGTTTCGAAAATGATCACGGAAGGACTTTTCGCTGAGCGCTTATGAATAGCAGTTTTACAGTACACATCAGTATCAGCAATACCGAAAAAAATGCCCGCCATAGATGAAACATGATGACTGTAAACACTTCCATAAAATTATTTGCTTTAAATAAATTTGGTTTAATATGAGCATATGCTTATAATAGAGAGGCGCGTAGATCTGATCATAAGCCGCATCGACATTATCATTACAACCTTCACAAAAACCTTGACATGTCACTTTTCAGCAAAAATGCTTCAAGAATTGCTTTGCTACTTGCGTTGTTTACACCGATACAGACAAAGGCAGCGGAGCGGCTAACACCTGCTGCTCAACCTGCAGCAAGCATTGATAACACAAAAGGGCTTTTTATCATCCTTACTGACGCAGAACCGATGACTCAGATGATGGCCCTCGTTCTTGCAACACAAACGCTTGAACAGGGTAAATCCCTGCAAATTCTGCTGTGCGATAAGGCTGGACAACTTGCATTAAAAAACAGCAAGCAAACAATATTCAAACCGATAAACAAATCGCCGCAGATGCTTCTTGCTGGTTTGATCGCCCGTGGTGTGCCGGTTGAAGTCTGCCCGCTTTTTCTGCCCAATATCAACGTGAGTGAATCTCAATTGATCACTGGTGTCAGTGTCGCAAAACCTCCGGTGATTGCTCAAAAAATGAGAGCCGATGGTATAAAGCTCTTTACTTTTTAGTCACAACGTATCAAGGGCTATCAGAAACGTTGAAAACGTTCACAAAACAAAAAATGGAGAAATCACAATGAAAATAATTGTCCCTTTACATGAACAAGCCGGTATGCACTCAAAAGTGAGCGAGCATTTCGGAAGTGCTCCGTTTTTTGCTGTTGCCGATACGGAAGCAAATTCAGTTGAATTTATGCCTAACGCTTCGATGCATCATGACCACGGTCAGTGCACCCCTGCCGATTTCTTTTCACAGCTCGGAATCAACGTGGTACTGTGTAACGGAATCGGGGCAGGAGCCATTGCAAAATTGCAGAGGATGGGCATTGATGTCTATATGGCAGAACAATCACAGACTCTGGAAGAGGCTTTACTACGATTCAGCAATGAAACCTTGACCAAAGCCACTACCCTGCATGCCTGTCAAGGTCACGGATGCCATTAAAAAACAGCAGCTATCCCGGGATGAATGGCTGCATAACAGTAAACAGAATATATAATTATGAAACAGACGATTTTCCAGGAAAGATACCCGATCTACACCCTTGAAATCAATAAAAACGAAACAACGTGCAAAGGTGTCGATGACATTCTGACTCATTTTAAAACCATGATTGAGGGTAATCCTGCTGTCATATTTATCGGAATCTTTGATCACTATAGCCATACGTCCAGTTTGCCCGACAGTTTTATCAGTCCGGAAATCAGAGATGCGAAAAACATCATCTTCTGCTTTGGCAAAGAAATTAAAAATCCCATGGTGCTTGCACTCCGTCCCCGTTCAATCGGAATCGCGGAACGTCAAGACTCCTTTGTCATCAGTTTTCTCGAAGCCCCGAATCCTTTAGCAAATGCGGCAATGGAAAGCTGGACAACAGCACTGAAAAGCGTTTAGGTAGTTGTTTTATTTTCCGCCTCCTCCGCCCATGGACTGATAAAAAGCAACGGTATCCGACAAACGGCGAGCTTGAGCGGCTATCAGCTCAAGGCGGAACTGCTCCGCATCGGCCTGCGCCTGTACAAGCTCCAGATAAGATGCTGCACCCAGTGTATAGCGGCTTCCGGTAATCTGCAACTGCTCCTGCGCGACTGAATCTGCCCCCGCGCAGGAGGAGAGGAGTTGACGGTCATGGTCGAGGGCAGAGAGAACATCGGCAACGTCGCGTAAAGCATTGAGTACACTTTGGCGATAGTTTGCTGCGGCTGCATCAAATCCTGCTTTGGCCGCATCCCTTTCAGCACCAATCCCCTTGTTGAAAAGGGGCTGGACAAGCTGTCCGGCAAGGCCCCAAACCAGTGAACCGCTTCCAAACAAACTTGCTGCACTCAGGGTCTGTGAACCAATATCTGCGCCAAGGGTTATCTGCGGAAACGATTTTGCTGCCGCCGCGCCATAATCAGCATTGGCGGCTTTCATCAATGCCTCCGATGCCTCAATATCAGGGCGCAGGCGAACCAGTTCGGAGGGAACTCTGAGTGGAAGGGTGGAGGGCAGAGTAAAGTCATTCAGGGTAAACGACGGAAGGGTTGCACTGTCGGGCGACTGACCAGCAAGCAGAGCAAGGAGATGGGTTGTTTGGTCAAGTTGATAACGCAAGGTAGCAAGAGCTGCCCTGTTTTGCTCCAAATCTGCCTGCATGGCCAGAACTTCATATCCTGAAGCCGCGCCAAGCTTCTGACGTTCATGTATTATGTAAAGCTTTTCCTGGCGACTGGCCAGAATTTTTTCAAGAGCAGCACTCTGGCCTGCGAGTTGCGCCTGTCGTATTGCCGTTGTTGCAATATCAGCCGCGAGCGTTAAACGTGCGCCTGCAAGTTTATAGCGCTGATATCCTGCTTTGGCAGCAAGAGACTCAAGCTGACGGCGATTGCCGCCGGAAAGATCAAAGGTGTACCCTGCACTGACCGATGCATTGAGGAGATTGAAGGTTTTTTCACTACCCTCCTGGCCGCTCATGCTGCCGTTGATCCCCTGACGCTGGGCGCCGAGATTTGCATCAATGCGAGGATAGAGAGTTGAGCCTCCTTTGGCTTTATAAAGATACTCTGCCTGACGAAGCGTCGCTGTTGCAGCCTCAAGCGTTGGGCTTTGCAGTAAAGCCACCTCAATCAGAGCACTCAGTTTTGGTGAACGAAACTCCTCCCACCAGGAAGCTGGAACTTCGCCTGGCACAACTCTCTGGGCCTCAATATCGGTCAACATCACTCTTGAGTTATACACGGTACTCTTTGGTGGATCAGGGCGCACAAAATCAGGCCCTGCAGTGCATCCCGCCATAAAAAGAGCAAAAGGAAGCGCAAGTATCTTTCTTGACCGGGTTCTTACGGTGCAGCTCATGCTCTATCAGTTTTAATCAGTTCATGGGGTGACTTTCCCTCCCCGGCCTCTTCATGGGTACGACCATCGCGAATATGATAGATTCGTTTAAAGGAGGGGATGATTTTTTCATCGTGGGTGACAATGATAATGGCAGTCTCATAGTGACGGGCCATATCGTTGAGGATACCGATAACCGCAAGCGCCCGCTGGCTGTCGAGAGGGGCGGTCGGTTCATCGGCAAGAATAACTGGAGGATGGTTGACAAGCGCTCTGGCAATGGCCACCCGCTGCTGTTCTCCCCCGGAGAGTTGAGAGGGCATCGCTTTGGCCCGGTGCCCGACGTCAAGCGCCTCAAGCAGCTCAACAGCGCGCTTTCGGGCGACAACGTTTCGCTCACCGGCAAGCATCGGCAGCAATGCCACATTGTCGATCACATCAAGAAAGGGAATGAGATAGGGGGCCTGAAAGACAAACCCTATGTTATCGCGGCGTAATGCTCGCAAATCTTTTATTTTCCACCCTCCATCATAGATAACCTTCTGGCCGAGCGTCATTCGTCCTGCCGAGGGCTCAATTACCGCTCCAAGACATTTCAGCAAGGTGCTTTTGCCCGATCCTGAAGGACCAACAAGCCCGACAACCTCTCCGGGTGCCACCTCCATCTCAACCCCCTTGAGGGCATCCACCAGAGTCTCGCCGCTCCCATACTGTTTTTTAAGTCCCTCAATAAGAATGCCTGTTCTCTTCATCTCAACCTCCTATGGCTTCTGCGGGATCAACCTTGAGGGCGGCTGTAATGGCCAGTATACTTGCCATTACAGAGATCACCATCACTGCAAGAAAGCCCCTGATGGCATCGCCGGGTTCAAGAAGGACGTATCGTGGAAAAAAAGGCGACCAGAGGGTTGCCGCTATTTTGCCAACCACAAAGCCAATTGCACCAAGCCCAACAGCCTGTTGCAGAATCATGCTCGCAATCACCCGGTTTTTTGTGCCAATCAGCTTCAGCACTGCAATTTCCCTGATTTTTGCCATCGTCATGGTATAGATAATAAAGGCCACAATAGCAGCGCTTACAATTGAAAGAATGACCAGAAACATTCCTATCTGTTTTGCGGATGTCGCAATCAGCTTATCGACAAGGATTGTTCGCATCTGTGACCGGGTATAGACCTGCAACCGTTTCCATCGCTGGATATTTTCGGCTGCAACTTCCGGATCATATCCCGGTTTTAACTGCACCAGAACAGCATTGACAAAACTGTTGGTTGTCTGTGAAGCAATAACGGCCTCAAGCAGCCCTGGTACAGCAGGGCGGTTAAAAAGAGGATTTGCCTCCGTGCGACGTCGCTGCTGAAGCAGTGCATCATTATCCTTAAGGAACTGCGCCTGTTGCGCCTCTTTCAAGGGAATAAAGAGCATCGGGTCACCGCCCGACGAAACCATGCGTCGGGTAAGCCCCACCACTCGATAGCGGTTGCGGCGGATCGTAACAACATCGTCCAAGGCAAATCCGGCTTTACCATCAGCTACAACCTCATAGCGGCTTCCACTAAGGTGGTGCCCGGCAATGAGGAAGCCTGGCTGGCCCGGCTCTCCCGCTCCGCCAGGAACAACGCCAACCACCATCGCCCGTACATCACTCTCGGCATGGCGCACCTGCATGGTGAGATAGGTCACATTGGCGGCCCGGGCTACCCCCTGCATTCCGCGAATACCCCGATAGGTATCCTCATAGATACTCGATGGTTCGGCATAAGGGCCAAGCGTCCCCTGCTGCACCACCCAGAGGTCAGCTCCGCTGCTGTCGATCAAAACATTGGCATCATCAACCATACCCCGATAGATACCAGCCATACTCAGTGTTACACCAATCAGCAGGCCAAGACCGACGCCAGTCAAAAGAAAACGACCCCATCCGTGCAGAATATCGCGTCCGGCAAGAGAGATCACTGGATACCCTCCTTGCTGTTATGATTAAGAATAGAGATGCGGCTCCCGGCATGTAAAGCGCTTTTGCTGTACACCACCACCCTTGCTCCAGCCTGCAATCCGCCAAGAATCTGGAGATTTCCATCACGGTCAGCCATACCTGTGCGTACCTCGACAAAACGAAGTCCTGAGTGCTCAACAATCCAGACACCAAGACGACCATCAACCCGGTGGAGACTTGCATCGGGCACAACGGGAAACGCCGGCAACGGTGGTAGCGAGACCGTAACCTCACAAAGTTCCCCTACCGGTGGCAGTGGTTCGGGCACAACAGTGAAGAGCACTTTTGCAAGAATCTCCTCTGTTATGCGGTCGGCGAGAGGCTCAACCCTCTTGACCATACCTGAAAAACTATGGCCCGGTTGAGAACGGAGTGTTATTCGTGCCGGAAGAGCAGCATTGAGGCCTGCGCTCTGCAACTGATCGAAACGCACATCAATCCAGAGGCTTCGCGGATTAATCATTTCAATGATGGTCTGACCGGCCAACACCGTATTCCCCTGCTCCGCTTGACGGGCGGTCACCAAACCATCAACTGGTGCCACAAGCAACAGGGTATGACGCTGCTTCACCAGCCCCTGATATTCTGCCTTGAGGGAGGCAAGTTCCTGACGTGCGGCAGAAACACCGGCTTCAGCCGCAGAGGCAGATGCACGGGCTATCTCGGCCTCCTGGTGCTTCGCTTCAACCGACTCGGCGCTCACTGCGCGTGCAGAGAGGAGCAGCCGATAGCGAGTTTCCTGTCCACCGGTAAACTTTTTCCTTGCAGCGGCATCACGAAGCTGTGCCTCAGTCGATCTTATCTGGGCCTCTGATCGTTTGATGACCGACAACTGGGCATTCATACGCTCATCAAGATCAACAGGGTCAATCTCCCCTACCACCTGGCCAGCATGAACAACATCACCCACATCAACCGTAATCAGCTTGACCCTTCCGGAAGCCACAGAACCGATTCGATAGACATATCTTGCCTCAAGAGTGCCGATACCGAACAATACTGGACTAATCTGTTTTTTTTCAACCGTCACAACCGTTACCGGCACAGGGGCAAGAGGGCCCGAGCGCAATGCGACGTAGAAAAAGAGCACCAGGAGAGGAAGAAGCACAGCAAACAACCCAACCATTTTTTTATTGACAGCCTTCATTTTCATAGTTTTCTCATTGTAATTGCTTGCCGGAACAGTGCAAATACTGGTTTGGGATTGCTGAGGAGAAGTGATGTATCTCCTGCGATAAGCGACTGCATCACCAGGCCCTGGATTATTCCGATAAACATGACTGAAGCGGCTTTCACATCAAGATCAGGATAAATGGTGCCCTGCGCGACCCCCTTTTCGAGGAGTTTTTCAAGACGTTCACCATAGCGGAGCAGCATGGTTTCAACAATTTTTTTTGCCGACGATTTCTCGGGCCGCTGCAGTTCAGCAAAAATCATTCTTGGCACACCCGGATGCTGTACAACAAAATCAATATGAGCCATGAACATGCGTTCAAGCGCCTCAAATGCCGATTCCGTGGTCTCAATGACCTTGTCAATCCTTCCAAGCAGTTGCCCGGAAAGCCACTCCATGACCGACTGCCAAAGCGCATCTTTTGTAGGAAAATGCCGGAACAGGGCTCCTTGGGTCAAGTTCATCCGTTCTGCAATTTCCGCTGTCGTAATCTCCACCGGATTTTTTTCGGCTGCAAGCTGCATCACCGCATCCACCGTAACTGAGCGCCTTTTTTCTGCCGGAAGATTTTTTGTCGTTCTTTTCATACCCATTTTTTGAGTTTCTTTAAAAGGTAGTAATCAATTACATTCTTTTAAAGATAAAAAACAAACGAAAAATGCTGTTGCTATAACAGCCCATCGTATTTCTTATTCTGCGCAGGATTAGCAAAGTGCCCGTTCCTCAGCCGACAAACGATTCCATTACCCTGAAGCCGGGCACAATGTTCTACAACACTCCGCCCGACTCTCCAGCAAACGAGCAAACGTTCAAAGGTGCATCACCGCCTGATCATCGTCTCAAGCAGTTGCCGCAACTCCCGCATCTCAATGTTATTCTCCTCAACAATCGTTTTGAGCGGCGTGTCCGTTTTTGCCTCAATCCCCTTTTGGCGGAGTGCAAGCTGCAATGAGGTAGCTGAAACACCCGACTCATCGGCTATCTGTTGCAAGGTTCTTCGCCCAAAACCCTTTCCACCCAGTTTCGATTTCCCCTGTTCTTCAGGCGCAAGCATCTCGTATACACGTTCCGCCGCCATACCATTCGCCTCGGCAATTGCCGCAAGCGTCTCTTTCGATGACGCAACGATTAATCCCGCTTTTTCAAGTTTTGCTTTCAGGGCTTCAGGATCGCCGCCCATACCGGGTTGCTGCGAGAGCTCTGTCAGCGTCATAAGCTCGGCATGAGGAATCGGAGCCCTCTTTTCCTGAACTTCCCATGAGCTGGAGATTCTGTTGCCAAACTGTATTATTGCTGAAAAGGGTTCAAGCCCATAATAGGTTCCAACTCCGAAAAACGATGAGAAAAGCAGAATGGCCAGCAACTCTGTTGGAGGCCTGACGCCTTCCGCTGTTTTTGTTTTGAGATAGCACAAAAAGGCCTTCCAGTTGACCAGAAAAAGATGAAAAAGCGAGAGCAGAGTGAAGGCAAATCCAAAAATAAGATGCTGATTTCGCCAGCCTGTTTTAGTAAGGCCGATCAATCGCCAATCCGTCCAGTTTGCAACCCTGCCGGGAGGTGAGATATAGAGGATGACGCCCGAAACGAGCATCATGAAGAGTGCGATAAAAAGCCCGAAACTTATAAAGACCCGCCACCTGAATGATTTTTTCATCGTATTCCCCGATTGCAATTTTTGTTCATTACGCCCTGACCACCGAAACCGCCACATGCGCCCATTGCCGAGTCATACTGATCCCATATCCATCCGGCTACAACTCTCAATTCAGGTTCCGAAAGGGGTGACGGTGGCATAAGGCCAAACCGTATAATGGCTTGTGGCTCAACGGCGTTTTGCTTTTTTGGTGATTTCAGGTAAGCAACAAGGTGATTGACACCATCCTCTTTTGTCTGAAATCTGGTATGATATTGTGAGATAACCCCAATTATCGGAGGGGCTGATTTTGGAGGTGGATTCATTGCATGACAAGCCGTGCAGTTCCTGTCAAAAATTGCCTGACCATCCAGCGCTTTGGTTGCGGCAGTTGCTGCCGTGTTGAACAGCAACCCCATGCCTACCATCAAGAACAATCGTTTCATTTTCATACTATTTAAAAATTGTCAGTGTACACTCCTACCTTCGTCCGCCTCCCTGACGGAATCCATTGCCAAAGCCTCTACCGAATCCACCATTTCCTGCGCCATTGATTATTACCCTGCAACCGCCCTGCCGGGAGAAGCCTCCCCAGCCAGATCCTGAACCATCACACATTCGTCCATCAGGAATGCCATCGCCGTCACTGTCCTGGACAAGGTCATTCAGGCCATCGCCATTTGCATCCTGAAATCGAAGCTTTTTAGGTAATTCATTTTTTTGAAGCCCTACTCCCACGCCTCCGGCAATCAATCCTTGTTGCTTCAGGTTGATTGATACCTGCTCTTCAGCGAATGCCTCCCCGACAAAACTGCCAGCAGAGAGAGCAAGAACAACAAAAATTACTGTTTTGGCAATAAACATGGAAAATCAAATCTTGAAAATGATTTCAGGCAGAGGAGCTATAAAAAACTTTTCTGCCTGAAAAAATGGTTGAAAACGCAATCAACGAGTCGGTTTTCCCGCGCCATGAGGGCCTGTACCATCAAGGAGTGGTGTACCTGTTCCTGTCCCCAAAACAGCTCCACGACCACTTCCTGTACCATCCTGTGGACGAATATAATCGGTATCCAAGTGGTTAACAACGCCATCGCCATCTGCATCACGTAGCCTGTCGTTACTACCGGTACCTCCGTTCATAGTGCCACCTCCGTTCATATTGCCACTTCCTGTCATAGTACCACCTCCACCCATACCACCACCCTGTGGCCCTTTCGCATGAGCCGGAGTTGCCTGTGAGAGAACAAATACCACACTGGCTGCAGCAACCATACCTATAATCTTTTTCATGAGTACTCTTGTTTAAAATGGATAATCTTAATCCTATTGAAAATTATTTTATACGAACGCAATCAACGAGTTGGCCTTCCCGCACCATGAGGGCCTGTGCCATCAAGAACCGGTGTGCCTGTTCCTGTCCCTGAAACGGCTCCACGACCACTTCCCGTACCATCCTGTGGACGGACATAATCAGAATCGAGGCGATTGATAATTCCATCGCCATCTGCATCAAGTGCCCCATCGTTGATGCCGTCACCATTAAGATCAACAAAATTACCCAAGCCGCCCCCGCCGATCATATTCATACCCCAATTCTGTGACCCTTTCGCATGAGCCGGAGTTGCCTGTGAGAGAACAAATACCACACTGGCTGCAGCAACCATACCTATAATCTTTTTCATGAGTACCCCTATTAAAATTAATGTTATCACTTTTCAGGCAGAGTAACCCTTTCGCATCCATTCCGCCTTCATTACTCATAACATCAAATTGCGTGCCAAAAACAAATAATAAAACATAAACACATATTATATAATAATTTATCATTTAAAAACACATCACTTTTTATGTCAAATCTCGACCATTCGGTCGCTGATTCGACCATATCGTCGTCACACTCATTAAAAAGACCCCATCACCAGGCACATTATTTCAGCCCATATTTTTTCAGCTTGTATCGCAAGTGCCGTTCGCCTATTCCCAGTTGTTCAGAGGCACGAGTCTGCACATGACCCGCCGATTGCAATGCAGCAAGAATCAATGATTTCTCAAAAGCCTCTACTTTTGCAGTGAATGTTCCCTCCATTTCAAGAAAAGAGGGTTTTTCAAAAAAGGGTTCATGCACTCTCAGCGGAAGATCCTCACAAACAAGCATCTCTCCACGACAGAGCACAATAGCTTGCTGCATGATATTTTCGAGCTCACGAACATTGCCGGGATAGGAGTGCTTCATAAGCAAATCCATAGCCTCCCTTGAAATACCGGTAATTTTTTTACTGTTTTCAGCAGCAAAGTGCTTGGTAAAGGCGTCGATAAGCGGCGGGATATCTTCACGGCGCTCCCGGAGGGGTGGAATGCGGATTGCGACAACGTTGAGGCGATAAAAAAGATCTTCACGAAATTTCCCTTCACGCACCATAGCTTCCAGATCGCGGTTAGTTGCCGCCACAATGCGCACATTTGTCGGGATGGGATGAGAACTTCCGACACGCTCAAAGGTTTTTTCCTGCAAAACCCTGAGCAGTTTCACCTGCAGGGCAAGCGGAATTTCGCCGACCTCATCAAGAAAGAGTGTCCCGCCTTCCGCAGTTTCAAAACGTCCCTTGCGCTGACGGTCAGCTCCCGTATAGGCTCCCTTTTCGTGGCCGAAAAGTTCACTTTCAAGGAGATTTTCAGAGAGTGCGGCGCAGTTGACCGCTACAAAGGGCTTTGCACGACGTGAGCCGGCAAAATGAACCGCTTTGGCAACAAGCTCCTTGCCAGTGCCGGTTTCGCCGGTAATGAGTACGGGAGCGTTGCTTGAGGCTACCCGCCCGGCAATATTGAGCACCTGGCTCATGGCTGTTGATTGCGAAACGATGCCCTCAAAACTGAACCGCTCTGAAAGCTGCTGGCGAAGCTGAAGGTTTTCGCTGACAAGCAGCTTCCGTTCAAGCGTGTTACGAATCATAAGCTGGAGCTGGCGGAGATCAATAGGTTTGGTGATGTAGTCCACCGCGCCAAGTTTCATCGCCTCTGTCGCCGACTCCACACTTCCGTAGGCCGTCATGATGATCACCTCAATACCAGGATTCATTTTTTTGAGCGCTTCAAGCAGCTCCACACCGCTCATGCCGGGCATTTTGAAGTCGGTCAGCACAATATCGACCGCACGCTCCCTTGCCAGAGCAAGCGCCTCAAGCGGCCGGTCCGACAGGAGTACCTCGTAACCCTGTTTGCTTAAAAAGCCGGAGATCGCCTTCAGTTGCACAGGTTCATCTTCAACGACAAGAATCGTGTGACTCATTTTTCAATCCTCTTTTCAGTTGTTGAGCGTCAGTGAACCCCTTTATGCCAGAGGCAGAATAATCCTGAAGCAGGTGCCTTCGGGCTCTCTCTGCTCAAGCTCGATCATGCCGCCATGTGCCTGAACAATCTGGTTGGCAATACTCAGCCCCATACCGGTTCCCTCCTCCTTTGTCGTATAATAGAGGTTGAATATCCGGGCTCTCTCTTTTTCAGGAATTCCTCTACCGGTATCAGTAATCTCGATAATCGCACGATCTGCACGGCGGAAGAGAGCAATTGTCATCATCCCCCCTGGCTCAGTGGCCTCAACACCATTTTGCACAATGTTGAGCAGCGCCTGCTGCAACTGCTCGTGGTCAATGAGTACGGTCGCACCACTTCCGGTCTGGAGGGTAAAAAGGATCCCTTTTGCATCAGCTTCCCCCTGCAGCATCGGACGATAGCCAGTCATGAAATCATCCAGATTGCTCTTGACCATGACGAGCCGGGGCGGACGGGCAAATTTCAAAAATCGCTGGATAATGGCATTGACGCGATGCACCTCGGAGACCACTGCACGAACAAGCTGACGGTATTCGACCTCATCCGCCGTTGGTGAGAACTCTATATCGAGACGCTGGGCAAGAACCCCTATTGCGTTAAGGGGGTTTCTGATTTCATGGGCAACTCCTGATGCAAGCTCCCCCATTGCGCTGAGCTTTTCCTGGCGATTGATGACCCGCTGCATTGAGCGCTGCTCGCTCAGATCCCGCAACACGCCCAAAGCTCCTTCGATACGGTGGTCGGCACCCGTAATGAGCGTGAAATTTCCTGCCAGAAAAAGGCTTTTGCGGCTGGCAGTGCACTCAAACTCCCTGTGAAGTGATGGCTGTTGTTCATCGATGATAAGCGAGAAAAACTCTGAACAGTCAGGCAAGAGAAGCTTTACCTCCTGGCCAAGCACCTTGAGGGCCGTGAGGGCGAACAGCCTCTCCGCCGCGCCATTCATAAGGGTAAGCTGGCCATCCGCATTAACCGCAACAACAGCGTCGGCCATACTCTCCAATATGGTTGATGAAAAGGTCTCGGCCCGAAGGCAGGCATGAGCCATACGAGCCTCACTTCTGCGGGTCATCACCAGACTGAGCACCACAAGACCTCCAAAGCAGGCCAGAAAAACAAGCATGATAAATCGGGTACGCAGTTTGGCCAATGCAACCGTAAAATGATCAGTTTTGAGACCGATGCGTAATAACCCGAGATTAGTGCCACGATAGATAAATGGCTTGACAACTTCAAAAACCTTGCGTCCGTCAAAGGTCGTCAATCGCGTTGTTGGCTTTCGCTGTAAGAGTGCCCTGGCAAGAAGCGTGTCGGAAAGAAGTGGTGCTGCTCCCGTAATATTTAGGGTTGCTGCCAGAATGGCCGTCGTATCCTGCCAGAAAATATAATCGATTCCTGTCGTATCCGCTCCGATGCGCTGAATGAGGCGCCCCACACCAAGTTGACGGCGGAGATTGATTAACCTTGAAGCATTAATATTGCCGGTAATCGCACCACCCCGGCTGCGGGCAATGGCTACAACCAGCCGTGGTCCCCTCCCGGATACACTCTCTCTGATCCCGACAACAAGGGAGTCGGTTTGGCCTGAAAAGATGGGCAGCAACTGCAATGTTGGATTGAACTGCTGAGCCATGGGCTTATGATCGGGCGGAGTATTGTAGGCTATTCTTTTTCCATGACGGTCAAAAATATTGATGCGATACATCGTGCCCGATCCAGCAATTTCGGTAAGATCGGCGGAGGTCAGCGCACTCTTTTTATCGATGCGGTCAAGCAAGCGCAGTTGGCTGAAGAGGCTGCCGGTAAGCAATGAGCTATTCTCATTGTACCCCGAAATTGCATTATCTGCCCCCTCGCTCAGGGCGTGAACAAGCACGGTCGCCTCTTCACGCATGAGATGCTCCACCTCCGATTTTCGATAGTTATATTCGAAAAGCGTTGAGCCAAGAAAAATCGCCACCAGCAAAAAAAACAATCCAGCCAGATACTTCGGAGAAAGCAACCATCGCCACATCACCCTTAACCTCTTTCTATGCATCACAACAACCCGTTTAATGGTCTCACACAGCTCTCTCTCAAACAACGAACGGATCCCATCTGCTACCAATCAATTTCTTAAAACGTAGCGAAAAGTCTGGACAAAAATCGATCAGCGGCAAAAACAGAGCCAATAAAAAGTTTCGTGCTATTCGATTTTCTGGTATAAGTAACGTCCATTTAAGGGTATATTGGAAAAATTCCGAGCCATGTTGTAATAATCTCGCATATTCAAAAAAATTTCATAAACTCTTCTGAACCTCGACATGTATAATTCTAAAAAAAGTAGAATTATTGTAGAAGTTTAGGGGATGTGCCGGTATTGTGTTTTATTTGAAAAAGATTGTTCTTAATCCTGTGACATAAATTTATAACCACCAGAGCAGGAGAAGAACAGCGCTCCAGCACTCTCGTGTACAGTCGTCGTTTTCTTTCAACACACTCTTCAACAACCAAAATAATCTGCACTATGTCAAAAGCTGCTTTAGTAGAGAAAATTGCCGATCAGGCCGGGCTGAACAACGATGATGCTGATCGCGCACTTAAAGCATTTATCAGTGTGGTTTCAGAATCGTTGAAAAACGGTATCGATGTTCCCCTTACCGGATTTGGAACCTTCACCATAGTTGATCGGGCTGAACGGGAAGGACGCAATCCAATGACCGGTGCTGCCATTACCATTGCTGCAAAAAAAGTGGTCAAGTTCAAACCAGGAAAACTCCTGAAGGATGTGATCGGCTGATCATCATGAACTTCTGACCTCTGCACTCCCTTTAAGTCCATCATCGCGGTTGTAAATGGTGGACTTTTTTTGCCTTCCCTGACGTTTTTGAAACGAGCACGCTATGCGGCAACAGGATTATTAGCCAGAAAAGAACGTCCTGATTAGCTATATTGAGCCCTTGGAATCATTAACTCTCACGCAGCAGACCCCTCACATGAAACGTCTACCCGGAAAAAAACCGGACTGGCTGAAGATACGATTGACTGGCGGCGCATCGTTTGCGGCAACGAGGCAACTGCTCGACCGTCACAGCCTGCACACGGTCTGCCGGTCTGCAATGTGCCCGAACCTTCAGGAGTGCTGGTCACACGGAACGGCAACCTTTCTTTTACTTGGCAATATCTGCACGCGGAGTTGCAGGTTCTGTGCCGTTGGCAAGGCCGCAAACCCGCCCGTTCCAGACCCTCTTGAGCCGGAAAAAATGGCGCTTGCGGTGCAGTCAATGCGCCTGAAACACGCCGTTCTGACCAGTGTAACCCGTGACGACCTCCATGACGGTGGCGCAGAACACTGGGTAAAAAGTATCAGGGCAATCCGTTCTTTGACCCCTCTGGTGACCATCGAATGTCTCATTCCGGATTTTCAGGGTAATGAACATGCCCTCGACCACCTCATGGCGGAGGCTCCTGAAGTGCTGAACCACAACATTGAAACCGTCCCCTCCCTCTACGCAAAAGTGCGGCCACAGGCAAGCTACCGGGCATCGCTGAAGCTTTTAGAGCGGGCAAAACAGAAGCACAACCTTATCACAAAGTCAGGGTTGATGGTGGGAATGGGGGAGACGGAAGAGGAGGTAGCACGCTCGCTCAGCGATCTCGCCCGTCATGGCTGCGATATGGTGACCATCGGCCAGTACCTGCAGCCCTCTGCCGCGCATCTGCCGGTTGAGCGCTACATCACCCCTGAGGAGTTTGAGCACTACCGAATGGTAGCCGAAGCAGCAGGCTTCCGCAATGTGCAATCCGGCCCTTTTGTCCGAAGCTCCTATCATGCAAAAGCATTAACAACTACCCCTGAAACCGTTTCTTAAACCACTAAACCACTCCTGAGCCACATGGAACTCTCCGTACCGATGATGATTTATGCCTACTGGGCCTTTGCCTTCCTCGTTGGGATTCTTTTTTTTAAGAACGATATCCTCGCCTTCAACCGCGAATTCGACACCAGAAGAATTGCCCTGCTGGCAACCTCTCTTATCATTGTTGCAATCAATGCCTGGGTCTACAGCAACTCTACCACTGATGGCGGTCGTGCGCTCGATTTCTTGACCGTCCTCATCTTCAGCATTGGTAACGGCATCGCCGAAACCTTCATGTTCTATGCGGTGTTCCGTCTTGGCTACGCTCTTGCAGGCCGCGTCACGCAAAACTCCTGGGCACTCTTTATCACCGGCTTTCTCTTTTTTATCATCTACAGCGGCCTTATTCACGGTCTCTTCTGGATCAATATCCTGCCGGAACATGTCGTACAGACAAGCCCCTACAAGCCCTTTTTCATGCCAATTCAACTGTTGATTGCCGGTAGTTGGGCCCTCAGTTTTTTCTGGTATCGCGACATCAGAAGCGTCATCATCCTCCACGCATTGGTTGATTTGACCATGGTCTGCAATGTCCGGTTTTCACTCTTCAACTGAACGCGTTTACCCTGTTGGCACCCTGCACTTCAACCATATCCATCACTCGTGGCACCCTTAATAACACCGTATAAAATGGTTATTCAGGGTGCCATAAAACCACAACTCAAACTGACAGAAAGCCATGAAATCATTTGACGGAACCGTTCTGGTTGTCGGGGCTACCGGCAGAACAGGCCTCTGGGTAGTCAAACGCCTGCAAAGTCACCACATCAAATACCATCTTTTTGTTCGTTCCACGGCAAAAGCAATCGAGCTTTTCGGCCCTGAAATCATCGACAAACTGACCGTTGGCTCCGTCGAAAATCCTGAAGAGATCAAGGCAGCATTGAGCCATGCGGATGCGGTTATCTGCACCATCGGCGGCAAGGTAACCGATCCTGAGGCTCCGCCTCCATCGGCGATCGACCGTGACGGAGTCAAAAGGCTTGCCACACTCGCCAAAGAACATGGCATCAAAAAATTCATCCTCATAAGCTCTCTTGCAGTGACCAAGCCTGAACACCCGATGAACAAATATGGCCAGGTGCTCACCATGAAACTTGAGGGTGAGAATGAGCTTCGCAAGCTCTATTCGGAAGCAGAATACTCATACACCGTCCTCCGGCCGGGGGGGCTGATTGACGGTCCGCCACTGATGCACAACCTTATTTTTGATATCGGAGACAAAATTGCTACAGGAATTATCGACCGGAGTGACGTCGCAGAAGCGGCCGTAATCTCCCTTTTTACCCCCGAAGCACACAATCTTACCTTCGAACTGATACAGTCTGAAGCCGCTCCACACTCCTCTCTCAGCCACTTTTTCAGGCTGATGCAATCCTGAACATCCTCTTCATCAAGCAGGAACCCCCATGAAATCCGGTTATGTTTGCCAATTTCATCGGGGGTTCACCCGCAATCACCCGAATTCTCCAGACAGATTATCCATTATAATAATCGAAATTAAAGACAAGTACTTTCGTTAAAAAATAAAGCAATAAAAAATGATTAATAAACAGTTTATCACCAAAAAATTATAAAACTAACAATAGTTACACATAAACAAACAAAC
>CAIJWE010000101.1 GCA_903824295.1 uncultured Chlorobiaceae bacterium
AGATTGTCGTGGCCGATGCGCGCTCACCAAGGGACGGCAAATTTCTTGAAGTTGTTGGCACGTATCAGCCAACAGCGAAACCACATGCTGTCACCATTAAAAAAGATCGTATTGTTTACTGGATGCAGACTGGCGCACAGCCAACAGCAACGGTGAACAGCCTTATCCGCACGACCGGGTTGCTCTATGAACTCCGGCTTAAAAGCATGGGTCGCAGCGAGGATGAAATTTCGGCAGAGATGGAAAAGTGGCAGGCGCATCAGACTGTAAGACGACAGAAGAGGCTTGCATTGAAATCTCATCGCCGTAGCGCCAAAAAAGAGGCTGAAGCGAAAGCTGCTACTGGTGGAGAGGCCTGATCACTCTTTTACGGTGAGGTAAGGATGGAACTCTATCTGACAGGCATCATTCTCAAGCCGAAAGGGTTGAAGGGTGAGGTGAAGGTGGAGCCGGTTACGGACTTCCCTGAAAGTTTTCTCTCACGAAAGGAGTATTACGCCGGGGTGTCCGTCGATTCGGTTGAACGGTTAAAGGTAAAAAAAGCCGCTCTTGGCGGAGGGTTTGCATGGTTGTTCTTTGAAGAAATTGACAGTATGGAAAAAGCTGAAGGGCTTACCGGCTGGAAATTGTTTATTGAAGAGAGTCAACTCATGCAACAGCCGCATGGCCGGGCCTATCTTCATGAGATTATTGGGATGAAGGTTCTTGATCGCGCTCGCCGTGATGTTGGCATTGTTACCAATGTGCTTGCCATGCCGGCGCATGACGTGTATGAGGTTAAGGTCGGCGACAAAAAGATTCTGTTGCCGGCAATAGAGGAGTTTGTTGAAGAGTTTAATCTTCGTGAACAGTACATTGTCATACCAAGATTTGATGAGTTTTTGTAAATGGTTGTGCCTGAAAACGTTCTCTGCTCATGAGTGCCATAAGGATTGATGTAATTTCCGTCATTCCGGGTTTTTTTGATTCACCGCTGAACAATGGATTGTTAAGCATTGCTCGAAAAAAAAATCATGCGGAAATTTACATACATAACTTGCATGACTATGGGCTTGGCAGGTATAAGCAGGTTGATGATTCGCCTTTTGGCGGTGGAGCCGGAATGGTGTTGCGTCCGGAACCGATTTTTGCCTGTATTGAAGCACTGCAAGCAGAAAGAGCGTATGATGAAGTGATTTTTTTTTCGCCGGATGGAGAGCTGTTTGAGCAGTCTATGGCAAACAGGTTTTCAAGGATGCAAAACCTGATTCTTCTCTGTGGTCACTACAAGGCGGTTGATGAAAGAGTCCGTCAGAGTTTGATTACCTTGGAGATCTCCATGGGTGATGTTGTTGTTTCAGGCGGAGAGATACCGGCACTGTTTTTTATGGATGCTCTTGCAAGGGTTATTCCTGGTGTTCTTGGTGACAGTGAGTCGGCACTGACCGACTCTTTTCAGTCAGGAATCCTTGATTGTACCTATTATACCCGTCCAGCAGAGTTCAGGGGGATGAAGGTGCCAGAAGTACTGCTGAACGGTCACCACGGCAATATTGAACAGTGGCGCAGCCAAAACGCTCTTAATCGGACACGTGAGCGCCGACCGGATATCCTCAATCAAGATGTGTAAGAATTAAAGAAAAAAATAACGTAAATAGCATAGTTGTCATGGATCAGTTAATCAGGTTAGTTGAAGCCACTCAGGCTGTTACAGATTTTCCGGAAATCAATCCGGGTGATACCGTCAAGATTCAGTTGAAGGTTATTGAAGGCGAAAAAGAGAGACTTCAGGCTTTTGAGGGTGTTGTTATCAGCGACAGGGGTGCTGGTGGCAACAAAACCATCACTGTTCGCAAAATTTCTCATGGTGTCGGTGTTGAACGGATTATTCCGGTCAACTCACCCAATATTGAGAGTGTTACGGTGGTCAAGCACGGTAAGGCAAGAAGGGCAAAGCTGTTCTACTTGCGCAAACGTACCGGTAAGGCCGCATTGAAGGTCAAGGAACGCAAGATTGTGGAGAAGGTCTGAAGCTTTTTTTGCTAATCCGGTCAGCTTCGGCTCGACCGGATTTTCTTTTTCAAGATGCAACGGTGCATCGGCGATGCCATAAAGGTGCTCACCTGCTTTTTTGTCGGTTCTGTTTATGAGTAAGCGCTCTTAAACAGAACGGGCTCTTCTTTATCCGTCCTTATCATTTCAGCTTATGAGTTTCGAGTTGAATCGACAGCAGATCGGACTTTTCCGCAAAAAGATTTTTGATTTTTACCGGTTGCATGGAAGAAGCTTTCCCTGGCGGGAGAGTACTGACCGTTATGCGGTTATGATCAGCGAGATTATGCTTCAGCAAACGCAGGCTGAAAGGGTCGTTTCGAAGTATAATGCGTGGCTCTACCGTTTTCCTGATGTAGATTCTCTTGCATCGGCTTCTCTCAAGGACGTGCTTTTCCACTGGAGTGGACTCGGTTACAATTCCCGCGGTCAGCGACTGCAAACCTGTGCGAAGATTATCATGGAGCGTTTCGACGGGGTGGTACCAACTACTCCGGAGCTGCTGAAAACCCTGCCAGGCATAGGGGACTACAGCAGCCGTTCTATTCCGGTTTTTGCCGATAATTTTGATGCAGCCGCGGTTGATACCAACATCCGTCGTGTCATTATACACGAATTTGCCCTGCCTGAGGATAGTTCGAAACCGACAATACAATATGCAGCAGAGCTGCTTTTGCCGAAAGGTCAAAGCCGTGAGTGGCACAATGCACTTATGGATTACGGATCGCTCCATCTTACCAGTCGTAAAACAGGTATCCGTCCGTTGACAAGACAGACGAAATTTCAGGGGTCAAAGCGCTGGTATCGTGGACAGCTTCTGAAGGAACTTGTGGCTTCAGAAGCCGTATTTCTTGAAGAGATCGAGGCAAAATACGGCTCGTGTCCCTGGGGGTTGCAGGAGATCATCAACGGGCTCGTCGGCGAAGGGCTTGTCGATGAAGCTGAAAGCCCGGGCAAACCGGGTTGCCGAGTGCTGAGAATCAGGGAAGAGCAGCGGTAAATGCACACCCTCGTCTACGCCGGGTCGTGTCGATCTTGTCCTGAAAACTCATGTTCGCCAATTTATTCAGTATTATAAATCATGTTGAGAGCGTTGTAGACCTTGTCGATGTCGGAAGTGTATCTCGCAGTAATTTCCTTGCGTTTGAGTTTCATCGTCGGGGTCATGTGACCGTTTTCAATCGAGAATGCGGTGTCGATCAGCAGAAACTTGCGTACCTTTTCGTGAGTGGCAAGTTGTCGTGAAACGGTACGGATAAGCTTTTCAAAAAGCTGCAGAACGCTTTTGTTCTCAATAAGCTCTGTGCTTGTTGCTGCAACAATTCCTTCAGCAGTGGCAAATTCCTTGAGCTTATTGAAATCAGGAACAATCAGTGCAATCAGAAAGGGTTTTTTTTCGCCGATGACGATGACCTGGTCGACATAAGGGCTTTCGGAAATCAGCTCCTCTATAGGCATTGGGGCAATATTTTTACCACCAGAGGTCACTATGATATGTTTTTTTCGATCGGTTATTTTCAGATAGCCATCCCGGTCAATCATTCCGATGTCGCCGGTGTGGAACCATCCATTCTTGATAACGTCACGGGTAGCCTCTTCGTCTTTCCAATACCCCTTCATGATATTCGGACCCTTCAGGAGTATTTCGCCATCCTCAGCAATTTTGACCTCTACATTGTTAACCGCCGGCCCTACGGTACCATATTTGACTTTTTCCGGTCGATTCACATGGGTTACCGGCGAAGTTTCAGTCAGTCCAAACCCTTCAAGGATAGTGATATCGAGAGCCTGAAAAAACTCGCCGATTTTCTGCGGCAGGGCAGCTCCTCCAGAAACAAAATAGCGCAACCTTCCGCCAAATTTGAGTTTGATTTTGCTGTAAACAAGCTTTTCGGCCAACCGATGTTGCACTGAAAGAAGTTTTGGTGCAGCACCTCTTTCATTGATTTCCCGGTGATACTTTTCGCCCGTACTCAGTGCCCAGTAAAAGATTTTCTGTTTTATTGCGCTCTGTGTTGAAAGCTGCTTCAGTATGCTCATCTTGATGCGGTCAAACAGTCTCGGGACGGTAAAGATGATTGTCGGGCGCGCCTCACTCATATTCAGAGAGATCGTTTCAATACTTTCAGCCAGATAGATGGCTGCTCCGCAGGAAAAAAGCAGATAGTAACCACCGGTTCGCTCATAGGCGTGACAGAGAGGAAGGAATGAGAGACCGCAATCTGTTTCGTCGAGGCGAATAACTGATGAGCAGGATTTGACATTTTCACAAATGTTGCGGTGCGTGAGCATTACCCCTTTTGGAACTCCTGTTGTGCCGGAGGTGTAGATGATGGTTGCTACGTCGTCGGGCTCAACAATCGTCCCGTCAAGGATCCACGGTTTTTCTTCAAGAATTTTGTCACCCATCGCTTTGACCTGGTTCAGGTCCAGGACATCCTCCATGGCCTCCTCAAGTCGGTTCATGACCACCACAAGTGTCAATTCAGGAAGGTTCTGCCATATCGAAAGGATTTTGCCAAGCTGCAGCATGTTTGAGACTATAACAGCTTTGGCACTGCTGTTGTTGAGAATGTACTCAATCTGGTTGGCTGGCAGGGAAGGGTAGAGCGGAACGTTGATTGCCCCGATATTCAGAATAGCCATGTCGGCAAGATACCATCCAGGCCTGTTTTCCGAAAGAATGGCAACCCGCTCTTTTAGAGTGATGCCGTTGTGTTTCAGAAAAGCAGAAAGTGCACGAATGTCCTTTTCAAACGCATCATAAGAGATGGGTTCATACACCCCGTTGATCTTTCTTGCAATTGGAAATCTGGACTCCTGCCCTTTGAAGTGGTGAAAAACAGAGGAGAAGAGCTCTGGTAATGTCTGGAAGTCAGGATTGATAAGTCCCATCTGCGCAAGATTTTTTTCTTGTGGAAGATATCCCGAAAAGGGAAAACAGCCCGGAATTTTATCGGATCGTCATGAGTGGGCAGTGCTCGGCACGCTAATGGCAATTTCAATGATTAATAAATATTTAACCATACATTCTTATCTTTGCAAATTATGAAAATGATTTTTGAGTTTTTTTTAGCATTATTTCCTGACTTTTTATGAAATTGACGAAAAAATCAAGCAGTGCTTTGACTGGTTATATCGGCCTTGCGCTTGGCATTGTCCTGGTTGTGTTTCAGTTTCGTCAAATTGATTTTGCCAGTGTGGTTTTGCGGATCTCATCAATCGGCTTTTCCTCGGTGTTTATTCTTTTACCCTTCCTCATGCTTCATCTTCTTGAAACCGTTGCATGGATAAGGGTTTTTCCTCCGAGCATAACGGCAATATCGTTTTCAAAACTGCTCAAAATACAGTTTATAGCTGAAACCATATCCATGACGCTTCCAGCAGGGATGGCTATCGGCGAACCTCTTCGTCCTTTTCTTTGTCACAAATTTATTGGCCTCCCTCTTCCTGCAAGCGTAGCAAGTGTTGCTGTTCGTAAACTCCTGCTTGGCGTGGCACAGGGACTGTATACCATTATCGGTGCCGTAGCCGGGTTTTCGCTTTTGCAGACCGTTTCCATTCCGATATTTCCCTTTGCTGTGCTTGGTTATATTATGGTTGGGGCTGGAACAATGGTTTTTCTCGTTTTTTTTGTTTTGCTTTTTCTTTTGCTTAACGGAAACGCCGCACAGAATGTGCATAAACTGTTAATGTTTGTGCCATTCAAAAAGGTGAAAATGTGGCTGCTTGCAAAGGAGGCTGGATTTCTTGATACCGACGAGGAGTTGCGGAGTTTTGATGGGCCGTTTGCCGGCAAGCTTTTTTTTGTATTGCTCATTTATATTTTAGCATGGTTCATGCTTGCAATTGAGAGTTTCATTATACTGCGGTTGCTTGGTGTCGAGCTCTCTTTTTTGCAGGTGCTTGCCATGGATACGGCAATTACCATGCTGAGAGGCATCTTTTTTTTCATCCCATCAGGTCTCGGGGTGCAGGAGTTGGGGTATCGTCTTTTTTTTCAAACACTCGGTATGCATGATTTTGCTGATTATGGCGCATTTGTGCTTTTGAGGCGCTTCAAGGAACTTCTCTGGTACAGTTTTGGCTACGGGGTTATGTTTTTTTCAGGGGTTCATCTGCGTGATGCGGAAGAGGTGAGTAACGGAGATTTATGAAAAAGAAAGTATTATTTATTTGCGGATCAATGAATCAGACAACCCAGATGCATCAGATTGCCGGGTTTCTGACAGATTACGACCAGTATTTTTCGCCGTTTTTCAGTGATGGCATCCTCGGTTCTGCCAGCGACAGAGGGCTGCTTGAGTTTACCATTATGGGACGCAAGCGGTCGGAACGTACTCTTGACTATCTTCGTTTTCATAATCTGAAGCTTGATATTGGCGGTTTTGCGCACGCTTATGATCTGGTGGTGACCTGTACGGATCTCATTGTCCCAAAACATATACGGCGAAAAAAAATTGTGCTGGTACAGGAAGGGATGACTGAACCGGAAACCCTTCTCTACCATCTTGCAAGGAATTTCCAGTGGATTCCTCGCTGGATTGCCGGTACGGCCACGACGGGGTTATCTGATGCTTATGAGAAGTTTTGTGTTGCCAGTGAAGGCTATCGTGATCTGTTTATCCGCAAGGGGGTGAGCCCTGCAAAGATTGAGGTGACCAGTATTCCAAACTTTGACAATTGCGAAAGGTATCTTCAGAACGATTTTGACCATCGCGACTACGTGCTTGTCTGTACATCAGATAACCGCGAAACGTTTATTTACGAAAATCGTCTTAAAAACATCAGGAAGTATCTTGAAATAGCCGACGGGCGTCAACTTCTTTTCAAACTGCACCCCAATGAAAATGTCGAAAGGGCGACAAGGGAAATTGAACGCTGCGCCCCCCGGAGCCTTGTTTTCAGTGAAGGCAAAACCGAAGAGATGATTGCCAACTCTGTGATGCTGATTGCTCAGTTTTCATCAACTATTTTTGTGGGATCTGCTCTGAACAAGGTTGTGCATTGTGGCCTTTGTCCTGAAGAGCTGAAATCGCTCACCCCGATACAGAATAAATCGGCAGCAACAAAAATCGCTGATGTTTGCCGGCAGGTGATTGAGGGTTGAAAACAACGTACAACTGTTTTTTATGCATACGGTAGCAATCATTCCTGCAAGAGGCGGGTCCAAAGGGCTGAAAGAGAAAAATATTTATCCTGTCGCAGGAAAACCTTTGCTGGCGTGGACTGTGTTGCAGGCGTTGGCATCGACAAGCATTGAGAGAGTCTTTGTTACAACGGACGACGGGGCCATTGCCCAAGTCGCTTCAGAGTATGGAGCGGAGGTGATTGTACGCCCTCCGGAACTTGCTGGCGACAAGGCAAGCTCTGAATCGGCTATATTGCATGCCGTCGGAGTTATTGAACGGGAGTACCATATGCCTCTCAGTACGATTGTCTTTTTGCAGGCCACCTCTCCCTTGCGGAAACCTGAAGATATTGATCGTGCAGTAGAGCTTTTTGTTCAGGAAGGGGCTGATTCGCTTATTTCAGTCACCAGAGCCGATGATCTTACCTTGTGGGAAAGACGGGACGGAAAATGGGACAGTGTCAATTTTGATTATCGCAATCGCGGGATGCGGCAGGATCGGCCAACGCAGTTCATTGAAAATGGTTCGATCTATATTTTCAAGCCTGAAATTCTTGTTACCTTTGGCAATAGAATTGGTCAAAAGCTCTCTGCCTATGAAATGGAGTTCTGGCAGACATGGGAGATTGATACTATTGAGGAAATAGATTTGATTGAGTATTACTTGTATAAAAAAAACCTGGACATTCAGGATGCAAATCAACAGAACCATTAGATCACTGATTTTATGAATTTCTTTTTATCCACCGATCTGGTTATCGGGGTTAACGAAGCGCTGAAGCTGAATGAGCATCTGGCACAATTTTCGGTGAAAAAGCCGGGGATTATCTACGATGCTAACATAGCAGGAACTCTCTATTTTCAGGAAGTTTTGAGAAACCTTACCTCTGAAAATCCCAATGCCGTGCTCTATTGCAACGATTTTGGCGGAGAGCCAACCTATACCTATCTCGAAACGGTGGCTGAATTTTTCAGGAGTAATCCCCCTGATGCAATTGTGGCCATAGGAGGTGGAAGTACGCTTGATCTTGGAAAAGGGGTCGCCTTGCTTATGACCAATACCGTTCCGGCTCTTTCGCTCAAGGGGTTCCCTTCCGGTGTGCATGATCCTCTGCCGCTCGTAACCGTCCCCTCGCTTCTTGGAAGTGGTGCCGAAATCAGTTTTAATGCCGTCTTTATTGATGAGGTTGAGGGGCGCAAACTTGGCATTAACAGCCGGAAAAATTTCCCGAAGAAAGCTGTTATTGACCCGCAACTTTCTATGACAGCTCCTCTTGAAAGCGTTATTGCATCGGCTATGGACAGCCTTGTGCACTGCGTAGACAGTTTCGGCTCGATCAAACATACCGCATTGAGCCGAATTTTTGCCGTCGAAGGATTTCAGCGAACCTTTTATGCGTTGCAGCAAAACCAGCTTGATCGGGCGGAGTCGCGGCTTGACCTTGCCATTGGCAGTGTCTGCGGCACAGCGGCACTCATGAATTCCGGAGACGGGCCAACCAATGGTTTTGCCTACTATCTCGGCGTAAAGCACCGTGTGCCGCACGGTCTTGCCGGCGCTATCTTTCTCAAGGAGGTGATGCGCTATAACCATCTTCAGGGATATGAAAAATATGCACTTCTTAATCCCATGCGTTCAACTCCTTCACCAAAAGAGGCTACCGTTGAACTGCTTGAAGAGATGGACGAACTCTATAAGCAGCTTCAGATACCTTCGCTTGTTCCTTACGGGTATGGTAAAGGTAATGTTGCTGAATTTGCCCGTAACGCATCGGAAGCGCTGAAAGGCTCTTTTTCGGGCAATCCGGTTGAATTTACTGAAGAGTCGGCGCTGGCTGTTGTTTCTCGATTAACTTAAAAAAAAAGAGCAGGATACCTATTATGGCGGGTGCAGAATTAATTGGACGTGAGGAATTGGCTGAAATACAGGAGCTTTTCAGCCGCGACAAGGTCAATTTGTACCGTTACGGCGGGGGCAATTACAAGGCAAGAGAGTTTGAGGAAAAATTTGCTGCGTGGATGGGTGTGAAGTATGCCCATGCGGTCTCTTCCGGTACCGCGGCAATCCATTGTGCTCTTGCTGGCGCCGGGATTGGACCTGGTGATGAGGTGATCACAACGGCCTGGACCTTTATCGCTCCGATTGAGGCTATCAGTGCGCTGGGTGCTCTGCCTGTACCGGTTGAGCTTGATGAAACGTATCATCTTGACCCGCTTGAAGTTGAAAAGGCTATTACACCTGCCACAAAAGCTGTGGTGGCGATCCCCATGTGGGCATCTCCGAAAATGGATGAGCTTTCTGCTCTTTGCCGCAAGCATGGACTGATACTGATCGAGGATGCAGCACAGGCACTCGGAGCCACCTACAATGGTCAGAAACTCGGTACCTTTGGAAGTGTTGCTTCATTCTCCTTTGATGCCGGCAAGACGCTTCACACCGGTGAGGGCGGAATCATTGTAACCAACGATAAAGATATTTATGATCGTGCAGCCGAGTTCTCTGACCATGGCCACATGCACCAGCCCGGATTACCGAGGGGTAAAGATCCCAGACGATCAAAAGGGCTGAACTTGCGTCTCAGTGAAGTGACTGCGGCCATAGGACTGGCACAGCTTGCCAAAATTGAGACTATTCTTTCGAAATCAAGGGAGAATAAAAAGAAAATCAAGGAGGCAATCCGTCATCTTGACAACCTTATCTTTCGGCCATTCAGCGATGAAGCCGGCTCACAGGGAGATACACTGATTTTCAGGGTAAAGGATCGTGAAGCGGCATTGCAGTTTGAAGCGCACCTCACCGAGCACGGGTTTGGAACCAAAATCCTCCCTGAAGCTCTTGACTGGCACTTTGCAGGAGTATGGGGGCACCTCCTTGGGGAGTATGAGAGGTACCACAAAGCCGACCTTGAAACACTTTGGCCGAAAACCGGCATTATGTTGCGCAGCAGCATCTGTCTGAATATTCCGGTGCTGATGGACGATGCAACAATTGAGAAGCTCGTTCAGGCCATCATTTCCGGTTCAAAAAAGATCGGATAGTCAGAAGGGGATTTTGTAGACAAAAAAAGCCTGCTCGATGCAGGCTTTTTTTGTTTCTTGAGGCGAAGAGCGGACTCGAACCGCTGTAGAAGGTTTTGCAGACCTCTGCCTAACCACTCGGCCACTTCGCC
>CAIJWE010000102.1 GCA_903824295.1 uncultured Chlorobiaceae bacterium
AAAGCGTAAGAGCATCTCCGCAGGGTCCAAAATAGACCGCTTTTGATTGTGGCGAGATTGTCAGATTTTCAAAAAACAGGGGTTTTCTTTCAGGCACTATTTATATGACCGCTCTGGTCTGTCGTCGCACTCACCACATCCATACGGTCAATAACACCATTGCCATCCAGATCATACAATCGACCGGTATCTGTGCCTGAAATCCGGAAAGTATCAACCTGCTTTTCCGTTGAAATCAGCATATATGAGTTCAAGCCTGAACCGCCGCTGAACGAAGGTATCTGAATAGCGTCAGCATGAGTGCCTGAACCTGTCACGCTGCCACTGAACATATCCTCGGCATGAGAAGAGAGCTGAATCACAGCGGTCACGGATGTGGCATGGTTGTTACTGTCGATGGCCCATCTGTCGAAATACCCTTGGGCCGTATATTCAGTCAATCCTGAACCTTCCGTGTTGTTGAACGCATCCGGCTTACCATCACTGTTGGAATCGATCAACGTCAATAACGAGGAGATACCCTCATTCTCTGACGAAACGGTAGCAAGAATACCATCGGTAACGGTACTCATCCAGATGATTGGCTGTTCCCCTCCGTTCATGATAACGGCCAGGGGTCTGCCCTCAACATCGTAAGTCAAACCGAATACCAGCTCAGGAGCTGCATAAGCAGTCCAGTGCGTACTGTCGGTCCATGTCAGCGCAAAACCGTTGATCCTGGTGTTTACATGACCGCTCTGATCGACCGTTGTGTTCACAATTTCCATGCAATCAATAACACCATCACCATTCATATCATACAATCGACCGGTCTCGGTACCTGAAATCAGAAAAACATCAACCAGCTTCTCTGTCGAAATCAGTATACGGGAGACTGAATCGGTACCTCCACTGAACGAGGGCCCCTGAATAGCTGTCGCTTGACGGTTGGAACCTGTCACACTGCCGCTGAATACCTCTGTGGGGTTTGATGAGGTTTGAAGCGCCATGGTGACGGATGTGTAGTGGCCATTTGCATCTGTTGTCCAATTTATGGCAGAAGAGTAGGCTGTATAGGTCGTCACCCCGACGGTTGTTTCTGTGTAAATGGTCTGATCGGGAACATTATCCCCATTGATATCAAGACATTGCAACAGTCCTGTTGATGAACCATTCACCAGCGATACCGTGGCAACAACACCATCAACAACGGGGCTCTCCCAATTGATCGTTTGCTCTGCACCATTCATAAAGATCGTTTGAGGTCTGCCCTGCTCATCGTATTGAGCACCGAAAGCATACCTGGACAAAGCATGAGCCGTCCAGTGCGTCGTATCGCTCCACTGGAGCTGATAAGCTTGTGTGTAGGTGTTCGTGTGACCACTCTGATCGGTTGACGTGCTCACCACCCTCATACGGTCAATCACTCCATTAACATCCGTGTCATAAAGCATACCGGTCACTGCTGGCGATATCACAAAAAAATCAACCGAATTTTTTGTCGGCGTCACAACATAGCTCGCATACTTGGCTACAGTCCTGAAATCGTAGGTCGATATGCCCGTCATATTGTTTCCGGCAAAATCCCTGATTGATCCATCAGCTAACGTTACAGAGTAGAGTGTATTGTTCGCCAGGTCGGAAGTTGGATTGATCGTGAGCGTATTACCGGATATGACAAGATTTTTTGTATTCGTTGCCACATCGTAGCTTGCAACGACAGGCCCCCACGCAGAACCAATGTGAATTGCAATCCAGCCGGTACCACTCTGAATCTCTTCGCTGAACGTGAGCACAATATCGCTGCCAACGGCAACACCAGTGGCCGCATCCGCCGGGTTGAAGGAGGTAACCGTGGGCGGTGTGGTGTCACTTCCGCTGCTGGCTACATAAAGACCCGCCGGATTACCTGCATCATCCACCTGTACACGCCCATTGAAGGTCTCGTAGTTTGTCAACTGAAAATGGTCACCATCAAGCAGAATGAACTCCATATCGAAGGGATTTGTACCCTGCACTCCCGCAACCCGGTCAACCTGACCATCATTGTCGGTATCAAGCAATGCACCACTGAACGGGGTATCGTTGCCGTTCTGATCTTTTACAATCGTATCAAAAATAGCTACGACAAAAGTATCAGGATTCCTCTCCTGCCACGTCAGAGCGACATTGACGGCATTGCTATCTGAATTTGAAAAAATGAAACCATCCGGCCTACCATCCTGAGAAGTATTCAAAACGCCATCAGCAATCAAATCGCCCGTTTCAACAAAACTGAACCTTGCACTCCATGACTCAGGGCCCGGTTTCGATGGATCGGTATCGCTCAAAGGTCATCACGTCCGTTTCAGTCTGCCTGATTTGTCCATCAGCATCAAGCCAGTTCCAGTTTGCCGTAAAAGTGGAAGGATTGTTGTCGGTGTCGCCGGACAAATCGAGGCGGAACCAGTTTTCTCCTGCCTGGGCAAGCAGACCGTCACTCGTATGGAATTTGTAATAATTCTCGCCAGACTGTGGGGTTCCATCAACAGTACCGGTCGTGTTGATGGTCATATTATCTTGCATATACAACCCGACAATATCCCCTGAGCTGTCATAAGCGAGCCTGCCTGTTGCCGTAAAGCTATCTCCAACAGTCGCAATAATTGTAAAAAATCCATCCTCCCCGATCGTTATGGTACCGGACTGGATTTTCAGTACACCGCTCTCCGTCCATGAGGAGATAAAGCGGTCAGGCAGACCGTCACCATTATCATCATACAGGGCAACAGAATCGCTCGTTACAACCGAAGCGAGATAACCCGCTTCACCCGACTTCGATGCATCAAAGAAGAAGTCCTGAAAAAATTCGTTAGAGCCTGCCGTATCGGACGCTATACCATCAAAATTGATTGTCATGAAAAGCCCCTTCCTTGAAAAGTTTCACGTGAATATGATGAAAGTCGAAGTCGGAAAATGAAAAGGCAAGAGTAAACCTGGATTGCAAACATCTGTTGCGACAATCTGTTAACACCCCGGAATAAAACGTTGTACAAGAGAAACAGCGCATTATTTCAAAAAAAACGCCTTACCGGGAATTAATTTATATAAAAAAACAGGCCATCAACAATCTGCCGGCAATTATCTTGTAAAAACCTGTAAAACCGGGCAGAAACTTGACAAAGAGAGCGAGCGCTCAGGGAGTTGAAAAAAGAGTTCCGTCAGTCAACCCCTTCACCCATGCGAGCTGACGGGGCAGGCAAACGCTTTTCAGGTCGTAATGACTCATGGCATAAGCCCGCGCATTGGCGCCGAGCCTTGCCCGCTCTGCAGGATTGTCGATCAGGGCGCACACCTTTTCCGCCACTCCCCCGACATCAAAAAAATTGACAAGCTGGCCGGTTTCATCATGCCGGATCGCTTCATGCACGGGTCTGGTGTCGCTCGCCACAATGGCGCAACCGGCGCTCATTGCCTCAAGCAGACTCCAGGAGAGCACAAAAGGATAGGTCAAATAGAGATGAACGGTGGAGAGTTGCAGAAGCGAAATAAACTGCGAGTATGGAATGTTCCCCAAAAAATGCACCCGAGCCCAGTCGCCGTCACTGATTTGCGGGCGCACTTCCTGAGCAAAGAGCGCCTTCCAGGTATGGCCACTCTCTGGCTTTGCCCCGTAACTCACCTTGTCACCGCCAACAATCAGCACCCGAGCCCTGGGTCTGCGTCGCAATATTTCCGGCAAGGCACGCATGAAGATGTGATACCCCCGATAGGGTTCAAGGTTGCGGTTCACAAAAGTGATCACCTCATCTTTTTTTGTCAGCACGACATTACCACCGAGAGCCAGCGCGATGTTGGCATTCGGGGCAACAACCTCGGTATCGATGCCATCGTGTATCACACTGATTATTGAGCGGAAAGGTTCCGGAAACGTGCTCTTCTGCCACGCTGTCGGCGAAAGACCAGCATCAGCCACCTGAAAGTGCAGCAGGTTATTAAGGTTCTTCAGGCGTAAACGGCAGGCATCCCCATCACTTTTCGATGGAAATTCAGGATCAAACCCCATGTCAGTCCCCTCTTTGTGGTAATAAAATTCACAATAGATGCCAAGTTTTGCCTCCGGCCACACATCCTTCAAAAAAAGGCTTTCACCCCAGCCGGGATGGGCAATAATGACCTCCGGAAAGAACCCTTGCTCCTTCAAACGTAAAGCCGCACGAAAGCAAGCCTCTCCGCGAATGGTCTTAGTCTCAAAATCGCTCACCCACGGATGCACCTCCTTCGCACTTCCCCTCTCTGGTGCATAAGGCGCAAGCCTCACGCCCTGCCAGCTTTCGACCGTGACTTTTCGCATAGTCATGGCCACCACCTGATTGGCAGGATCAAAAGCCAGAGCCGGCGCCAGAAACTTGAACTGTCCGGGAAAATTCTGATGAACAAAAAGAATGCGCATTTTTATCTGAGGAGACCCGTTTAAGCAACCCAACTACTGAATGAGATACATCGAAGTACATAAGCGGGAAGGTAAGAGCAGGCAGTGATTGCAAAAACAGGTTGCAGCCACAAGTCAAACAAAAGTGAAGCAAGGCCACACTCTTCTCCTGATGGATTGGAGTCGTGACCCTGGTTCCATGATTTTACTGCTTGATCGCTTTTTTGTTCAGGAACGTATACCGTCCGTAACGGCCTGTTGTGCATCATTTTTTTTCAGAATGCCATCTTCAACCATTTTGTTGATCGCTTGTGTAAGCTGCTCGTGCGTACGAAGCAACGCAGGCAGTGAAAGAGCCAGAGCGCCGACAGGACGGATATTGGCCTTTTCGTTTTCAATCTGAGTGATGTTGACAAGATCAAGACGGATTACGCCATCAATCAGCGTAATGTTGGCAACTCCGTCAGCATAAATAGTCTGCATGTTTTTTGCTCCCTTAAAAATGGTTGAATGTTCTCTTCGCCTACTGTAGCGAAGCCACAATATATTACTGTAAAACTTTATTTGACAGCGAATTCTTCAGGAAAAAGTGCCGATACCCGGTACTCGACTTCGCTTTGCAACAGACAAAGATCTATTGCCGAAATTAATCGATAATTTTAGCAACCTCAAAGTGCATGCCGTCACGGCGGGTAAAATGACCACCCCAACAAAATCCATGCAGATGAGCCAAAGGAACAAGGTCATACACGCACCCTTTCATGCCGGATGTTGCCGGCTCAACACCAAGCCGATTCCAGGCATAATTGATGTCAAATGCTGTTGCAAAGGCATGATTTGACAACACTTGTTCGTGCGCTTTTCCCCTGACAAACCGGGGAACATAGTCGCCACTGTAGGTGAGCAGATGCTTGAGCAAGCCATTGTCCTGCCACGCTTGCCAGAGCGACACCATTTGCTTTGCTGCCTTGCGATGAAAATTGATGTGACCGTCGGGGAAAGCTCCTTCTATCCCGGCAAGTTGTGGAATAAGTAGTTTTACAACATTCTCTTTGTCCCAATTGTTGGTGATTCGAATTCTTTCCGGATTTTGCGAGGTCGGGGCTGGCTCAAACAACAGTGAGCCAAAGAGTTTTTGCCTCTCTGCGTTATTGACTAAGGGCGAAAATCCCGGTTTTGGAGGATACTCATCTTCAGTTTCAGAGTATTCAACAATTTCAAATCCCAACAATGCTGCGCGCCCAAGAGAGTGATTCCCGACAACTCCATCGACCTCAATTTTATATTTTTTCTGGAACTGCATGGTAGCGCTGACCGTATCGTCATCAAATACCCCTGAGGAATTAACCAGATAACCCTGCCCACGCAAAAAATCCTGCCATTGCGTCACAAAGTATCCGTTTGCCCCCTTTTTCAAAACTTTAACCATTTTTCGCTCCCGTTGACATTGAACAAAAAAACAGAATATACGTCTGAAAGTATCGCTTTTCAGCAACAAGATACTGTTCTTGATTAATTCTAAAGGGTATCATGCCATTTTTATAGGCAAAAATCACAGAAAACGGACAAGGATAAAGAGAGCAAGCATGGTAAACGCTATGGCGATTTTTATGGATGAACCGGCAAGAAGCCCGATCCATGTACCGATTGCCGCAATACCGGCATCCTTAAGAGGGCGATGGGCAATCAACTCGCCAAGAAGCGCTCCAAGAAAAGGTCCGGCAACAATTCCGGGAATACCAAAAAACATTCCGCAAACAGCTCCAATCGCAGCACCGATAAGAGCATATCTGCTTGCACCGAATTTTTTTGCACCGAGCACTCCGGAGAGCAGATCAATCAGCCAGGCAAAAAGCGAGAGCAGCCCGAGAACGGTTATTGTCTTCCACCCGACATAGACAAAATGCTCAGCCCATGCAGCAACCACAAGACCGGAAAAAATCAGTATAATACCCGGCAAGGCGGGTAACACCAGCCCGGCAAAACCGATCAGAACAAGGATCGCAGCGAGCATCCACAGCAGCAGGGTCATATCCATAGTATTCAAACAGCAACAGGTTCCGTAATCTCATATCGATAAAAGAACATGAACGACCGACCAATAAAAAAGATGGTAACCATTTTATAGCATGACAGAAATCTTTTTTTTCTCATTCGGGACCACCATTGCCTGCGGAGTGCTGCTCTGGATCCTCGAGGGCCTTAACCCCTGTTTCTCCAGCCAAAAGCACCGCGCTCTCCATGCAAAGCTCAACATGTCGATGGCCGCTCTTAACCTGCTGATTCTGCTCCCTTCGGGCCTACTCATGGCATTCATGCTGGAGTGGTCGAGAAACGACTGGCCGGGAATCGGAATGCTCGACCTTCCCCCCATAGCAGAAGGCATCATGATCATCCTGCTCATCGACCTTTGGATGTACATCTGGCATCGCCTCAACCATGAAACGGCATTTCTCTGGCAATTCCATTCTGTACATCACAGCGACGCCACCCTCGACGTCACCACCAGTTGGCGCTTCCATTTCCTGGAGATACTGCTCTCGGAACTGCTGCGTCTCCCCTTCTTCATGCTGATGGGTGCAGGTATCGAACACAGCCTGCTCTACTCGCTGTTCATGACACCGGTCATCGAATTCCACCACAGCAACCTCCCTATTTCCCCCGCCCTGGATCGTCTGGCCCGACTCATCGTCCCCTCACCCATGATGCACCGCCTGCACCACTCAAGGCTCAGGAGCGAACACAACTCCAACTACGGCAGCATGCTCTCCCTGTGGGACCGTCTCTTCGGCAGCTTCCTGATGAGAGACAATCTTGACGACCTCCATCTCGGCCTCGACCATGAATGCGACGCTGACAAGCAACGACTCTTCGCCCTGCTCCAGAGGCCGTTCCGCCCGGAGCACTAACGGCGCCGTTCGACCATCACGGCCCAGATCGGATCGTACCCGTGGATATCGTCCGTCATCCCCAACGCATCCATAACCGGTTTGCCCTCATTATACCAGCGAAAGATGCCGCCGCGCAGGTTGCGGCAACTCTTCGCCTTCGCTTTTTTGCATGCTCCCTCCACCCGCTTGAGCAGTTCCGTACTGCGCTGGCCGATCGAACAGTAAAAGACAAGGTCACGCCCCGTCACAAGGGTTGCGTAGCGAGCCACGAAGTCATCCGGGCCGGTAGCTGGATCGAGACGCAAAGCATTCGAAATACGGCTCTTCTCATACTCCTCAACGTTGCGAACGTCGAACAGCAATGGAGGTTCCGGTCCGGCAAGCATCGCAGCCAGTTCGTCAGTCGCCAGGTTTTCCACACGGTGCGTACGCTCGATCATCAGGATTGCGGCATCGAGCAGCCAGTCAGCAGCGAACATCTCCATAACGGTTATTTCGAAAATCTGCGCTATGCTCCACAAGCACGGCTCCAACCTCGATAGCCCGATCACCATACGCCGGAGACAGGCCTGTCGTCTCAAAATCCAGCACAATGACACTGTCCGCCAACTTTCGCTGCATCCAATTACCTACCAATTTATCATTAAACCAAACTCTCCTTTGCATTCACATCCTCCGCAACCATTCTTCTCCGGCTGATGTCAAAAACCATTACCATACAGGCATGCGGCTGCATCGGAAAGATCAATGTCGCCAAAACAATTGAGACGACAAACAACCCAAAGTACGACAATGCTGAATCGTTGCGGAGTGCTACGGCGCCCATCCCGAGATCCCGGATGAAACGCAACCCCATACCAGTGCAACCACCACAATGGCGGGACCAAATGGCCATTCGGCCTGGCGGCTAAAGCCTTTGAAACGGCACCACACAAAATACCAGACCACGGTAAACACACTGGCCCACAACACCACGTAAAGTACGCCGACAACCCCCCACCAGGTGGCGAGCGCGGCCAGGAGTTTGAGGTCACCACCACCGATACCGCTTTCGCCCTTGATGCGCTTGAAGACCCAGGCAAGCCCACCCAGCAGGCCCAGCACCACGGCGGCAGATGCTGCGCTAACGGGCAGGTTGTGCTGGGTAAGCCCGAAATAGCTGCTGACCAGACCAGCCACCCCCATCGGTAAAACCACCCAGTCAGGCAACATGGTTGAGTCCCAGTCGATGAGTGCGAGCAACAGCAGCGTGCTGGCCAAACTGGCCCCTGATAGCGCGGCCTGAAATGCCGGATGGCCGGTGGTCTCGGCCGCACAGGCCCACAAAATGGCGTTGACCATCGGCACCCAAATGCGTCTGGCCAGCAGAACGGACTGCTCCAGGCCGCCACCGGGACCCTGCCAGTCGTGCAGAGGAACTTTGGCGCACTGCAACACCTTGCGCGGAATGATGCGGGCCAAGGGCACCAGCCACAGGCCCACCCAGGCACCGGCCAACCACCATGGCCAGTGTACCCAAAAGGCACGCAACATGAAGCTGAAGCTCATGGCTAAGGCTTTTTGGAAAAGACCTGAATCATCTGAATTATCGCCGGCCCCAGCAGCACCATTATGATTGTCGGAAAAATAAACAAAATGAGCGGCACCGTCATTTTGACGGGGATTTTGGCGGCAAGCTCTTCAGCACGTTGGGAACGACGTGATCGCATCATATCTGACTGCACGCGCAAAGATTCGGCCAGGCTGGTGCCAAATTTTTCGGCCTGTATGAGCATGGAGACGAGGTCGTCCAGATCTTCGAGGCATGAGCGCAGTGCCAGGTTGCGCAACGCTTCGATGCGAGTGCCACCTGCGCGCATTTCGAGAGCCGAGAGGTAAAACTCCTGGGCCAAGTCAGGGTTGGTGCGTACCATTTCTTGCGATATGCGGGCAATAGCGGCGTCAATGCCCATACCCGACTCGGTGCAGATGACCATGAGGTCGATCATGTCGGGCAGGCTGTTACGCATACGTTCGATACGTTTTTGGGTGATGAAATGCAGCAACAATTCGGGCAGGTAGTAGCCTGCTGCGGCTGTGAGCAGCACAAAGATCATGCTATAGGCGAAGGGGTTTTGGGGCTGGGTAAAATGAAGAAATATAGCCAGTACCACCGGCAGCACCAGTGTGAGCAGGGTTTTAACGGCAAAGTAGTACTGAGGTGCGTTTTTGTTGCGAATGCCGGCCTGCAAAAACTTGATATGAACGATGGAACTTTGCCACCCTTCTTCCGGGAGCGAGAGTTTAGAGAGAATGTTGATGACGCTGGATACTTTGTGGGTATTGGCCGTCTTGGACAAGAAGGTTTCGGCTGGGGCCCGGCCTTGACGAACGATTTGGGTGAGGCGTTTTTTGAGGGCGTTGTCGACTGCCAAATTGTACAACACGAGCACAACCGAGGCGACAGCGGCCCCCGAGAGCACGATGGTTAGAATTTGCAATGTGTCTTGCATGGTGGACATGGCTGAGGTTAAACCTTGATCTTGATGATGCGGTTGAGCACAAAGAAGCCAACAGCCATGAGCCCACCACCAATGAGGATGAGCTTTTGGCCCTGGGGAGTTGTCCAGAGCGCCGACATGTAGCGGGGGTTTATGAACGTGAGCATAGCGGCGAGCACAAATGGCATACTGCCCAGAACCCATGCTGATGCGCGCCCTTCGGCTGAGAGCGTGCGAATTTTGCCGCGCAGTTTGACGCGTTCGCGCAGGGTAATGGCCAACCCATCGAGCAGTTCGGTAAGGTTACCGCCTGTTTCGTGCTGGATCTTGATTGAGATGACAAAAAAATTGAGATCATAGCTTTGAACGCGATCGGCGAGCCGGCCAAGGGCGTCTTTGAATGGGATACCGAAGGAGATTTCATCAAAAACGATTTTAAATTCATGACCTAAGGGGTCTGCAAACTCCTTGCCAACCATGCCGATGGCCGAAGTAAGACTGTGACCGGCGCGCATGGCGCGCGAAATGTAGTCGAGCGTTTCCGGGAGTTTGTCTCCAAAGGCTTGGCGACGTTTGTTGGATTGTCGAGATAACCACATAACCGGTGTTCTGGCGATGGCGACTGCCAGCACAAGCAGGAGCAAGGGGTTGGTCTGGCGCACAAGACCAATCACCACAACCACCGTAAACAAGGCGAGCATGAGGCCCATTAAGTGCACGGCAGTGAGCGGACTGTGGGCGCGTTGAACCAGTTTGTCGAGTTGTTCAAATGTTCTGATGCGTGAGCGGAGCCAGGTTTCGAGTGCACTCTCCTGCGCACTGCTCAGGCTTGGCCCACCCGAGTGAATGGCGTTTTGGATGGCCTGCAAGCGCTTTTTTTTGGCTTTGTTGCGAGGGTCGAAAAAGTGGACCCACACCCAATAGACAAGCAGCAGGATCAGTATGACAGACACAAAAGCAAAGAAAGGGAGCAAAAACATGGTCATCAGGTGTACAGGTTAGTCGTTGGGGCCAGGATCGAACATGCCCTCGCTGAGCTCTATACCGTAAGTGAGCATTTTTTCATACATTTTTGGACGCACGCCCGTGGCTTTGAACACTCCTTGTACCGATCCGTCCGGGTTAGTGCCGGTGCGCTTGTAGCAAAAGATTTCCTGGGTAGTAATGATGTCGCCTTCCATGCCGATGATTTCTTCGATGCTGACGATCTTGCGGCTACCGTCATTTATTCGCGTTTCCTGGACGACAAAGTGAATCGACGAGGAAATGAGCTCGCGCAGGGCTTTGCTGGGTATCGTGAGGCCACCCATGCCCACCAGGTTTTCGAGCCGGCCCAGTGCATGCCGCGGGCTGTTGGCGTGAATGGTGGTGAGCGAGCCCTCGTGACCAGTGTTCATGGCTTGCAGCATGTCGATCACCTCAGAACTGCGGACCTCGCCCAGCACGATGCGGTCGGGCCGCATGCGCAAACAGTTTTTCACAAGTGCGCGCATGGTGATTTCGCCTTTACCTTCAATATTTGGTGTGCGCGTCTCCAAACGAATGACGTGTTTTTGCTGAAGCTGCAGTTCAGCAGTATCTTCGATGGTGACGATGCGTTCGTTGATGGGAATAAAGCTCGAGAGAATGTTGAGCAGCGTGGTTTTACCAGAACCAGTACCCCCGGAAATGATGATGTTGCCCTTGACTTTAACCAGAGCCGCCAGCAATTCGGCCATGGCGGGTGAGAGTGTGTTTTTTTGAATGAGGTCGCGCATTTGCAGGGGCACAACCGCAAAGCGCCGAATGGTAAGTACCGGGCCGTCGAGAGCCAATGGCGGAATGATGGCGTTGACGCGCGACCCATCGGGCAGGCGGGCATCGGCCATGGGGCTGGATTCATCGATACGCCGGCCCACACGAGAGACGATTTTGTCGATGATTTTCATGAGGTGTGCATCGTCGTTGAAACGGATGTCGGTAAGCTGAATGCGTCCGCTTTTTTCGACATAGACCTTTTGGTAGCCGTTGACCATGATTTCAGAAATGGTGGGGTCGGCAAGCAAGGGCTCCAAAGGGCCCAGACCCATAATTTCGTTTTTGAGGTCGGTCACCAATTTGGTGCGCTCTTGATCATTGAGCGGGGTGGCCACTTCTTCGATGAGTTCAACAAGCAAAGCACCAAGCTGGTTGCGCAACTCCTCGGGGGTCAGGCTTTCGATGGAGTTGAGGTCGATGCGGGTAAGCAGCTTTTGGTGCAACTTCATTTTCGTCGTGTAATAGTCACCCCCTGGAGACGCATTGGTTTTTGTTGCCGGTTCTGGTGCAAGCGAAGTCAGAGACTCACCCGCATGAGGTTGTGCCTGCACCGATGCTGGGGAAGCTGAAACCCGTTTGGTGGAGAGGTTCCAGCGAGCTATTTGATCTTTAAGCGTTGCCATAGCGAGCGTTTATGATTACTGCTGCCTGTGAGGTGCGCGGCCCAGTCGACGATGGTTTTGGAAAGTTTGGATTTGGGTGCCACTTGCAAGAAGGGCTGACCAATCAAGAGAGATTCCTGCACGGCTTCCGGGTCGGAGGGGAAGCGATGGTTAATTGGTCTGCCGATAACTTTTTCGATTTCGGTACTTGAAACAGGAACACTTGTGTCAGCACGATTAAGTATGATTTCGATGCGCGACATGGGTTTTTCAAATTCTTTCCAGAGTTTGAGTAGTTGGCCTGCCCGGCGCAGCGATGGCAGCGATGGGGTGGATACGATACAGATTTCGTCAAGTTGATCGAGAACAGAGATACCGACCTGATCGAACGATGTACCAATGTCAACCAGAATGTAGTCGTAAAAGTTTGCGGCAATGTGAATGAGTTCGCTCACTCGCTCGGGTTCGATTTGAACGATTTTTTCAAACGTTGTAGGCGAGGGAATGAGGTCGAGCGTAGGGCTGAGATGCTGCACCATGCTGTCGAGTAGCGAATGGTCGAGCCGGTCGGATTGACTGGAGATGTCAGCCAAATCTTGAGAGTGATTATCTCCAGTGAGGTACATGTCAAGGTCGCCAAAGGGTAAATAAACATCGACTGCCAGCACACGGGTGCCGGGCTCCTGAGAGAGTGCAAAGGCTAAGTTGGCCGCGATGCAAGAACTGCCATCCCCCCCTTTGGAAGAGACAAATCCAAAAACCTGACCCCGCTTAACGCTATCGCCTGTGGCACGAAGATGAGCGCGTTCGATAACTTGTTGCAGGGTTTCGGAGGCGCTGTCGACAATGACTTCACGCACACCGGCACGCATAAGAGATAACAAAAGTTCGGGCTGCGCTAGTCGGTGCAGGGCCACAATGGAGGCCTGCGGCAGAGCGAGGCAAAGTCTCTCTACCTCTTGAATGTAATTGGGATCGGTGGGTTCAAAGCCCACGAGAAATAAGAGGTCGGGTTTTTGGGCTGTGAGTTGGCGCACCATGACCCCCAGATCGCCCACCAGACGGACCAGTTGGTGTTGACCCGCTTTAAGTTGTGTATCGGGAACATCCCAGGGCTGGGGAGAGTAAGTAACAATGTTCATGTGTGTTTATTCAACCAGTATGGGAGGAGTGTATGCTCCGTAAGGCACACCGTTGCCGGCGCCTGGGTTCGTGCCAGGGGCAGGAACGTTGTTGATGAAATAACCCTCGACATACTTTTTGCCTTGATTGCTCCCACTAATATGAAAACCGGCAATCGCAATGATAGGTTGGTAGGAACCGGTCACAACTTCGTCAACCACGAATACAGCAACATCTCCGACGTGTAGTTCATCGGGTGCGGAGCCGGTCTTGTACAAGGTGGCTTCGGCGCCCGGCTGGATGTAGGTTAAATCGCCGATGGCTAATTCAGTGGGGTTGCCATATTGGATGAGCGTCCTTATCGCTGGAACGTTATTGTTTTGTATCGAAAATGTGGTCCACTGGCCCCACAACTGGCTAACACCGTTGATACTATAGATAGTGCCAATTTTGACAGTAGGGGCCACGCCATTTACCAATATGGGAGTGCGTGTCGTTGAGTTCCAATAAATGTCGAGCAAGTGTTTGCTGATGACCATGGGGAACAAGCCCTTGCCAGCCGCGGGTGCGGCTATGACGGCAATGGCACTTGCTTGAATGTTGCGTTCGGCAATGCCAAGAATGGGGGCAAAAAACAACTGCAAAGGCCCGTTGTTTTGGGTGCTGGAGAGAGCAACCGTGACCCGAATGGCGGGTACATCTCCACCAGGTGTGCCGGAGGTACGCAGACCGAGCGAGGGATCCTGGAGGTTCAAGTAACCCGTTTCTATGATCGCATCATGAAGAAGCGCCGCATTGGCGTAATTGTGTTGTACCACATCCAGCGCAGTGATCGTAGCCGCTGTCCAGTTGTAAGGTTTGTCCGACGCTGCAACAGATGGATCGCTGAGTGAACGAGCACCGGCAAGAACAGCAGCGTCGGCCGCGTTTTGCAGTTCGACCCTGGTCAGGTTGATGCGAGCCAGGTCAACCGCCAGGGCGGCAAAGCCCAGGAGCACCGGCAAACACAGAACGAACAAAATGGCGACACCGCCACGCTGTCCGTATAGCAGTTTTTTGATGTAGTATGGCCGTGCCATGATTATTCGAGCCTCATGCTGGTTTGAGCTGATATTGGAATGTCCGAAAAAATGAAGACTCCGGTGTAATTGACGTTGGCTGTGACCGTGAGGATTTTATCACTGATCGGATCAGCATTAAAGGTGATGGTGGGGCTCATGGCTGCCCCAAAAGAGATGAGGTTGTTTTGACAGACGCCTTGAACAGCCGCGGTGGCATTGCTCTTGGTGATGAGGTTGCTCCTGTTTACAACGTACTTCGCTCCGGCACGCGCGCCCTCACGGGTAGCCATGGTGAGGACAGTTTTGTTGTACAGGGCTAAAGAAAAAGTAACCACCCCAAAAAGGAGAAGCAGAAATACGGGCAGGATGAACGCAAACTCAACCAACGTATTGCCCTTTTGGGATTGAGCGTGCGTCGTCGTTTGGGCCTGAAGCATGGCAACATCTCTGCGCATGGAGCTCATTTTACCCGTGAGCCTTGAAGCTTTCCGTCGAGGAAAAGCTCTTTTTGAGTAGGCGGGACAAACCGGTCTGTGGGGAGCTCCGGTGCGGTGGCGCTGGCTTTGACCAGGGTTGGGCGAATAATAACCATGAGCTCGGTCTTCTCGCCATTCTTCTTGGTGTCCCGGAAAAGCGCGCCAAGAATGGGAATTTTACTCAGCAAGGGCACCGAATCAATCGTATTGGCAAGATTGTCAAGCTTAAGACCCCCAATAACAAGGTTTTCACCCTCGTTCATCTGAACGTTGGTGGAAACTGTGCTGATTTTAAACGAGGGCCAATTTTCTGTAGTCCCCGCAGTGACAGATTCTGCGTTAGGCTCGGAAACCTCGGATACGACCTTGAGCGAAATACGGCCAGCATCCAGCACGATGGGCATAAAGCGTAAACCAACGCCATAGATCTGTGGCTCGTATTCAATTTTGTTGACTCCGGAGGTGTTATCGATACTGATGGGCACAAAAACTTTGCCTCCAACCAGGAAATACCCCTCTTTACCACTCATGGTGACAATAATGGGTTCGGCCAGGATCTTAAACAACGTATGTTTGTGATCCGCGACCATCTTGATCCCTTTGTCCTGACCCAGCACCCGACCGAACAAGACGTTATTAAGCGTAGCGCTGCTGACAAATCCTGTCAAAAGAGAGCCTCCATGTGCATCGCCTGAGGCTTTTAAGAAGCTGACGCCCAAAGACTCGAGGAAAGTCCTTGACACCTGGGCAATGCAGACTTCGAGCCGGACTTGCTGCGAATTGCGTACCTTGAGAAGATTGATCACGCCGCGTGTGCTTTCAGATCCCGCGGAGCCAGAGGCACTATTTGACCCACCGGACGAACTGCTCATGTTCACGGAAATCTTATTGTTCTCACCAATTATGCCGGTAAATGGCTTGGAGTCAGTACCGATAAAGGCGGATTCCGGATTCTCATTCGGAACCGAGCCGCCAAGATATGCGGTTACCAAACGAGAAACGCTGTCCGCAACCAGGGCGTTAGAGACCGAGCCGGCCAGTACCAACGCTGGCCCCCAGGCGAAAATCTGAATATCGGTCTCATTCGGCAAGACAACTTTCAACATGACCTCTATGGGATGAATGTTGCGGCTGACTTGCAGCGGTGTAGACGTGAAGTTGCCTTTTTGGTCCCAGAGAATAAGATTGGTTGAGCCTGTTTTTTTACCCAGCAGATAGAGTTCTGAGGGGTTAAGTGTGATATAGTCGGCCACCTCGGGGTTGCCCACAGCAACTCGCGTGATGGGTTTTGCGAGACGGTAGACCCTGGATTCACCAACAGGCACAAGGTAAATCGATGGCGAGGCCATCAGGGTCAAAGGTACGGTGCCGGCAAGAAGCGCCACAAGAGTACTCATCCTGCAGGCAAAACGCATTAGGCATTTCAAATTCATGTGCATGTTGGCTAAGGTGTGGCTACAGGTTGGCGGCTGGTGCCACGAATTTCTTCAGGTCCACGGCTTTGACGCAATGGTGCGGCCACCGTATTGGCATCCGGTACCGCTTGTGCAACAGGCAAAGAGGTGGTTGCACGAGCTGACTTTGGATTCAAAATATCGGGCAGACGTACACCTGCGGAGTTGATTTCGCTGGTGTCGAATTCGTTGCGCAAGACGAGAGAAAGCACCCCGATATTGCGGGCCAGATCAAGTTTTTCGGATTCGAGCGGCGTAAGCTCAAGAGTTACGGCATTGACCACTTTTGGTTTATCAGGGTCTGCAGTGGTTTCCTGGGCAACGGCCAATACTTTGAGGCGCGACAGCACTGTCCGCGAAAAAGGCTGATTGTCGGCGTCTTTACCGCTAACCAAAACATCCACATAGCTTCCCGGCAGGGCAAATCCTGCAACGGCAATCACCTCATTTACACGAACGGTAATGGCGCGCTTGCCCTCCGGGATGATCGAGGATAAACCGCCAGTCGCGGTTTTTGGGGCCAATTTGCCGAGTAAAACGGGCTCACCCGGGATCATGGACACTCTGGCAATTCGACCCACCACGCTGATGGTGCGAGTGGATGCATCTTGCGGAACAGCCGAACCGGGCCAATCAATACTCTTGATTTGATCAGCCTTAATAGCTTTACCAGCCTCTATGGGCAGCTCAACGATGACAACCTTGGGCCCTGAAGTTGGGGCGACGCTCATCAAGCGGGCGGCGATAAAAGCCGCCACCGCACCCAGACTGAGCGCGATGGCAATAGCCAAGACTGGTAGTTTCAATGGTTAGGCTTTAAAAGAGTTATTAGGGTGCCGCCGGTGTTAATGCGTCTACAACCTGCTGAAAAATAGCTGTAATTTGTGTTCCAAGAGGCCCAAGAACGGCAAGCGCTGCAATCGCAACCAGAGCAGCAATCAAGGCATACTCAATCATGGTTACGCCTTTTTGTGATTTAATGGAGAAGAACTTGTGTAGCATAGCTTTAACTCCTAATTAAATTAGTTAATCGTTATCCCGACTTAGAGCTTATTCGTAAATAATTTTGATATACGTCAGAAAAGTATTATACTTCCCTCATAAGTAATTCATTACAATGGGAGAGGTTATGCCAAAGATCAAGTCATGGGAAGTATCGGATTCAT